>CAZLNZ010000004.1:0-136647 GCA_964561145.1 uncultured Christensenellaceae bacterium
AGAAAAATAATATACTTTTCCTAACTTTGAGAGCAAAACAAGGAAAAGAAATGTCGCTAAGTGTTTTCGTTCACCTAATGGAAATATATATGTACACGGTGTACCAATAGTCGGTTTTTTATAACAATAATAATTATTATTTGTTTATCATGTATATAAAAAGCACGCATTAAAAAGATAATGCGTGTTTGTGGTTACAAAAAAACGGTTTATTGCCTGCTTTTTTATCGTTTTCAGAGATAAGCTTTTCCTTTTGTGCTTTCAAGCTTACTTCGAGATTATTAATATCATCTCTGTGAGTTTCTTCGAAGTAAGCAAAGAAAGCCTTCTTTTTTTTATCCAATTTGCTTTCAATTTCTTGTGCTTTCGTGGTTTATTTTGCTGTAATACACTCGATTATAATTTATTCGATTTGATAGTTAATATAAGAATTGAAAAAACAGTCGTCGTTTAAAATCGATAAGCGATTTTTGAATAAAGAGTTTTATTATGCACTTAATATATATCACAATACTGTAATAATACCTATCAAAGTACAATGTGTATTCAGAACAAATTGTATTGCGATACAAGATGTATTTAATATCCATGTATCATTTCAACTATCAGATCTTCTTCTGTAAAATAATCAAAGGAAGTACAAGGTAGACTATAAGACCAATAAGGAACATCACCCCAGGTGTGTCCTTCTTTGTCGCTACCTGTTGGAGCATATAAGAAAAGTCTCTTGCAGTGGGGAGATAAGTTGGTAATATTGGATTGAGTACTTTCTTCCCATATCTCGGCAAGCTCTTCGATATTGGCAGGATAATTGCTTGCATCATAACCAATACATCCTGCACGCTCTTGTAAAAATAGGGGGACCGAGTTTGTCGCCAATACTATAACGTGACGTCCCCTTTCGCCCGTCTCGATTTTAACCCAGTCGGAGTTGATCGCGTGATACAACGCTTCGAGGGCATTCCCGGGATGATCGCTGCCATTCATATCGATATCGATATTATTTACTCTTTCTCTGAATTCTGCCCTTTGCTCGGGCATAGTATAGAAGTCGGATAAGCGAATTGCATCTTTACCTTTGGAGGCGAAGTCGGCAAAGTCGATGACTCTTAAACGTAATTGATCAACAGGCTTATTGAAATCATCACAATTCCGAACAACTTT
This sequence comes from uncultured Christensenellaceae bacterium, assembly GCA_964561145.1. GTDB lineage: Bacteria > Bacillota > Clostridia > Christensenellales > CAG-1252 > RUG14300. The sequence goes on from CAZLNZ010000004.1 coordinate 1,165, forward strand.
ATCTCCAAAAGATAAAATAGTAGCCTTAATCCTGCTCATAATCGGCGTCATATTTTCAGTAGCATCGATTACGAAAACGACGTCAATCTTGTAGCCCTTATTTTTTAAAAATCCCATATTATTATCCTCCATACATGGCTTTTATTGATTAATGAATTTCTCTGAATTCTTCGGATACCAATAATATAGCATCTTTTTTGTCGAATTGCATATTGACTTTGTATTTTCATGTTGAAATCACTATATTATCCAAGTCAATTGAAGATATTAACGTATATAATGCAATGTTTATATTCAAAAAAAGTTTAGAGCATTAAGCTACTAAACATTTTTTTGAAAAGGTGTATACGATTTACTTTATGTAACCCCTAGTTAACTCAACAATTTTTGCTTAATGGAAGTAACTATCATATCGAATGCAACCTCGTTATAACCACCTTCGGGAACTATAATATCGGCTTTTTTCTTTTCGGGATCAATAAATTTTTCGTGCATGGGCTTTACCGTTGTAAGGTATTGCAGTACCACGGAATCAAGAGTTCTTCCCCTTTCTTTTACGTCACGCATGATTCTTCGAATTATTCTTACATCGGCATCTGTGTCTACGTAAACCTTTAAGTCGATTAAGTCTAGGAGCTCGGGATTTTCAAAAAGGAATAAACCTTCCAAAATAATCAGCTTCTTTGACTCTATCGTTAATGTTTTGTCTTCACGCTTATATTCGCTGTAATTATAAATGGGAGATTCGATTGTTTCCCCTCTCTTCAGTCTTCTGATATCTTCTATGAAGCGAGTAGTGTCGAAGGAATCGGGGTGGTCGTAGTTGATCTTTTTTCTTTCCTCGAGGGAAAGCTCGGGAAAGTCTTTGTAATAGCTATCCATTCTAAGAATTGCCGAGTCACCCTCAAAGGTTGAGCTAACCCTATTTGCAAGAGTGGTTTTTCCGCTTCCAGTACCGCCTGCAAAACCAATTATAATCTTATTCATTAGTTGTTTCTCCTTGCTCGTCTTTATGTTTAAGCCAACATTTTCTGCACATGGGAACGTATCTGTCATTACCGCCTAAGCATACTTGCTCTCCCGAGTATACAACGTTACCGTTGTCGTCTAATCTTGCGTTAACGGTCGCTTTTGCACCGCACTTACATACCGATTTGATTTCAGTGATGGATTCTGCAATTTCAAAAAGACGTTTACTACCGGGGAACATATTTGTTAAGAAGTCGGTTCTTAGTCCAAAGCAAAGAACGGGAATATTAAAATCGATAACGATTTGTCCGAGTTCGTCGACCTGTTCGGGTGAGAGGAATTGACATTCGTCTACAATAATGACGTCTCTATCCGAATAAACATTTGTGTATAAATCATATATATTTTCATTGTTTCCTACAACAACTGCTTTGGCTGTCAATCCGATTCTGGATCTTAAAATATCTGCACCGTCACGCGTGTCAATTGAAGGTTTTAATAACAAAACCTTCATTCCTCTTTCCTCATAATTGAACTTGGTTATTAACGCTTGTGCCGTTTTCGAGCAGCCCATAGCTCCGAATTTGAAATACAATTTTGCCATAACGCTTTCCTTCTCCTTTGTGTGTAGCATCTTTCTCTATAAGTTCTACGTTTATTCAATTTTACCACAATTCTTATGAAAGTCAATTGTATTTTAGGATGTGAGATGTGTCTATTTTGTAGACCTTAAAAGGTGCACTCAACACTTATGCTTAGCATTGCTTTACGTGGAAACGCAGTTTTAATTATTCGAATAAAACTAAAATCAATATGATTATACAAAAAGTGTTTTAAATTGCATTTTGTTTGTGTTATCATATAATAAACTTGACTAATGGTAGGTAGCTATGACAAGGCAAAAGATAAGAAAGAATACATTACTATTTGTTTCTCTCATAATGATTTTTGTAATTCTAGTCGGCATAAGTGGATGTAAATTCAAATTTGACAACGATAATAATAAATCCGATGATAAAGGGTCGACAGATAACGGCAATCAGGAGCCTTCGGATCAATTGTCCACATTGACTAAAATGGATTTTCAAGAAGTTTTTTCAGGGAAGGTTAATCAATGGAGTGAAACCATAGGTGTCGTAGAAAGGAGTATACCGGAGGAGAGCTCAAATGAAGGTCTATGCGAACGTTATCCTGTTTACGGTACGAGTCTGTCCGACATTACAACAGAGGAAAAAGAAAATCTTATTAAGGAATCATCTCTTATGTTTGCTTCCGATTCCACCTATAACACGATGGACGAAAACGGCAATTACCTTTTGAATGGTCAACTTACGGGTAAGTGCATTTATAAGCATACCTCGGCGGAAGGAATGTACTATGGCAATGTGGCAGATGATGAACAAGCCGTTGTAGAGAAAATAACTATTGCTGCTAAAGAGGTTCGCAATTATGTTACAGGTCTTTATGCTCCTGCAGGTGAGGTTGTGAAGATTGAAATTTCCGAGAACGACCTTTCTGCAATCGGAGGTTCCCTTTTAGTCGTTGTCGGGCAGGTCAGTCATCGAAATGTCGTAAATAACATATGGACTGCTCGGGACGATTTCTCTCGTATGCCGGTCATTGCAAATAAAATGTCGGTAACTACAACTACGGCATATGTTGGCAATCCATTGGGCGGTCCTATTTATATTTATCCTGCAAAGTTTGATACTACCTTTACAGTAACAATTTCCGGTGCTGTGAAGTATGCGCATTTTATATATGGACAGACTACAGCAGAAGAAGTGGAGGAGATGAAAGATTATTCAGCTCCGTATTTTGATTTTGAAATATGGGACTTAGGGGTAAGACACTCCGGTCCAAAAGCATATGCAAATTTTGACTACGATAATCTTGTAAGGTGCGGAGATCTTTGGGAGAAAATAACTAGGACGAGTAGGCAAGTTCCGTGTTCAGCTAACGCCTCAATCGGTGTCGGGTATGTGTATGATTGTTTTGTAGCCGCAGGAGCCGCAGTTGCATTTCAAGGAGGGCATTCTTGGGTCAATGCACCGTGCTCTTGGTTATCTGGAGCATTGAATTATGATTCCATGGTTACAGATGGTTTTTGGGGGCTAATACATGAATATAATCATCTCTATCAAAGTTACGGGATGGAAAACAGTAAAACTAACGAGGTGACCAATAATGCCACGTCCCTGTTATCTTATGTGTTGTATACTAAAATTTCGGAGAAACGTTCCCTTAATGATAGCACTCTTTCCGGGTGGAACAGATATACCGATCCTTCGAGAAGTCTTAGAGAAACAGTTGAAAACCAAAAGTCAGACAAACCTCAGAACGCACTTAACGTTTATGCCGATTTAATACATACATTCGGAACGGATATATTTACAAAGGCTGCAAGAATTCAAAAGAAACTTGGTGTAGACGGATGGTATGAGGCTTTATCTCTCGTCACGGAATATAACTTCACGTATTACTTTGAAAACATTCTGAATCAGACCTTGTCAGAGGAGATTAAATCTCTGTATGACACTTCGGATCGTATTAATTTTATACCGATTGCCAGTATCTATCAAACCGGAAGAAGTTATTATGACAGAGGTGAAGTATTCTCTGAAACCGTAAAGCCTTACCTTATTGAAAGGGGAGAGCAAATTATAATGGATTTTAACGAAAGTTTAATTGTACCGGAGGGCTATTCCTATCGAATAAAGAGTATATCACTTCCTTTGAACGGAAAGCTTGAACGTTTGGAAGAGAATGTATATAGATATACTCCCGATAATGATGAATATTCAGGAGTAATGAAACTTGTGGTCGGGCTTGAAGGCGAAAGGGAGACCCGGGATGTAACCTTGAACATCGAATTCAGACAATACTATAAAAATCAAGTTGAAGTTACAAAGTATAAATACGAGGGAGAGGTTAAGTATTCTACCGTAGATGAGGCTGTAAAGAATAGATTTGAAGGTTTTACAGATAAAAATACCTATAAGAACACCACTACTTTTATAAACGGATTGGCAAACAATCAAATAGGTGTGGTTGAAGGAAAAATATATATTGCAGAAAGTGGAGATTATGCATTTTGCCTTAGAAGCGGAAGAGGAAATAACACGCTTTATATTGGCGTAAATTCTTCAGCACTTGAGCAAGTACTTTCTTTGAATAGCGATCATCCGAGTTTTGCACTTGAAGGAGAGCATGTCGTTAATTTGTCGTTAAAGAAAGGAGATTATTTGTATTTTAAGGAAATAACTTTATCAAGACATTATCAGGATGCCTACACAGAGCTCGGAATGGCGAAGCTTGGCGATAATGAAAGTATGAAAACCGTCGCAACGGTCTACCTTTGTACTAATGATATGATAATTGAAAATAATAATTTTGTTTCTCAAGAAAAATATACTCGTACATACACAGCAGCTGTGAGTGCCGCAAGCTCTTCAAGCGGTACACATACTTTAATTGACGGTAACATGGGCTCATGGAGCGACGGAGAGGGGATAGATAATATTTTTGACGGCAATCCCGATACATTCTATCATAATGAGAGAAATAACTTTTTATCGGAAGAAAATCCCTTTGTATTAATTGCCGATATGGGTGAGATTGGAACTTATAACTCAATTAAGATTATCTCAAGGACCACCGGGCAGTACAATTTACCGATAAGTTTTAAGCTTTATGGAAGTTTGGATAACAGCAACTGGTTTATTTTGGGTGAATACAGGGAGTTGGAACTAAATGCAAATTCAGTAAATGCCACTTTCCAAAGTGCAGAGTTTAGATACTACAAGCTATATGTAACCGATACAAGGGCACAATCTTCCTCAAATAAGTATGTAACTATTTCACAAATAGAGTTTAGCTATACTATTTCGGGAAGAGAGTATTCTCCTTATGTTCTTAGTTATTACAAGGGCGACAATAAAAACTTTGTTGAAAACAAAGAACTTAGCGAATTTGGGAGGACGATATTAGGAAACGGAAGGATAGAATATAGTTTTGCAGGGTGTTTTGCGTTAATTGTTAGGCAACAGGATATATGTAGCATAAAAGTTAACGTAAACGGAAAAGAAAATAAATATACTTTGAAGAACAAGGAAGAGTCGTATATTGCCTTCTATATAACTAGTGAAGAGTTAACCGAAGTTGTTATAGAGGTAATTGAAGGAAACATTAATATAGATTCGATAATAGTAGAAAACAATAAGGTATAAACTTTTCTTTGCTACCGATAAATCTTTATAGAATAATAAAAAGGGTTAATTGGAATTAAAAATATGTACTTTAAAAAATAGCATTATACATATACAAAAGGTGAATATGGATAAAAGGTAGCAAAAATGCTTGCAAAAGCTTGAGTGTTGTGCTAATATATACTCATAAAATGGAGAGATGGCAGAGAGGTCGAATGCACACGATTCGAAATCGTGCGTGGCCCAGAAAGTCACCTAGGGTTCAAATCCCTATCTCTCCGCCACAGAAAGACGACTTCTAAAAAGAAGTCGTCTTTCTGTTTTATAGCGGCAAAATGAATGATAGGGATTTGAACGAGAGCGTTAAGAAAATGCTTCAGTGAAGCATTTTTAGCGGCTGACCGAAGGCGAAGGCAAAGCAGAAAAAAATAATAGTACTAATGCTTTGCCGAAGCCAAGACCTAATCCCTATCTCTCCGCCGAAATAAGAGTACGATTTAGAGAGTGGTGTTATCGATAGAGAAAGACATGATAGGGATTTGAACAAGAGCGTTAAGAAAATGCTTCAGTGAAGCATTTTTTAGCGGCTGACCGAAGACAAAGGCAAAGCAGAAAAAAATAATAGTACTAATGCTTTGCCGAAACCAAGACCTAATCCACCTTCCGCAAAAAAATGAAAGTAATATTATATGTGTATTCTTTTTTTGTTGTTTTATCACTCAAATTTTATCTTATAAACCCCTATTGCGAGTTTTGTTTTATAGCATTATTTTTGTCAAAAATTTCTAAATTCTTAAGGCGATTACATATTGATTTTGTTTATAGGAACAGCTATAATATAACAAACAGGAGAAAAATAATATGATGCCTTACGTAAGATTTTCGATGCACGATACAATTAATAAAAAATGGAAATTGTCTCGTTCTATATGGGATTATGAGATTATATATATCGCTGAAGGTTCGATGATAATTGAAATAGACACCAACCAATATCTCGCCCAAAAGGACGATATTATTTTTCTTCGTCCTGACGTGCATCATGTTTTACGCAGTGGAAGTGATTCTACCTGTCAGCCTCATGTTCACTTTGATTTTTTTAAGGATGAATTGTCGGAAAGAATTCCTGTTTCACTAAAAAATAAAGAAAACATGTCAGACGATGAAAAGACTTGGTTTAGGCATGACGATTTACAACTATTAGGTACTGATTTTCCCGTTGTCATGAGTCTTCATGATCATATTACTATACGCAACCTGTTATATAGAATAATTGATGAATACCGTCTTAAAATGCTTGATTCCGAAGCTTATTTGTCCGCATTGCTTACGGAAATGATAATTACTATCAGGCGCAGCTACAATGCTTCCAAGTCCGGTATAAGTGTTGAACACATTATGGCATTTGGTAATATCAGAAACTATATTTTAGATAACATTGACCGAAATGTCAGCGTTGATGAACTATCACGCTTTACATTCCTTAGCAAATATCATTTTATAAGAGTATTTACAGAACATTTTAACGAAACACCTCATCGATATATTACACGTTTACGTGTCGAGAGGGCTAAAGAACTTCTTTTATATGATAATTCTCTTACGGTTTTTGACATCGCTTCAAAAATGGATTTTGATTCGCAACAAACCTTTTCCGCTTGGTTCAAGAAAAATGTCGGCGTATCGCCATTGCAATATCGCAAGTCTATCGAATAGCAATTTTTCCTAAATATTACACAACTTTTAATATTCCTTTTTCATTTTAGTGATATTAAACTAATCTTGATGTCAATATCAGGAGGCTTTGCCATGAAAAAATTAATATCGATTTTAACCTGTGTAGTTTTAATCACTTTGGCATGTATTACAATGGGTGCATGTACGCCTAATGACCCTGAAGGGGTGACGACGATTAAGCTTTCGGTTGTGTGGAATGGTTTATCATATATGAAGCCATCCTCTGACAATAACAGAATCGCATCGAAAATGCTTGAAAAAACAGGTGTGAAGCTTGACGTTAAATGGGTGAATGGTACAGAAAACGAGCAGCTTGTTAGAATCTTTTCCACCGGACGTAATATGCCTGACGTTATAATGGCACCTTACTGGGGCGGTGGTGATGCGTGTAGTGATACTATAAGAAAAGCCGCCAGAGACGGACTTATCATTCCTCTTGACGATCTGATTTCCAAATATGCTCCAAATTTAGAAGGAGCATATTCGACAGGTGTCGCAAACAGTTTTATAGAGAATGAACTTTCCGCCGAAGAATTCGATGGCAAAAGGTATATTATTCCTATGCATACTCCAAAGAATGTTGACGAATACCAAAACTGGGGATATACGGTATATTGCAGAAAAGATATTCTGGAGGCACTGGATGTTGATCCATCCTCTATAACCTCGTCAGAGGACGTATATGGGCTTGCACAAAAAATAAAGGCGGGGAATTTTACCGATATTAACGGAAATTCTATCATTCCCGCATCGTGTTGGGCGAACGGATATGGTGCTGAATGCTACATGAATTCCTATAAAACTCATAATATTACCGAGATTGTAAATAAGGGTGATCATTTAGAGTGGTCTGCAATGCAAGATAATGTTACCGATGAGGTTATTTTTATGCAGAAGATGATTTCAGAAGGTTTGTTTGACAAAACGGCATTTTCTCAAAATGAAACAACGGCATTGTCGAAGCATGTCACAGGAGGTGTAGGGCTTACCGCAACTCAATATCCTTATCTCAAGAACAATCTTGAAGATACTCTTTATGCCGATCATCCTGAGATGGAGTACATTCCTCTGGGACCTATTCTTGACGCTAACGGAGAGGCATACATGCCCAATACAGTTTACGAAGAGGGTGGTTACTATGGATTTGCCGTCTTGATGGTTTCTAAGGATTGCAAGGAGGAAAAGCTTGAAGCATTGATGAAATACCTTAACTTTATTAATAGTGAGGAAGGAATGCTTTTAGCTTATCTCGGAGAAGAAGATATCGATTATACTGTTACCGATGATGGTAAGTATAAAATGACTGATGAGTTTTTCCGCAATGAGGAGAAAGATTCTGACTACGCATATAATCAAGGCATTGACACATATTTTACATTTGGTTGTTCAAGGGTTCCGTTTAATACATTCGAGGAGGCTCGTTCGGAAACAGAAGATTTAACATATAAAGCTGTTAAGGAAATGTATCCTATTGTCGAAAAGTCCGGCCGGAGAGCAAGTTCATGGGATGACGACTATGAGAAAATAGATTATTTACACGGCATTCTTGAGACAATAGATTATAGTATGACTATTCAGAGTGCATACTGTGCTTCGACGCAGGAGGAGGCGCTCAAAAAGCTTAACGATTATCGATCTGCAATTAAGTCTAAAGGCTATTTGGAGGATTATCTCGATTGGTTGTATAAAAAGCTTAGCTCCTTTAGCGATATTCTTTTCTAAATATGATTGATTCTGAAAGAATAAAAAAAGCAGGAATCGGACTGCGATTAAAAGAATTTTTTCGAAGGGTAATGAAGTATAAGTCATTATATTTATTTCTTATCCCTGCCGTATTATGGTTTTTTGTCTTTTGTTATATCCCGATGGGCGGCTTGATGATCGTCTTTAAAGATTATTCCTTTGCAAAAGGTGTTCTGGGATCGCCTTGGGAGGAACCGGTTCTTAAGAACTTTGAACTTTTCTTTAATATGCCGGAGCTTGGCACGATGGTCAAGAATACGGTGTATATTGCATTGATAAGATTGGCACTTTTCCCTGTACCTATTATTCTTGCAATAATGCTTAACGAGGTTAGAAATACTAAGTTCAAGAAGTTTGTTCAGACCGTTTCCTATTTTCCGTTTTTTATCTCTTGGGTTATTGTTACATCTATGCTTGAGCAACTGTTGACTCCGTATGGGAGCGGTGGTCCGCTATATCATATTCTGCAATTGTTATCGGGCAGTAGCGAGGTGCACTATTATATGGTTGATAAGCAATACTTTTATCCGTTAGTAATTATTACTTATCTATGGAAAACAGTTGGTTGGAACTCAATAGTTTATCTTGCAGCCATATCAAACATAGATCCGACTTTGTTTGAGGCGGCGGAAATAGACGGATGTAGCAGAATGCGAGTAATAAGAAAGGTTATTGTTCCGCATCTTAAGCCCACGATCGTCTTGTTGTTCGTTATGGCTTTGGGCTCGATTATGTCGGCGGGTTTTGAGCAGATATATTTCCTTCAAACTCCGTCCAATTATGATTATTCCAATGTTCTAGATGTTTTGGTCGTTAAATACGGACTTGAGCAGGGGAAATATGCCCTTGCGGCGGTTGCAGGATTATTCCAGGGCGTAATAGGTCTAGCCTTCATTGTTGTCGGAAATTCCGTCGTTAAAAAGGTAGGAGGCACATCTCTATGGTAGACAATAGAATTAAACCTAAAAGATTGTTTAAGCCAAAAGCTCCTAAGAAGAAAAGGTCTGTCGGTGAAAAGGTGTTTTCTGCAATTAATGCGATCCTTTTATTGGGTCTTGCCATAACTATGATATACCCGATGTATTACATCATAGTATTGAGTTTTAATGACGGGGCAGATGCCCTTAAGGGTGGTATTTGGCTTTTCCCGAGGGTTTTTACGCTTGATAATTATAAAATGGTGTTTGCTAACGAGCAGCTTGTAACAGCATTTGGAATCTCTGTGGTAAGGACGGTTATCGGGACTATAGTATCGGTTGTGTTAATAGCCATGATGGCATATGCTCTTGCAATAAAGGAGCTTCCCGGCAGAAGGGCTTTTAATAAGTTTTTCTTTTTCACGACGATATTTTCAGGAGGAATGATTCCGACGATAAGTTTGCTGAATAAGCTCAATCTTCTCGACAATCCGTTGGTTTACATTCTTCCTGCAATATATTCCTTCTATAATATGCTTCTCATTAGGACTTCATTTGAAGCTACTCCTCGGGCATTAAGAGAGGCTGCATTGATGGACGGAGTTAGTGAATGGAAAATATTCTGGAAGGTTTATATGCCTCTCAACAAGCCTGTTCTTGCAACGGTTGCACTTTTTACGGCAGTATTTCATTGGAATGATTGGTTCGCAGGTAGCTATTATATTTCGACCGATTGGATGAAACCAGCCGCTACAATACTTCAAGAAATGCTTCAAGAAGCCCTTGGAAATCTATCCAATGCAAGTGCAACGGGAGGTGCTGTGACAACAACTGCCCAAACATTACAGATGGCGTTTGTCGTAGTGATTACATTTCCTATAATGATTGTATATCCTTTCCTACAAAAGTATTTTACAAAGGGTGCTGTTGTAGGTTCGATAAAGGAATAAAAACCTACAAAAATGCCCGTTTAGGGCGAAGGAGTTAGAATGAAAAAGTGTTCCATTAAAAAAACAGTTACGAAGTTGTTCTCATTCCTTTGTATTGTGCCTTTGCTATGTTTGTCTATAGCAGGGTGCGATACGAAGACACCCGATAATGGCGGAAAGGAGGGAGATGTGGTCTTTACTGAAAATTCGGATAACGTTGTTATAGCCAACGATAACATTTCCCTGACTTTCATTAAGGAAAACGGGTCACTTGTTTCTATAAAGAACCCGTATTCAGGCAATGACTTTATTTCTGAGAGTGAGGGTGGTAATTGGGCTTTGGCGATAGATATGACTACGTCCGATGCTTTTGAGAGTAACCCTACCGGCAGTGGTACGGTCCTAGTTTCGTCGAGAAAGCAAAAAGCCGTGTTTTCTAAGACAGAGGTTAACGATGGTATATCCCTCGTATTCGACTACGATGTGATCTTTACAAACAATGGTGCTACCGTGGATGGAATAGACGTGCGTTTTACCATTACTTTAAGAAAAGGTGATAACAGTGCAACTTTTGATTATGAAATCAATAACGGTGTCGATAATTCTGTTATTACGACCTTCACGGGTGCTCAAGTGTCCGGTATCAAAAATGACAACGGTGACTATAATCTTTTCTGGCCTTACAAGGAGGGCAAAATATATGAAAATGCCGTTAAATCCGTAAAGACGGCAAAGGACGATAATGCAAGGATGGTTGCCGAGTATCCTTCCCCGATGTCAATGCAACTTGTTCAGCTATATAATAATCGCGAGTCGCTTTATTACTACGTTCCGGATTCGACAAGAGAATATAAAGAATTTAATTTTGGTGCTTTTATCAACAAGGGACAGTATGATTTCCAAGGCGTACAGGTTGCCGATAAGATATCTCTTTCCTGTAGCAGATATCCTTTTGTCGAAAGTGGTAGTACAAGAACCGTTTCTACAGTAATCGGTGTATCTGCACATGGCGACTGGTATGACGGTAGCAATGAATACAGACAATTCTTAATTGACGAGAAGATGACTAGAGCGACCAATTCCCTGACAGAGGAGTGGACGGGTTTTTCCGTATTGATTGGTACACAATACGGAAACAAGCAGTTTGCAGGTTATACGCAAGCAGATGGATTCCAAGATACCTATGCCAGTTGGGCGGAAAAGACCAACCAGTACGGTGTCACTACTACAACGCTTATAGGTTGGCATAACGGAGGTTTCGATTCCATGTATCCCGATTACGAGTTCCAATCCGGAGCGGGATTCGGTGAGAATAATTTTAGATTGGCAATGCAACAGGGACATGCTAACGGAAATACCTTCCTTGCTTATATCAATGCACATATTGCCGATAAGGATTCGAAGTGGAGTAATACTGTATATGATGCTTCAACCGGTATTACCAATATGGAAAAGGCTGCGATTAAAACGAAAGGCTTTACTTCATCTACGGAAAAAAACGAATATGTAAATTATATGATCAGAGAATCTTACGGTACAGGCACGTATTATTATGCTATGTGTCCCGCAAGCGAGCTTTTCCGTGATGCCATTGTAGATGCCGTTAAGAGACTTCGTGAAAACGGTATTGACGGAATATGGTTTGATCAACTAATGGAAATGCCTGCCAATCTGTGCTTCGATGCTTCTCACGGTCATACTTCGCCTGCTACCGCTTATGGTGAGGGTTATGCTGAAATGTTTGCGGAGATAGAATTGGTTATGGCTTCTGTATCGGGCGACTATATGTTTGCAGCCGAAGGAGTATGTGACGCATATATAGAATATGTTGACGTGTGCGGATATATGTGGAGCAGAAAGCTTGGTGCAAGAGATACCGACGGTAAAAATATGTCTCCAGAATTGACTCGTTATACCATGCCTGCTACATTCTTAGGAATAGAAGGTGCCGGTACGACCAGCGGCGATTCCGATGAGTTCGCAAGAGCCTTCGTTATGTCAGACCCTTTCCTTGCCGATCCTTATAAACCCTCTGTCGGAACATTAACAAGCGTTTACGCACAGGATTCGACATATCTTACAGGAAGATACGTTGATATGCTTGGTGCAGTAGCCAGTGACGAGTATTTGATTTTCGGACAAACAATATCTTCAGACAATAAAAAAATAGCATTAACAATATATAACTATAACTCGGAAGCTTTAAGCGGAGCAAGCATAACCCTTGATTTAAACAGACTCGGACTTGGTGACAAGAAGATTGCTTCGGCAGTGGATATGTTTACAGGCGATAAGGTTAAGTTTAGTGGTTCTGTCATTAAACTCCCCGATTTAGAGGAACTCGGTATTACCTCGATAATAATTACTTTAGAATAAAAACCGGATAGACAAACATTATGAAATTTGACTTTAATTACAAACACATTCAATCAAGAGCCATTACGGCAGAAAACTTTGACGGAGCAAAGGGAAAAGGCGGAATGGCAACAGAAGGCATGGGTAAGATACCTGCAGGCGATCTCGGAAGAACTTTCAAAATTTCCCCTTGTGTCAACATTCCTGCTAAATCACAATTCGTATTATGTGATATCAAGGGTAGCGGCGAGGTCAATCATATTTGGATGACTTGTGCTCCGGAAGGATATTCGGCAAATATAGAATTTTTCTATGACGGGTCTAATATACCCTCTGTCAGTATGCCTTTAGGGAAGTTATTTGCGGTTGGCTTTGATAAAAAGTCCTTGGTAAATTCACTTATGATTACGGTTAATCCTGCAGGTGGCATGAATTTGTATTGGCCTATACCCTTTAGAAAGGGACTAAAGGTGGTTCTTTGTAATAATAATGATAACGATTTGGTTATTTATTATCAGTTCGATTATCAACTGAAACGCATCCCCCGTAAAACGTGCTATTTTCACGCTTTTTATAACGAATCTCTTCCTTTGGAAAAAGGAAAGAATCATTTAATACTTGGCAAAATTGAGGGAAAGGGTGTTTATGCGGGAACCTTTATGACTTTTAAAACAGATTACACGACCTGGTGGGGTGAAGGAGAAGTTAAGTTTTTCATAGACGGCGACAGGGATTTTCCGACGATTTGCGGTACCGGTACCGAGGATTATTTTGGCGGTGCTTGGAATTTTGAGCAGCCTGTTGGCAAATACAGATATTTCTCGACACCGTATCAAGGGCTTGTAGACATTATTCCTGAAGATAAAATTTATATTACAGAACAGAAGTTTTCTATGTATCGTTGGCATATCTCGGATCCTGTCTATTTCTCTAAGGATTTAAGAGTGGAGATTCAAGCTATTGGCTGGGAGGAGGGATTGCTGCACTATAGATTGTTGTCTCCCGAAATAAGCACTGTCGCTTATGTTTACCTCGACAGAATAACAAATGTGAAATAATAAAAATTAGGAGGTCTAATAATGAAAAAAATCGCGTCTATTTTTTTAATCGTGTTCGTTATAATTGCGATGATCGGTCTTGCTGCCTGTGTTTCGAAGAATCCTTCCGAGACGCCGGCGGATCCTATAGCACAACGTACCATTGAGGTAACGGTCTCTGATGGAGAGGGGGTAGAGAATGCCGTTGTATCGGTACGTTCGACCGACTATTCAGCGATCACGGATGCTAACGGTAAGTGCTCTATAATTCTGTCTTCCTCCGATTCTTCTGCAGAGGCATATACCCTAGTTATTAAGAAAGAGGGTTATCTAGATGCGACTGCCAAGGTTTCTCAGGACGATTTTGAAAACGATAAGGCATCGGTTGCAGTTACGATTTATAGTGAAAATATCACCATACAAGGTGTTGTAAAAGAAGATGACAAGCCTCTTTCGGGAGTACTTGTATCGATTTCTTTCGACGATACGACGGCTATAACTGATGAACAAGGTGAATATTCTATTACCGTATCCCGTCCGATAGAGGCTTTTGATGTTACTTTTTCTAAGCAATTCTATGTTAGTAAGACTTTATCAATAAATGAGATAGACGGAAAAATATTCACTGTTAATACCGAACTTTTAGAAAATTCCTTCTCGGTTTCCGGAGTGGTATCGCATTACTTTAGAGGACCCATAGAGGGTGCCATTGTTGAGGTTAAGGATACCTCGATATCCGTAGTGACCGACAGTAAAGGTAATTTTGAAATAGGCAACATTTCCGGTTTGGTTTTGCCTTACAAGCTTGTCGTGTCTAAGTCCGGTAGTCAGTCCACCGAGGTTGATGTGAAAGAAGAAAATGCATCTATGGATATAGAGCTTGTCGATGAACCTATTAAACTAGGAATCCTTTCACCAAGCAACAAATGCTATGATATGTCCGTTGTACGTGATTCAAAGGGTATTTGGTTCTATTTTGACAGTGAACAGCAGTTTGTGGCAGGTGATAAAATTTGCATCTACATTGACGTCAATGAAAGCGGAGATGTTGCACTGGGAAGCAGCGTGATTGAATTTGCACTTTGCGGCGATTGCGATGTTCAAGGAAATCCCATAGCACTTGTTTGGAATCTTAAAACATCTCAGTCCGTTGCCGAAAACGCTGAGATTTCTTGGGGAGAGGAGGTTAAGTACATCCTTAATAATTCCGATAAAGGTTCTCATATCGTAGGTTTTATCTCATATGACACCTTTGCTAAAGCAGGGCAAGAATTTACTATAGACAAGAATTCTGTTGTAGGAATATCCTTCTTTGACCGCGGAAATGCCAGTCAAGGTGCTGCAGGATGGGATAGTGAAGAATTCCCCGGATATGACGGTGCCAATTGGGTACACCCCGATTGTCCTAAGGATTACGTACGTCTAGCTCCTGAAAATGTGGTTTATGAGGCTTCCGATAACACTTATGTTCCTTATATCGATTACAGTGTTATTGTCAATGTAAAGGATGAACAAGGTAATGTCGTCTCCTCCGCAACTGTAGACATGACGTATCCATATGAAGTATTTAAGGTTGTAAAAGAAGGAAATGCACGTTTTATACTTAACGGTAATTATTTCAATAAAGAGCCGAGCTTTATTGTTTCTGCCGAGGGCTATAACCCTTCAATAAAGAAGGTTTTAAGAACAGAATTCATCAATGGTGTTGCAGTTGTTGATGTTGTGCTTCAAGAAAAGACTGTGATTTTGAGTGATACAGGTAGGGTGGTTTCTCTATCAGGTGCCCTAGAGGGAGTCGCTGTTTCGGTACAAGGATACGAAGGCTTTGTTTTAACCGATGAATCGGGTGCTTATGACCTTAGTGCTCTTAATATCAATGCGAAAAACATATCCGATTATACCCTTATTCTTAATAAGTCTGGATATGTGGAAAAGACTGTAGAAGCAGTTGTCGGTCTTTCTACTGGTGATATCAAAATGAATGCCGAGGCACGTAACCTTGGAACCTTCGGACAATATGCTTGGGATGTCACGATAGACCGTAACGAAGATAAACTCGTCATTGACCTTGTCAGTTTGCATAATTGGTATGGTACAACCGATCTTGACGGAAATGCGACGCTTACCGAAAACGAACTTCAAATCTATTTCATAACCGATCTTAATGCAAAGGAAAAGACCGCAGCGGGGATTAGAGAACTTACTATTGTAGAGAAGGCATCTCAAGGCGGTGTAGATTGGGCAGGTTGGAGAGACGGTATTAGGAATTTCCTTGATTGGCCCGGAATCACCTATAGCGTAAGCAACGATGATTGCGGTTGTAAAGTACACGTTGAGGTTGCATATAGCCTTCTCGGAATTGAAAAAGGCGATACTATAGGCTTTGCTGTCGGAGAATGGTATGGACAAGCAAATCCTGTTTGGAGCTGTCCCTTCTATACCGACACCAATCAAACCTTTATTTCCAGCGGTTGGGCAGTTAATATCAACGATCCGTCATCTTCTATTCATTGGGCTGCAGACAATTCAACCAAGGTTGTTTACGTAGCATAATTGTTTATTTGTCTCCTGCAGAGTTACTTTGCAGGAGACATATCAGCGGAGATATTATTCATGACTGAAGAAAACAGAATTAAAAAAATCGAAGAAAAGAAGAGAGAAAAACTTCATTTTGATATGATTGAAAAACAGCTTCTAAACAGAAGGCTGGTTAAGACTGCTCCCGAGGGTATATGTATTTCCTTCCGTGATATCAATAAAATATATCCTAATCATAAGCAAGCGGTATTTGATTTCAATTTAGATATTAAAGAAAAAGAGTTTATAGTATTTGTAGGTCCTTCGGGCTGTGGAAAGTCTACGACATTAAGAATGCTTGCGGGCCTTGAGGATATCACATACGGAGATCTTTTCATAGACGGCAAATACGCTAATGATCTTATGCCTAAAGAACGTGATGTCGCAATGGTATTTCAAAACTACGCCCTCTATCCCAATATGACGGTGTACGATAATATGGCTTTTTCCTTACAAGCTAGAAAATATGATAAAAATGAAATCGACGTCAGAGTTCGTAATGCCGCTAAGATTTTGGAGATAGAGGAGTATTTGGATGTTAAGCCTGCCAATCTTTCCGGTGGACAAAGACAGAGAGTTGCTCTGGGGCGTGCAATTGTCAGAAATGCCAAGGTTTTTCTTATGGATGAGCCGCTAAGCAATCTGGATGCTAAGCTTAGAGTTCAAATGCGTAGCGAGATTGTCAAGCTTCACAACAGAGTCGGGGCTACTACCGTATACGTTACTCACGACCAGACAGAAGCTATGACTATGGCGACGAGAATTGTAGTAATGAAAGGCGGATTTGTTCAGCAAATAGGCACACCTAAGGACATTTATAACAATCCATCCAATGTGTTTGTAGCAAAATTTATAGGTTCGCCGGCAATGAATGTTCTTTCTTGCAAAACTGAAGAAGGACATATAATTTTTGAAAACGGCTTGAGAATTAAGCTTTCAGATGAAAGGATGCATCTTTTCGACGAGTTTTATAGAGGTTCAATCAAGGAAACGGAAGAAAAGATGGCTTCTCTTGAACAGGAAATAGAGGCTAGACAATACGAATTGACTCATCCCGACTATGTTAAGAGAGTGCTTTCGTTCGAGAGAAGTCGAAGTAAGATGTCGTCCAAGCTTGCAGGGCTTTCTGAAAGACTAAAGAAAGCAAGGAAAAAAGCCGTTCAAGAAGAGGAAATTTTACTTCTCGATACGCAGTTAAAAGCAGCTAGCGAAGAATATGCAAAGTTTATAGAGTCGGAGGAGGAAGATATACGTTCAGTCAAATATAAAGAGGTTGTTCCCAAGAATTACGCAAAACTTCTTTTAGAGGATGACTATTTGGTATTGTATCGGAAAGAGCTGGAGGAACTTAATACTTCTCTTGAACATTATAGAGCTGTGGCAGACGGAAAAAAGAATGTTTTTCTTGTAGGAATTCGTCCGGAAGAAATATATCCCGATAACGACGGAGATAATCTTTCAGATGTATTTAATGTACAAGTAACAGTTGCAGAGTTACTGGGGCATGAGTACTACGTTCATTTTAACGTGGGTGATTCCGATGTTACCGCAAAGCTTAACTCTGACTTGTCGATAGAGGCAGGTGACGATATTTCTCTCAAATTGGATCTCAGATATATGCATTTATTTGATGCGTATAGTGAAAAACGTATTTTTTAATAAGAGGTAAAAATGTATAAGGATTTACTCAAGGAAATAATGGTGGCAGAAACTGAATCTGTTAACGCACTTATCGAAGCAACAAACAATCAATACGATGAAGTGATCGATGCACTTCTTGCATGCAAGGGCAAGGTAATATTCTTCGGAATAGGTAAGAGCGGACATGTCGGAGAAAAGCTTGCGGCGACCTTTGCCAGTACCGGAACCCCTGCGATATTCGTTCATGCAGCCGAAGCCCGTCATGGAGACTTTGGAATGATAGAGGATAAAGATATAGTTATTCTTCTTTCTCATAGCGGGACTACTTCCGAAACCACATCTGCTGTTGATGTACTTAAGGGAATCGGTTGTAAGACGATAGCGTTTTGTAGAGAAGGTGATACACAACTTTCAAGGAGCTGTGATTTGTCTATCACATATCCTTTTGACAAAGAGGCGGATAGACTTGGTGTAGCACCAAGTAGCAGCACAACGGTACAATTGGTTTTAGGGGATGCCATAGGTTTGACCTTGTCCACAATAAGAGGCTTTACCAGAGAGGATTTTGGTAAATTCCATCCGGGTGGAACCTTAGGAAAAATGCTTAACAAATAGTATTGAGTTCGTTGTTATCTGCAATACAATTGACGAATGTAATAAGATTATTTAGGAGAATAAGATGAGTATACTTGTAGTTGGAAGTTTTGTGACTGATCTTGTTGCGAATACAGACAGGGCACCTGAAGCGGGCGAATCGGTTAGAGGAAATTCATTTAACATATATCTTGGCGGAAAGGGTATCAATCAAGCCGTTGCAGCTAAACGTATGGGTGCAGATGTCGTCATGGTTGGATGTATCGGTAACGACTCCTTCGGTAACGATTTCATTGAAATGATGAACAAGGAAGGGCTCGATACAAGGTATATCAAAAGAAGTGAGTTATTACCGACAGGTTGTAGTCTTATTGTTATCGATAAGAGCGGACAAAATCGTATTTGCATGACACCCGGTGCTAATCTTGATTACACTGTAGAGGATTTAAGAAAAGTCGAGCATCTTGTGAAGGAAGCCGATGTCGTTGTGACTCAATGTGAGATGTTACCTGAGATTGTGGAAGAACTTGCTTGCATGTGCAGAAGACATGGTAAGAGGTTTATATTGAATCCTGCCCCTGCCGGACTCCTTTCCGATGATGTTATTGCTTCAACTTACGTTATTTCCCCGAATGAAACGGAACTCGGGGCAATAGTAGACAAGAAAGCAGTAACCATCGAGGATTATATCGAGGGTGCAAAGGCACTTCTTGAAAAGGGCTCGGATAATGTAATAGTAACCCTTGGAGAAAGGGGTAGCCTTCTTGTTAATCGAGAGAGAACTGAGATTATACCCTCTGTTAAAGTAAAAGCTGTAGATACCGTGGGGGCAGGTGATTCCTTTACGGGCTCGCTGTCGGCATTTATTTCCGAGGGGAAGGATATTCTTTCGGCTATGCGTCTTAGCACTCGTGTTGCCGCAATTCAGATTACCCGTCGCGGTGCGATTCCCTCTATGCCTTATAGAAAAGAGATTGAATAGGCAATTATTTACCAACAAAGAATATTACCGCTACCATTTTGAAAGAACAGAAAAGGGTGGCGGTAATTTTTAAGGAGGGGTTTTAAAAAGATAATTGTAATATTGATACAGATTATTGTCTTTTGGATTTTACAGGTGCCTTTTTATTAATGCTATTTTTTTCAACAACCCTCTTTTTTATATTACATCAAAGCTTTATTTTTTTTACAAAGCAAATAATCGATTGCCGCTTTATAAAGACATTTTATTTGGTTTTCTTGACTTTTATCTTTTCTTTTTTTATCCTAATAACGGAGGTACATTATGGTTGGTAAATACAAGGTTATTACTCTGTGCGGGAGCACAAGATTTAAAGTGGATTTCTTGAGAGAACAGAAGAGATTGTCCTTAGAGGGTAATATAGTTATTTCTGTCGGTTTGTTTGGTCATTCCGGTGATAATGAGGTGTTATCCGATGGCGTAAAGGAGATGCTTGACGATATGCATAAGAGAAAGATTGATATGGCAGATGAAATTTTCGTTATTAATAAGGGTGGCTATATCGGCACAAGTACTAAATCCGAAATAGAGTATGCCACCAAGATGGGTAAGACAGTTAACTATTTAGAGCCTATAGGAAAATAGTTTTTTAGTCCATCGTTGATACCTTTAGTATTAAAAGGTTGATTCAAAATAATTGAAGATGTTGGAATAGTTTTTTCCTTTATCGATTAGTAAAGACTAATAATTACTTGACAAAAGATTTTCGATAATCAATAATTAGTTATGGATAAAGTAAGCTTGCCTCAAAGAATAGGAAACTATTTGTCAAACCTAAAGGGTGTAGTCGGAGTTGCGGTTTCTGGCGGTCGTGACTCTATGGCTTTGCTTCATGCGATGATGCATTTTCACGGGCAATATAAGCTGGTGGTTATTAATGTTGAGCATGGAATAAGAGGCGAAAACTCTGTAAAGGACTCTCAATTCGTGAGAGAATTCTGTGAAAATAATAATATTCCGCTGTATGCCAAATCCGTATCGGCACCAAACTATTCTAAGGAAAATAAAATCACATTAGAACAGGGTGCAAGAGAACTGAGGTACAAGTACTTTTCTTCGCTTTTACAAAAGGGTATTGTTGATTGCATAGCTTTAGCACATCATTTGGACGATCAATGTGAAACTCTTTTGATGCGAATTTTCAGGGGTACAGGCATAGAGGGACTAAAGGGAATTAGGGATAGAGGTGTTTATATACGTCCATTTTTGAATGTTACACGCAAGGAAATCGATGAATACATTGCCGATAACTCAATTGAGTATAGAGAGGATGAAACCAATGCGGAAAATGACGCATCACGTAATATTTTACGAAACGAAATATTACCTTTGGTTGAGGATAGATGGAAGGGTTACCGAAATTCGTTAAGGAACCTATCAGATAATGTTTGCGAAATTGCAGATTTTTTAGATAAATTTATAGTCGAGCCTATAATAGAGGGTAGTGCGGTTAAGTATCCTATAGAACGGTTACAAGGTTTACATATAGCACTATTAAAGCGTAGTTTACGTAAGGGAATGGAGTATTTTGATAATGCGGTAGATTTTTCCGCAGTAAGCTATGTGGATATTATTTCTTTGCTTGAGAAAGGCAACGGCACCTGTATAGATCTGCCCCATGGAGTTAAGGCGTGGAGAGAAGAAGGCTTTATTGTGCTGGAAAGATCTTTACCCGATGATAAAAGAGAATTTCCGATAATTCGAGGATGTTTTGCTTTTGGCGGTGATGCTTGGGAAATATGTGAAAGGGTCAATGAAAGCATAAGATTCGATCTAAGTAAAATACCCGATAATGCAGTGATTAGAGCGGGGCGCTCCGGAGATGTATTTAGGAAATTCGGTGGTTTTACGTTGAAATTAGGAGATTTTTACACAAACAAAAAGATACCTTTAAGGATTAGACGAAGAATTCCGGTGATTGCTGTAGAGAATAGAGTATTAGTTACTCCCTATGAAATATCTGAAGATGTAAAATGCGATGAATGTACTAGCGTGGTTTATACGCTTAAAAGAAATAAATAATTTCCATACTAGAGAATTAGGACAAACAAGGTTTCGGAGGTAATTATGAAGCTTTATAAGGACATTAAGGAAATACTTTTTACAAAAGAGCAGATTGCTCAAAGAGTTAAAGAATTAGGTGCACAAATAACTAAGGATTACGAAGGAGAATCTGTATTGATGGTATGTACACTAAGAGGTGCTTCTGTATTCTTTAGCGATTTAATAAGAGAGATTGATTTAGATATTCAAATTGATTTTATTGCAACTTCCAGTTATGGTGCATCAACCAAATCAAGCGGAGAGGTTAAGCTCACAAAAGACTTAAATACACCTATAGCGGGAAAGCACGTGATTATTGTAGAGGATATAGTTGATTCTGGGCTAACCTTGAATTATGTAAAAAGGATGCTTAGTACCAGAAATCCTAAATCTATAAGAATATGTTCGATATTAGACAAGCCGTCAGGTAGAAAAACCGAGCTTAATGCGGATTATGCGGGATTTATTGTACCTAATGTATTTATTGTAGGATATGGTTTAGATTATGCCGAAAGATATCGTCAAATCCCGGAGGTCTGTGTTCTGGATCCTTCTGCGTACGCTAACGAATAATGAAGATAACGGTTCCCAAAAAAATCAAAGAGCTGGCAGAGCTTACAGGTATTCCTTTTTATGTTGTGGGTGGCTATCCTCGCAATGCTCTTTTGTTTGGGAAGTCTTTAACCGATTATGACATATGCGGTCCGCTTACGGTAGATGAGTTGACCGACAGAGCGAAAGAATATGCAAAGATAATTCCCGTTAATCCCCGAATCGGAACTGTTTTGATATGCTATAAAGGGGAACAGTATGAATATACAACCTTTAGGCGTGATAGTTATCCCATAGGGGGTGTACATACACCAACCGAGGTTGAATTCGTAAGAAGTGTAGATGAAGACTCACTCCGCCGTGATTTTAGAGTTAATGCTCTCTATATAGATGTTTTAACGGAGGAGGTAATAGATCCCCTTGGTGGTTTGGAAGATATAAAAGAAAGAGTTCTTGTTACAGCAAACGGAAGAAAAACATTTGATGAGGACGGCTTGAGACTTTTGCGGTTGGTTCGCTTTGCCTGCGAGCTAGGGTTTACGGTTGAGAAAAAAACACTGGAATATGCAAAGGAGCTTTCCTATTTACTAAAGGATATTTCAGCCGAGAGAAAACAAGTTGAGCTGAAAAAGATATTGTTGTCAGATTCAAAAAACGGCGTAACGAGGGCTCCGATCGAGGGCATTAAGTTACTACTCGATGTGGGTTTGGATAAATACATATCGGAAGAATTGTCGCTAACCTTGAGAAACATATCGGAGGAGGAGTTGCCTGGATTACTCGAGGTTGACGGGGTGGATAGAGTGGCATATATTTGCTATTATGCTCGTAAGATGTTCGGAGAGGGGTGCATTTCTAGTATCCTTGGGCAGAGATGTCTAAAATGTTCTAATGCTTTTATAAAGGACACAAAAGTCTTAGTGGATTTTGCATCTTTCGAGGGAACGGACGAGGAAAAAAGAATCTTTATACAGAGTAGATATGCCTATGTAGAGAGGGCTGATGTGCTCTGTCGGGCACTTGGAAAAAAGTCGGACTATAGTAAAACATATAGCGAAATGCGGAACAACGGAGTAACTTTCAATATGAAGGAATTCCACTACTGCGGATTATTTCTCAAGAAAATGAAGATAAAACCCGAAAACCGACATAAGGTTTTAAATCGTTTGCTTGAAGAGAGTGCCAGAAAGAATAGAAGGTTGAAGGAAGAAGAGGAAAAGGAAATTCTCATACTTTATTTATGAATATATCTCTTGTTTATCATCGAAAAATGGGGTATAATTTATAAGCAAGGAGAATCATATGGAAACCATTATACTTATTATCGGAATTATAACTTTTTTGTTTTCAGCCGTCACTATGACGACCATATTATTGCTTTTACGTAAGAAGGATAATAACATAGATATTGAGACTGTAAAGGAAGAGATAACAGATGTTAATAGGCGTGACATGCAGGAAACAAGAGCTGCAATCAAGGAATACAACGAAGCACAGACAAGGGAAACAGCAAATCAATTCAGTATGGTATCATCTATGATATCTAATCATTTCAATAGTCAAACCAAGACGCTGAACGATAGCATCGATAGAACGCTATCGGTTGCACAAAAGAGCATTGATGATAATAAAGAAACCATTGATAAACTTTTTGACAGAACTACTAAGTTTCAATCCGATTTTATCGAAAACACCTCACGTTCAATCGATGAACTAAATAAGACCATTAATGAAAGTTTGGAAGGGATAAGAAGAGATACTGGTATTCAACTGGATAAAATGCGTGATACCGTAGATGAAAAGCTCCATAAGAGCTTGGAAGAGAGGTTAACACAATCCTTCTCGGTGATAACGGAAAGACTTGAAAAGGTAAGTATCGGTTTGAATGAGATGCAAAACTTATCGAAGGGGGTTACAGACCTAAGAAAAGTTTTAAGCGGTGTTAAAACCAGAGGTACATGGGGTGAAATATCTCTAAAAGCATTGCTTGAGGACCTTTTGGTTAAAGGACAATACGAAGAGAACGTTGAGATAAAGAAAGGCAAAAACGTTGAATTTTGTATTACAATTCCAACAAAGGACGGAGACAAAACGTTATTGCCTGTGGACTGTAAGTTTCCTTATGACACCTTTAATGCAATAGTTGAAAGCTCGGAAGAGGGAGATGCCGAGGGCTTGCAACAGGCTCAAAGAAATTTTGAAAGGACAATAAAGGAAGAGGCAAAGGCAATATCTGAGTATGTCGTACCCCCAAAGACCACAGATTTCGCAATCATGTATCTTCCTGTCGAGGGCTTATATGCAGAGGTCGCCAGAAATGTTGATCTGGTTGAGGATATAAGGCGTAAATATAAGGTCGTTGTTTCAGGTCCGTCAACTTTTGCAGCATTGTTGAATAGCCTTCAGGTAGGATTCCAAGCATTAGCTATGGAGAAGAATAGTGCGGAAATTCAGAAGGCTTTGCAAGAGTTCAAAAAACAATTTAGTAAATTCTTGGATTTACTTGAAAAGAGCGAGAAACAGATAGGAACGGTTGCAGGCACACTTTCCGAAATGAAAAAGAAAAGTCAATCTATAGACGTCAAGCTTGCTCGTTTGGTTACGGTCGACAATAAAAGGGAAGAGTTGTTAGAAGAGGTTGCCTCTGATATAGATGCTTAAGGAGAAATATGAGTTACGATTTACATATACATTCAACAATGAGCGACGGTGAATCCACTCCGGAGGAGCTTGTGGATGTTGCTTTGCAGAGAGGCTTAAGTGCGATAGCATTGACAGATCACGATACGATAGAGGGAGTAGAGCGTGGCTTGCAGTACGCTAGGAAGAAGGGATTGCACTTTATTCCCGGTATAGAACTATCAGCCTATGATGATTGTGAGGTTCATATTCTGGGATATAATGTTGACTATCAATCTTCTTTCTTTGTAGAGAAAATATATGAGCTTCAACAAATAAGGAAAGCTAGAAATCAAGAGATAATCAGAAAGCTTAGAGCACATGGTGTCAAGATAAAGGTAACTAATGAGCTAGAAGGCAACTCTAAGGGAAGATCTCATATAGCCGCAATGCTTGTCGAGCAAGGCTTTGTAAGAACAAAAGGCGAAGCATTTGACAAATATCTCGGAAAAGGAGCACCGTGTTACTTGAGCACAATGAGAATCTCAGCAGTTGAGGCTGTTGAATTGATAACCCAAGGTGGAGGAACGGCAGTTCTTGCACATCCATACAGGTTTATGCAAGAGCATGATTGTGATAGCTTTATAAAGTCAATGGTAGATGTGGGGTTGAAGGGAATTGAGGTTTACTACCCTAATTACGGTGCGGAGGCAAGGGGAGAACTGATCGCCTTAGCAAATCGGTATAACCTAATTTGTACCGGTGGAAGCGATCATCACTCTGAATCTCATGGTGCGAAACTTGGAAGTATCAATGTAAAGCTGGATGAAAAGGCTTTAAGAACCTTGAAAATCAAATAAAAAAGGTAAGAATTGTTAAAATATTTAAAAAAAGTCGCTTTTCCTCTTGAAAAGCGTTTTTTTATATAGTAAAATATTACAATAAGAATTATTGAATATAATGGAAGTTTGGCTTCCTTGGTATAATAAGGATGAAATTAAGAACTAAGTTGATCATTTGTAATCTCCTATTGGGTGTTGTTATAGCTGTAATAGCACTGAGCGGTATTTTTTATGTTAACGATGCCGCCAAGGGAGGTTCTATTACCTTGAATGCAAGGATAATAACAGAGGTTCGTTCTGTAATGTCAAGTTTGAATGTTTTTACCGATTATAGTGAGGAGGAGCTTGAGGGTGCCGGTTATCGGTTGAGAGAGTATGGATTTAACTATTTCATATTCGATCAATCCGGATCGATTAAATATACGAATTCGGAGGATGTTATTGAAAGAAGACTTGCAGACAAGCATCACATGGCATCTGTAGAACAGGCAGTTACTGCCGAGGGCGGGTGTATTATAATCAGTCAAGCGACTGAGGGCGGTTGGATTGTTGTAATCAACTCTCAAAAGAGTATCTTAAGTCGATATAAGGCGTATCTGAGCTTGTACATAGCTTCTATTATTGTAGCCTCAGTATTGATGGTTATTGCGGTAACTCTTGCTGAAAATGTGATGCTTACCCCTCGGCTTAATGCTATTAAACAGGCAATGCATCAAGTATACCTCGGTAACTACGAAAAAATTGTCAATGTAGAGTTGAAGAAAAAGGATGAGCTGTCCGAGGTTTTATCCGAGTTTGAGATGTTGAGGAAAAAGCTGTATGACCTTGACAAGGAAAAGGACGCTTTTGACAGAGAACGTGGAATAATGATTTCCGGTATATCTCACGACCTAAGGACCCCGCTCTCCATAATTCAGGGCTATGCAAAAGGAATTAAGGACGGAGTCGCTCGTAGAATCGGAAGAGAAGAGGAGTATATCGAAAAGATTTATACTACGTCATTGTCGATGAATTCATTGATTGATAAACTATCTCAATTTGCCAAGATGCAATCTAAAGAAGTCATGTATACAATGCAAGAACAGGATATCTCCGATGTAGTGGACGATTATGTCAAGAAGAATTATCTACAATATTCAACTCGTGGAATTATCGTCAACGCTTCTTTACCAAAGGCGCCGAGGCTCATAGTCAATATGGACAAGGAGCAATTCTTGAGAGTGTTGCAAAACATTTGTGAAAACAGCTTGAAGTACAAGAATAAAGCTGTCGCGCATCTTGAAATCAAGGTATATGACGATGGAGAATATGCGGTAGTTGAATTGGCGGACGACGGACCGGGTATCAATAGCTTTGAAGCAGACTATATATTTGAGAGCTATTACAGAGGAGATCAATCTAGAACAAATCCCGTATCGGGTAGCGGACTTGGTTTATCGATAGTGAAGAACGTTGTTTCTGCACATAAGGGAAAGGTTTCAGCCTACAACGATAACGGATTGACAATAAAAATACAAATTCCCATAAGGAGAAGAAAATGAAAAGAATTCTTATTATAGAGGACGAAAAAGGAATAGCCGAAATAGAACGTGATTATCTTGAATTGGAGGGCTTTTCGGTATCAATTGAAAACAACGGAGTTTCCGGCTTGAACAGAGCGGAAAACGAGGATTTTGACCTTATTATTTTGGATATAATGCTTCCCGACCTTGACGGCTTTGATATTTGCCGTAACATAAGAAAGACAAAGGATATACCAATGATAATGGTTTCCGCAAAGAGTGAAAAAATCGACAAAATTCGTGGATTGGGACTTGGTGCCGATGACTATATTACAAAGCCCTTTGATCCTGCAGAGCTTGTAGCTAGAGTAAAGGCACATATTGCAAGGTATGAGCGTATCAAAGGCGGTAGCGGTGAAAAGGGTACCGAGATTGTTTATAGAGATTTGAAAATTCAACCCTTGTCAAGAAGAGTATTCTATAAGGAAGAAGAGGTTTTCTTAACTGCAAAAGAGTTCGATTTACTTTACTTCTTAGCAGGAAATCCAAACCGAGTATTTAGTAAGGATGATATTTTCGCAAAGGTATGGGGCATGCAATCCTTTGGTGATGCCGGTACCGTTGTCGTTCACTTGACACATATTAGAGAAAAGATACCTATGGATTACATAGAGACAGTTCGTGGCGTTGGGTATCGTTTTACAATGATAGATTAAAAACATAGATAATAAATTAAGGAGAGAGTCTTCTCATGTTTAAATATTTCTGGGTATTAAATGATCTAAACGCACTTTTAGATTACGTTTTGCGTCTCCTTTCTGCGGCATTGGCGGGCTTTGTAATAGGTTATGAGAGAAAAACCCGTTCAAAGGAAGCCGGAGTTAGAACGCATACTATGGTAACAGTCGGTGCAGCATTGATGATGATAGTATCGAAATACGCTTTTGGTGATGCGGTTGATGCGGCTTTGGGTATTAAAAGCGTTGACGGCTCAAGAATTGCTGCCTCTATTGTTTCAGGTATGGGATTCTTAGGTGCCGGTATTATTATTTACCGCAAGGACACCATATACGGATTAACCACTGCGGCGGGTATTTGGACTGCTGCAGGTATCGGTATGGCTTTTGGTGGAGGAATGTACCTTCTCGGCTTATGCTCCACGGTGCTGGTTTTGATTATTCAAATTGTATTGCACCTTCCGATCAAGCTTTTGCATGCAAGAACAGTCCATATGGTACGAGTTGTTATTAAGATGGAAGATGAGAATTCTTTGGATAGACTGAAGGAGTTATTCAGGGTTGAAAAATTTTTAGAGGTTCGTACTTATAGAGAGCAAGGCGATATAAAGGGCGATATAAAAATGAATACAGTAGATGCCTATGAGGCAGATACAATATATAAAATTATCGAAGAGAACGAATTTATCTTAAGCATTGAAAAGGTAGATGAAATCTAATTTGAGAAAAATGTAATATACACTTGCATTTTTCGGTAAACGTGATATAATAATTAAAGATATGAATTCACCTTAGGAGGATTATATGGCAAAGATCAAAATGACTACCGTTCCTTTCAACGGTACACCTGAACAAGAAGCAGAACTTAGAGCAAGACTCAATGAACTTAAGCATGTTGAAGGTCCTTTAATGAAGGCTTTGCAAACTGCACAAGAGATATACGGATACCTTCCCATTGAGGTTCAAAGCATCATAGCAGAAGAAATGAACGTTTCTCTTGAAAAAGTATTTGGCGTTTCAACTTTCTATGCCCAATTTACCCTCAATCCTCGTGGTGAAACTCAAGTAGCTGTTTGCTTGGGAACCGCTTGCTACGTAAAGGGCTCCGGGGATATTATTGAAGAATGCAAGAAGGAGCTTGGCATTCAAACTGATGAATGCACACCCGATAGACGTTTCTCGTTAGTTGCAACACGTTGCATCGGTTGCTGCGGTTTAGCTCCTGTATTGACCATCAACGGTACCGTTTATGGCAAGATTACATATAAGGACGTACCCAAGATTTTAGCTCCCTACAAAGCTTAACAGAATACTCGATAAGTGCAAAACATAACATAATATGCTTGTGCTCAAATATCAAGCATACTAATGTATCAAACAAACAGATTATAAAGACCGAGTTAATTATGCTTGGTTTTTTTTCTTTTTCCTACATCTAAACGTTTATTATAGAGTCAAAATCTTGTGATAAATTTTTCATGAACGGATTGTGTTCCTCCTTTGTAATTTGTGTTGGTGATTAAATTATATCATTGGAACAATCGATACGCTCTTTTTATATGTCCTTTTTTATCCCCGTCCCAACATTTATTATAGAGCCATTATAACATAGGAACATTTGATTCGCTTTTTTATGTTTTTTATCTCCGCCCCATCATTTATTATAGAACCTATTATAATATTATACATCGTAGGGCGGGGGCTTGACTCCCGCCGCACACATATTCTACACCATTATTACCGTATCGAAAACATGTATGCCTCCAAGAAAATATATGTATTTTATCTAAAATGTCATACTGAGCGAAAGGTGAAATATTGGAAAATAACTTAAAAAATATTCAATAACTCAAATAAAAAAGAAATAACCTATATATAATGTCATACTGAGCGGAAGAAATTGGTCTCAATTTCTGTAGTCGAACCCCAACGGGGCGATACGAAGTATCGGTATCTCATCCTTGTTATTACAATATATGTTAGGCTAGGGGTTTGTTTCTTGCAAGATATTGTTATTATTATAATATGATACATCGTAGGGCGGGGGCTTGACTCTCGCCGCATCTGTTTATGAAAATCATATTTGTGAGATGCAATTTGTCATTTAGAGCAAGAAATACCAAGAACTTGTCTAAAATGTCATACTGAGCGAAAGGTGAAATATTGGAAAATAATTTAAAAAATATTCAATAACTCAAATAAAAAAGAAATAACCTATATATAATGTCATACTGAGCGGAAGAAATTGGTCTCAATTTCTGTAGTCGAACCCCAACGGGGCGATACGAAGTATCGGTATCTCATCCTTGTTATTACAATATATGTTAGGCTAGGGGTTTGTTTCTTGCAAGATATTGTTATTATTATAATATGATACATCGTGAGCGGATGCTTGACTCCCGCCGCATCTGTTTATGAAAATCATTTTTGTGAGATATAATTTGTCATTTAGAGTAAGAAATACCAAGAACTTGCCTAAAATGTCATACTGAGCGAAAGGCGAAGCCTGGAGTCGAACCCCGGGCGGGGCGAGGTGTAACCTCGGTATCTCATCCTTGTAATGGAAGGGAAAACATTATATTTATCTTCAACTTATATTAAAAACTTGATAAATACATGAGCTTTTACTCATTTGCTAACTGTCTTTTTTCCATTTTTTTCCAACTTATAAATCCATAAATATCATTGAAAAGAAAAGCTACAAAACATACCACTACTGATATATAGCTTAAGTTTTCAATTGATGCCAATACCCATAGAATAATCAAGACGACGTCATTTAATGCATATCCTAAGGCAAAGAACGGACTTCTTCTAAAGGTTAAGTATACTGCGATAAAGCTTGTTGTAACCGATATGGTACTTGGTATTATATTTGCGGTATTAAAGTGTTTCAAAACGAAGTAAAAACCAAAGGTTACTAGAAAGGATAGTATAAGCATTAATATCCATTCTTTGGCGGAAAGCTTATTAACCTTAACTTCCGATTTGTTTTTTTCATAAGGATTTTTTATCCAAGTAATTAAGGCAACAATCGCCATTGGTAATGTCATTCCTAGATAGGTTAACATTTCCCCGTAATAAGCAAAGGAGTAAGATATGATTCCATAAAGAATACTAAATACAATCATTAATATTTGCCCTATAGGATTTCCCTTTGCATTGAAGATTAATGATGTTACCCCGATAATTGATGTCGCAAGTGTAAGGTAGTTAACCCTATCAAATATAGCAAAGGATACAACTATAACCAAGACAGAGCAGGACCATAAAAGAATTTCACCTAAAGTAAAGTATTTACGTATTTTCATTAAAACCTCCAAAAAAATAAGGCATCTGCAAACGCTTCTTCTAAGACCTAACGAAGCGAATGCAAATGCCTTTCAACTACCCGGTGGCAGTATAATATTCATATTTTTCATTATGATATCGTATTAAGAAAAAATTGTCAAGTAATTTTTGCAGCTGGTATTTTAAACCATTTTGTCAATTAGGGTAAAGGATATGTCTTTTGGGAGAGTCTTTTTTTAATTTGATTGTAGTGAGAGATGATTTTCATTCGGGAAATCTTTAAAATAATAAAAACTATTGAAATGCCGGGAGGAATAATGGTATAATATACCAAAGACTTATTAGAAAGTCTTATTAGGTGGTATATGAAAAAGATTGTAATCATTGGGTTGGGGCTTGGTGGTTTGGCATTTGTACATAATTTGCCCTATGATCCGGATTTAGATATAACTATCTATGAAAAGGAAAAATACGAGGATTTAGGGTATCCATGGTGCGACTCCGTCAGCTATGACGGAATAGCTTCTGCAGGTATTATTTTGCCTAATGATGTTTATCACCCTAAAAAACTATTCAATATGTACTCGCCCGATATGGGCGGAAGTGTACCGCAAAGACAAAAGACGGTAGATAATGGCGTTGAACTTGATAGAAAAGCATTTCTTAGGTATATGATAGAATGTGCAAGTCATAAAGCTACCATTCATTACGGTATCGGTGTTAAGCGGTTAATTATAAAAGAGGGAGTTGTTGTTGGTTTAAAGCTAGAGAATGGTAAAAAGGTGTTTGCAGATCTTGTAATTGATGCATCCGGACCGTTAAGTCTAATTAAAAATGACGTTATTTCTCCATTGGATAAGCTAGGAGCGGATGATATTCTTTCGGGGTACAGGGCAATCTTCAAACCAAATAAAGGTGTTTTGTATCCCGATGAGGATTCTGTATATCTCAAACATTTAAACCATGTCGGAGTTTCCTGGTGCAGGACGACGCCCGATGGAAATCTAGATGTTTTTATTTCAGAAATAACCGATAAACTTAAGCTTGCTCATATAGCTTTAGCATTGAAGGATATTCGAGAGAAAAATCCCATTTTATCAGATGAGCTGATTGAAGAGCGTTTCGCTAAGCTCGTTGTAAAAAGACCCTTGTCACGTTTTGTATATGATGGTTATGTGCTGGTCGGTGATAGTGCATACATGTCTACGCCTACATCGGGTAGCGGCATTGAGAATGCATTAAGGGCAGGACGCATTTTGGCGGAGGTGTTTTTGGATGCAAAAGGTAACACTACGGCAGATTTATGGCACTATCAAACGAGGTTTATGCGTTCGATCGGATCTAGCCTATATGCAAAGGACTTGTTTAGAAGATATGCACAGACTTTACCTGTTGAAGAGGTAAATTGGTTCTTTTCGACAATGTTTAATGGCTTTAAAGAGTTCACAGAAGCCGATTATGACAGTGTTAAGCGTATGAAAGTATATGAGTACGCCAAGAAAGCCAAAGCATTATTATCAAACAAACCGCTTTTTTCAAGCGGTACTAGAATAGCCAATCTTGCATTAAAGGCAAAGCTCCACGCTTTTATGTTGCCTGTCGAATTTGAAAAGGAAAGTTTTTTGTTGTGGCAGGAAAGGTATGCTAAAATACTAGAAGAGGGTGATGAGAACTCTTATGTCGAGCTTCTTAACGAAGAAGCTGCAGCAGATAAAGCATCAATCGGTTTTGAGGATATACAGGATAAAATACGTGAGTTAATCAAAAGAAAAAGAGGAAATTGATTTTTTAAGGTTCACAAATATAAAAGCTTATGCTATATATAATACATAACAACAAAGGAGGCTTAAAATGGCAGTTTATAAAACCATTAAGGCAAGATGTCGTAAAAGCGGAAAATATATCGGATTACAAGTTCAAGTTGATTCCGATACAAAAGGAACCATTCTTGGCAGATATTTGATTACAAATCCGTCAACAGTTCAAAGCACAGCATATCTTCCCGATTTAGTTTCTGGGAAGCCCTGTCCTAAATGCGGAAAGAAGGGGCAAGGTTCATGTTCTTGTGGTCCTAAGGAAATGTCTTGCGGACCATCCACGAAACCTAATGAGTATTGTGCTACTTGTAAGGAGTTGGAGCTTGATTTTAATGAGCTTGATGCATCAACTTTAAGTACCTCCGATAGAGAGTTGATCGTAAAGCAGGGCGGTGTGGTTGCACTTAGCCCCGGAATCAAAAAAGTTATGGTCGGTTTAGGTTGGGATCCTGCAAAAGTCGGAGACAGGATCGATGTTGACTCATCGGTTGTTTTAGTTAACTCTAAGAATAAGTATAATGATAATGAGTTGGTATATTTCGGAAGGTTACAAGATAGTGCAGCAAGTGTCAATCACCACGGTGACGACTTATATGGAACCAATTCTGCGGGTGAAGATGATGAAAAGATTGACGTGGATCTTCAAAAAGTACCCTCTAAATACGATATGATTTTCTTTGTCATCAATGTTTATTCCGGACAAACATTTAATTCTATAAGACATTTATTTATAAGGGTTGAGAATTCGGAAAACCATAAGTCGTTACTTCGTTACAATATAGCCCAAAGCAAGGCAAGCGATAAGGCAATGGTTGTTGCCAAGCTTGAGCGTTGCGGTTCAACTTGGAAGTTTACTGCAATCGGTGACAGTACAGATCATGTGAGATTGGATCCTCTTAAGGATTATTTGATATTCAATCACGTCAAGTAGCAAGAGTTCAAGTATTCACAAATAAGGAGTATATCTGTGAAGTTCGTAGTTGGAAAATGTAAGAAGCATGCTGTTTACAGAGTGTTTCAAGTAAATGAAAGAGGTAGTGTTGCCGATATTCTAGGTTGTTTCTCCTCTAAGGAAAAGCCTTGCGATACTAACTGTTTTTCAACAAAGCTTATTAGTAATAAGCCTTGTCCCATATGCGGTAATACCGTTCTAGGTGGTTGTAATCACTCAGCCAAGACCTGTTCGGGAAAGCTTTGCGATGGTTGTAGAACCTGCTCTGAAATAGCTATAGACAGCAGCTACTCTAGCTCTAATTCATTTTACGGTAACTATGTAGGAATGAACGATATTCCCGGTAAAAAAGATAAGTATAATAACTATCGAGGAAGTGACGGAGATCTCGGCAGAGACGGTGCTTTTCAGGGAAAAACAGTAGTAGTTATTTGTTTGTATTCTCATGCTGCAGAGAATGCAGATACTATGAAAAAGAACATCTCTAAAGCTCTTCACGATAAGGGCTTTAATGTGAACTTTTATTCATTAAAGGACCTTCCTGCTCCGCAAAAGCTCAAGGCTGTTCTATTGAGTGCCTGTCAATTGTGGTTGATTTCCGATTATCGTAGTCACTTAAGCAGCGAACATATAAAAGTGATAACAGACTTTTATAATTTTGGACACGGACTCTATTTATGGGGAGATAACGATCCATGGTTTAAAGATGTTAATATTATTATAAACAACCTTTTCGGCACAGAATTAAAAGGGAATTATCGAGGCGATAAGGTTATCGGTGTTCGGAAGGGAAAATTTGGCGGTGGTATAATAGCGGGTCATCCCATGAGCACAGGTATAGCAAATTTCTACGAAGGAATTTCAATATCCAGTATTATACCTCAAAAGGGGTTGAAACCATTGGTTTATTCTTCCGATGGAAAAATTGTTTGTGCGTATTGTGATGATTATGGCAGAAGACTACTTGTAGATGGCGGTTTTACCAGATTGTATTGCAAGTGGGATTCAGCAGGCACGGACAGATATGTAAAAAATGCTGCGGTATGGCTTGCAAACGTGGAAAGGTTTAATTAACGTTTTGAAATAAGAACCCATAACCACATCTTTTAAAAAATTGAATGAGGGAAGACCTCATAACAAAACAAGAAAGGGCAATGGTTGTTCACTGTCCTTTTTGTTTATGTTTATTATTTGGATAACGGGATATCTATTATTTGTATTTGAATCGGTTTTTCAGAGGAGCATAAGATTGTTAGCGAGTTTTTAAAGGTACAATCTACGACTTTCGGCGGACAGGAAAGACTTATGCCGTAATCTCCTAACTCGAACTCGGTGTCTATTGTGAAATGTTCCCTTTTGACGTTTAGGTAAAAAAGATATCTAAAGAAGTTGTCAATTTTGCACGAGGCTTTTTCTTTTAAAGGTTTATTATTTTTGTTTACTATATATCGCTTGTCGAGGGAT
The DNA here is from genome assembly GCA_964561145.1 of uncultured Christensenellaceae bacterium. Classification (GTDB taxonomy): domain Bacteria; phylum Bacillota; class Clostridia; order Christensenellales; family CAG-1252; genus RUG14300. The sequence continues at coordinate 36,712 of CAZLNZ010000004.1, forward strand.
ATTCCGTTTTGAGTGATATCGTTATGTCCGTCAAAATTGAAAATTATTGATGCATCGTATTTCTGTGGAACTATTAAGGCAATGGAACCATCATTAACGGAAATAAGTTTTGCCGAAATATTGCCGTTAAAAAAAACTATCTCATCTTGTGAAACCTTTTCATATTTTTGCAAAGGGATTCTGACATGCTTTTTATCTGTTGAGAAAAGTGTAACAAAAGGACGGATATCACTATGCAGTAATACCTTATGTCCGTTAATTATACAAGCTAAAGCGTTTTCTCCTTCAATGATTTTCATAAATTCACCTCAATCATTATAATGCAAATTACTTATTGTGTCAAGGGGAGAGTTGAACGGGGCTGAATTTAGGCATTACAATATTTATTATTGAAATACTATGTGGATTATGATATAATCTTATATATCAACTGTTAGGAGTATGATTATGGTTTTAGGCGAACGAGTAAGTATAAAGATCGATCATCGAAAGGGCAGTATTGACGAAAACGGATTATACTATCCGATAAATGTCGGATACATTGAAGATTCTTATGGTCGAGTTGCAATACGGAAGGTATATCTATTAGGCGTCTTTGATCCTGTGGACGAGTATGATGGGGAATTTGTGGCATATATTCGTTCGCGTGGCGAAGAAGATAGGATTGTATGTCAAGCTTTCGGAGCAAGTTACAGTGATGATCAGATAGAGGAAGAGATATCTTTTGCAGAAAAGTATGTAGCAATTGTGAGACCTGTAGGCTTATAGGCAATTATATTCTTACAAATCTTCGGATAAACTTGTAATAAAAAACCTTCGTTGGGATATGTCAAACGAAGGTTTTTGTTTTTAAAGTGAATTATTTTCGGGTATTTCGATGGTTATATCTGTAAGAGGGAAACAGGCACAAGGGTGAATAAAGGAGTTTTCCTTATCAGCCAGTCTTCTTCCATCGGTTGAGGGCGGAGTATACACCTCGCCTTCAAGAAGTTTTGAGCGGCACCAGCCGCAAACACCGCTTTTACATCTTGACGGAGGCGCAATACCGAGTTGCTCTAGTGAGGACAAGAGTGTACGATCAGACTTAACTAAATAGGTTTGTTTTTCTCCGTGAAGAATTATGGTAACATTAACTTGTTGTTCTTGTATTCTTCCGACTAGCTCTCCCTCCTTCTCAGGAGTTAAAGCATATTCTCCGAAAATCTCGAAGCGTATGAATTTTCTTCTTATATTAAGTTTTTCAAGTTCCTTCTCTTCGTATCGGTATAAGCCTTGAGGTCCGCATAGGAACACTGAGTATTCTGTCTTCCGCGGTGCATATTTTTTAATAAGCTCTGCGGAAATAAAGCCTTTTTCACCTCCTTCGATATCGTCTTGCTCTAATACATATACAACTTTAACTTTGTCGGTTTGGCATTGGATTTTATCGAAGTCATCTTTGAAGAGTATATCGTTCTTGGATTTATTGCCGTAGAGGAGAATAAGCTTAACATCTTCGTCCCCTTCTGCGATACTTTTTGCAAGGGAGTGGAAGGGAGTTATTCCGCTTCCGCCTGCTATACCGATAATTGTATTAGCATCACGAAGTCTCTCAAAGGTAAAGTTCCCGAGTGGTGCGGATACCTCGATTTCGCTGCCTATATCCCAGTTATCCAATACATAATTTGAAACCAGATTATGGTCATTTCTCTTTATTGTAATCTTGTATTTTCCTTCCAAAGCCTCCTTTGGTGAGGAGGATAGAGAGAACGGTCTAGTGAAAAGCTTATTATTGATTCTTACGTTAACGGATATATACTGTCCGGCACTGAAGTAAGCAAGCTTTCTAGTACCCTTTAGAATGTTAGGAATAAGAGTGAAGGTTTTAACATTAGTGTTTTCCTCTTCGATTTTACTTATTTTAAGATGTTGTGTTAGAGGATGGAGTTCTTTTGCCAAAAGGTTTGGTTTGTATGTTGAAGGGGTCTTCACGCTTTTATCCAGAGTACCTTTGATAATCTTTTTTCTAGTGAAAATATTATTTATGACTTTCAGTCTTGAAATCTTTTTGATATCGGATTTTGCCATTTACTTGCCCTCCTTTAGCTCTTGAATGACCGCTGTAGCTGCCTCTTTCCCTGAGGAATAGGAGCAAGAGAAACCGTCACCCTTACTTTGGTGGCCACCGCAGAAATGTAAATTTTTGATTTTTTGCTCAGAAAAGGCACAAATTGTTCGATTTATTATGTTATCCCAGTCTGATACCTTGTAGCCATATACTTCTCCCATTGGTGTTCCAAGGTACCTTGCAAAGGTTACTGGTGTTGCAATTGAAATTTCTTCAATATGTGAGATTACGTCTATACCGACTGTTTCGGCGTAGTCTCTAATATATTTCTCGGCAAGGTCGTTTTTATATTCTTTATACTTGTCTGCAGTAAGTGAATTGGGAATATCCTCTCCCAGAAGAGGAATGGTAAAGAAAAGGGTACAGGTACCTTCGGGGGAAGCGTCCTCGACGACATTTTCAAGACAGTTAACGACATAGGCTCCCATATTTGTCCGATTATCGTATTGAACACGAGGATTTCCGTCTTTAAAGATGAAAAGACTGTAATCCTCGATCCCGAGTTCTTCACGTGAAGCATCCAACCCGAGATAAATTGTTAAGAAGGAAATGCCGAACTCTCTGGCATTTGCGAGCTTGATATTATATTCGGGCACTTTGTCGCTTAGTTCATAAACGACATCGGGCATTATATTTGCGATAACTTTTTTAGCGTATATTTTTTGTCCCGACGCCTCAACACCTATACACTCTCCTTTTTTTCCATAAAGAAATTTTGTAACCGGAGTATTATAAAATGCCTCGCCACCAAATCTTTCGAAGGATTTATCCAGCTCAACCGAGAGTGCGAAAGATTTGTTCCTAGGCATGGCAATAGGCGAAGCAACATAGCTGCCCAAAAGGGTGAGAAAGTGCGTTGCGCATAGCTCATCGGTAGGCACGCCCAAATATGCCCAGTAGGTGCACAGAATTTGCTTAGCTTTTTCGGGAATATTCAGTTCGTTCATTATTGCTTCGGTGCTCGTACCGCTTGCTCTGAGAAAATCCCCATACTTAGTGATGAGCTTCATCGGATTAATCTTTCCTCCACATTCATCCATATACTTGAGGGTATCAAAGATGTTATGAATGATCTTGAAAAGCTTTGTTACGCTTTCCCGAGAGCCCGGAACCTCGTCTTCTATTGCTTGAATAAAATTATTTTCTCCGGTAGGGAGTTTTACATCAAAGCCATCGTCACCCTTGCAAATCACTCTATAGGCATACTCGTCAAAACGCCAATCAATGTTAATCCCGAAATCGGCAAACATTTTTGTAAGATTGTCCGTATTGTCCAAAGTAATTCCCGATAGTTCATGAAGGGATGCCTCGAATTCAAAGCGTCCTCTGACAAAAGAGGTCGCACAGCCACCCGGAAGATTGTGTTTTTCAAAAAGGGCGGTTGAAAGACCTGCTTTTGCACATTGGTTAGCGGCAACAAGACCTCCGTTGCCTGCACCTACTACAATAACATCATAATTATTTTTCATAAATACTCCACATCGAAATTAGCTTAAAGCCGATACAATTTTAAAATATATATAGGCGAAAGTCAATAGGCATTTTCTTTTTCGTCAAAAAAAGAACTTGTACGCGGAAAATCAAAGGATAAGCTATTGACTTGGCATTTCAAAAATGTTAGAATAATAAAAAATATACTATTAAGGAGTATTGTGAAATGTTTAATACAACTCAAAACTTTATCAACGAATTGAACGCAAGGGAACTTACTTATAACTTTAATGAAAACGGCAACAATGAGCTTGTTTCCATTGGTTTTGACAAATTCACGCTTCTGTGCATCTTTAGCGGAGAGAAGGGTGAGTATTTCACCATTTTCACCAGCTATGCCCACTGTGAAAAGGATAAGTCCTTGGATGTTATCATTGCACTAAATCAACTCAACGCAACTTATAAGTGGACAAAGTTCTATCTTGATAAAGATAACGATATCATCATTGATACCGATGCAATCATCGATGAGGAAACAAGCGGCGACGAATGCTTTGAGTTAGTTGCTCGTTTTGTAAACATCATCAAGGAAGCCAACAACGATATCATGCGTGCTATTTACGCATAATAGAGGTATTGGTTGACAACAAAAGCTTTAATTATTAAGTCAAGATCCTCTTTGATGGGGGATTTTGACTTTTTACAAAAATACAAGGATAATGAAATTATATAAGTTAACTTTTTTCCCGTTATTTAGTAAAGATTTTAAAGATGCCTCTCTTGGTATATGGACTCATTTAAAGGAACTTATCGAGGGCAATTCTTCTTGCGGACTTGTTGATTGGAATGGTGGTTCAAGGAACGCAATTTGTCTTGTTGCTTCAGGGTTAACGCAAAAGGAAATTTCTTCTCTCGTCTTGGGATACATTGCGGAAACCGATGATAAAAACCAATTCGGTATTACAGTCAAAGCGGAAATACTTAGCAAGGAAGACATTGAAAAACTTAAGGCGGAAAACGAACGCTACGTAAATGACGAGCGTATCAATTCTTGTCTCGAGGAAACCGATGTTAATAGTATTGAAAAGCTCGATACTACGGAAACCTTAGCTTCCTATAGTGATTCTGACAAGTCGGAGGATAAGGCACCTGATGAAAACAAAGAGTCTACCGATTCGACTAATGATAATAATATGTCGGTTGAGCCTTCTTCGATTGGTACCAATAAGCCGCTCCATGGTTTCAGTATGAGTGGTAAAGCCTCATTGAAGAAAAATGAAGAGGATAACGTAGAGCAAAATCCTCCAAAGCCTGAAACTCTGTCCGAGCTTATTAAGACGATTGTCGATTTGAAGAACTATCTATTAACAAATGTTAAGGGACAAAGACATGCAATCGATGTTTTTACTCAAGGAATATTTGAAACGGAAGCTTTTACCTCTCATAATTCGAAAAGAAAGGGTGTCGAAGCACTGTTTTTGTTTGCCGGACCTTCCGGTGTCGGTAAAACCTATTTGGCTGAGTTAAGTAAAGACGTTTTGGCAAGACCCTTCTTAAGAGTTGATATGAGCGAATTTAGTGATAATCTCGCAAATATGAATTTCAACGGAGAGCATGGCAGCAAGAATATGGTAACGGGTTTTGTTAATAAGAATCCTAAGTCGATTATACTTTTCGATGAGATCGAAAAGGCACATATTAATACCATATATTTGTTCTTGCAACTTCTCGATGCGGGGCGGTTGTTTGACTATAAACTCAACAAGGAAATATCTTTTAAGGACGTTATCGTTATTATTACAACAAATGTCGGAAAGAGCTTATATGAAGATCCAACCAGATTCGATTTGTCTACAATTCCTTCGAGTACTGTCCTTGATGCACTCTCAAAGGAGGTCAATCCTCAGAATAACTCTGAAGCCTTCCCCAAGTGTATAGTAACAAGAATGGCAAACGGAAACGTCATTCTTTTCAATCACTTGGAGCCATATGCGCTTCGTTCTATAATTGAAAGAGAGATAGCAACACAATTTGAGATATTTGAAAAAGCTTACGGAGTTACTATTGAGTATAATCCGGAACACTTGAGTGCTTTAGTTCTATATAAAGGTGGTGGTTTCTCTGACGCAAGGACCTTAAGGGGTATGGCTAGAGGAATGGTTAGTAAAGAGCTGCACGATGTAATCAATCAAGTTTTTGTCAAAAAGGGCAACATTACAGATATCAGAAAGATTAAGTTTATCGTTGAGCCGATGAAGTTTGATGAAGAGATTAAGAGCTTATTCTCTGTTACTAAGAAGTTGCGTGTTTTGGTTTTTGCTGCCGAGGAGGACGAGTCGGTCATTAGAGAAGGAGCCCCTGACAATATCGAACTTGTTTTTGCACAAGACTTAAATGACCTTAAGAAGAAGATCAGAGGGGTTTCGGATTATGTTCTTCTCGATGTCTGCAGAGGCTATGTAAAAGGTGCAAGAATTCCTTCGGATATAGAGGATTTAGAAACCGAAGGAACTGAAGCATTCCATTATATCCAAGAGTTTTATCCCGAGATTCCCATTGAGCTTCTCAATACAAGGAATGGAAGCGAGGATACCTTCGCAACACTATTAGGTAAGGGTGCAAGAGGTGTTATCAAGCTGAGAAAGGGAAGAGCCTTTAGACGTGATTTGGAAGAGCTCACTTTTGCAGCCTTGGTTAACAACGGAACTTTTGAATTAGCAAGGGCAGGAAAGGTGTTATCCTATAACTGTGCTCAATATGTTTCAAAAAATACAGTTACCATTTCCTTTAATCGTTTAAAACTGATTCCCGCTCCCAGTGCGGAGGATTCTCAGCATATAAGAAAGAGCGGACAGGATATCACTTTCAAGGATGTATCCGGTTGTAGTGAGGCAAAGAAGACCTTGATGGAATTTGCAGGGTATCTTGATAATCCTCGTGAAATGGCAATGAAGGGAAAGAGAATGCCAAAGGGCGTATTGCTTTACGGACCTCCGGGAACGGGCAAAACCTTACTTGCAAAAGCAATGGCAAACGAGTGCAAGGCGACATTTATTCCAACAACGGCGACAGCATTTTTTAATCCATATGTCGGTGTAAGTGAGCAGAACGTTAGGGATGTTTTCCAAAGAGCAAGAAGATATGCTCCGTCAATAGTTTTTATTGACGAGGTAGATGCAATCGGAAGGAACAGAACAGGAGCATCAAATTCTTCTCATGTGGAGTCTGTGTTGAATGCGTTTATTGCAGAAATGGACGGATTTATCGTAGATGAGAAGCGTCCTGTATTTATTCTTGCCGCAACCAACTATGAGATTAACGGACCGGGCGAACGAGTTTTAGATAAAGCTTTCGTAAGAAGATTTGACAGAGCGATTTTTGTAGATCTTCCCAATGAAGAAGAGAGGGCGGAACTCTTGTCGAAGAAACTTGCAAAACATGGTATAGTAGGTTTTGATAATGCATTGAAGAGCCTTGCGGAAAGGTCGGGCGGAATGAGTTGCGCCGAACTTGAGATGATGATAGAGTTCGCTTTAAGAATGGCGGGTGATAATGAACTTAATGAACAAATGTTGATTGAATCACTGGATGCCTACCGTTACGGAGAAGAGAAGGAGTTTGAGCCGGATAATCTTCGTCAAACGGCTTGTCACGAAGCAGGTCATGCATTGTTGAATTGGTTGTCGGGTGATATACCCACCTATCTAACGATAGTGTCGAGAGGTAATTTTGGCGGCTATATGCAAAGAGCAGAAGATAAGAGAGGCACTTTATCACGTAAGGACATATTGTCAAGACTACGTTGTTCATTAGCGGGTAGAGGCGCAGAATGTGTTGTTTACGGAGATGGTGGAATAAACACCGGGGCTTCTTCGGATTTAGAGCATGCCAGATTCTATATTGACTTGTATTTTAGAGATTTTGCGATGGGTGACAATCTATATGCGAAAACAGAAGATGCCGATTTAGAGAAAGCAATCAAAGCCGAATACGATAACACCTTGCGTCTAATCGAGGCTAATCTAGACGTTCTCAACGAATTAACCGATTGTCTTGTTGAAGAGAAGTGCATGGATGAAAAACGTTTGAGTGAATTCTTCGGAAGTAAAACACCGATCCTTCCGGAGCTTATAGACATTCAGACAATATAAAAAAAATAGGGCTTCAACTCGAAGCCCTTTTTGAAAGAAAATGAAGGAACAAAGAAGTTTTATAAAAATAATATCGGATATTGCAAGTACCGAAGGATACACGCTTGAGACATATGGCGGCGGTTGGCTCCTTGAATTAAAAAACGGAGAGGATCGCTTATTGCTGCACGGATATAAGTTCCCTGTAAATGATGCTTCTGCCAGCACTCTTGCCGATGATAAAGCAACGCTAAGCGAGTTTCTTATGCTTCACGGAATACCGCAAATTCCCCATTATTTTATCGATTGTAGAGGGGGTTGGCAGAAAATCGAACCTCTAGCACTATCACAGTTTAGGCAATACCCTGCCTTGGTGATAAAACCGAACAATGGTACCGGCGGGCAGAACGTGATGTTTGTAAATACGATGGAGGAGCTTAGGTTATGTGTGGAAAAGCTATCTAAAATATATGATATGCTTGCCCTTTCTCCTTACGTTGAAGCAGAGGCGGAGTACCGAGTAATCATCTATAACGGAGAGGTCGAAATATCATTTGAAAAAATTAGACGTGTTGTTTACGGAGACGGAATTACCACTATTGGAGAGTTATCTAAGGGTGAGTACACAGACTTCCCTTTAGATTACATCCCACGAAAGGGCGAAAGGGTTTTACTTACAAAAAAACATAATTTGGGCTTGGGTGCAGTTCCAAAGACGATTGAGTCCAATGATAAAGATAAGATATTTGCACTTGCTAGAAAGGCTATCAAGGTATCAGGCTTAAGCTTTGCATCGGTTGACATTTTAAGGGTTAAGGGCGAATTGTACGTTATTGAGATTAACAGTGGAGTTATGACAGAGCGGTATTCGATGATGAGTAATGATAATTATGAAAGGGCAAGGGCAATGTACTCAAGGGTAATCAAGGATTGTTTCATGAAAAATAAAGGAAAAAATTCACATTCTTAAAAAGTAATTTTCAATAAATCTTGAAATCATCTTCTAAATGTGATAAACTAAAACTAGTTTTATTTACGGAGGTCATATTATGGCATATCAAAAATCGGAATTTTTCTTTCCTTCGACTACAGGATTAGCGGAAATTCATGCCGCAAAGTATATTCCCGTAGAAAAAGAGGTTGTGGCAGTCCTTCAGATTGCACACGGAATGGCTGAACACCTTGAAAGGTATGAAGCATTTATCGAAGCCTTGAGTGACGAGGGCATAGCAGTATATATAAACGATCATCTGGGACATGGTAAAAGTGTTAAATCTGAAGATGAGAAGGGCTATTTCGGTGAGCAGGGCTATAAAGGCTTAGTTGCCGATTGTGCAAGGCTTACTGAGATCGCAAAAGAAGATTATCCCTCTATACCGTATTTTATTTTCGGACACAGTATGGGCTCCTTTGTTGCAAGAGCTTATTGTGTAGAACATCACGGGGCTATTGACGGAGCTATTATCTGTGGAACGGGAGGGGCAAATCCTGCCGCTGCAATGGGAATTGCTATTGCAAAGATGATTCAAAAATCCAAAGGGGATCATTATCACAGCACATTTATTAATAATCTTGCTTTTGGTTCATATAACAAGAGGTTTGAGGGGCGTACCGACTTTGACTGGTTAACCAAGGATAACGAGCAGGTTGATAAATATATTGCAGATCCCGATTGTGGTTTCTTGTTTACAGTCAACGGGTTTATTGCATTGTTCTCGGTTTTGAAATATGTTAACTCAAAGGATTGGTATCAAGGCGTCCCCGACAATCTACCTATTTATTTGATTGCGGGAGAAGATGACCCCGTCGGCAATTACGGTATCGGTGTTTCCGATGTTTACAACAGATTGTTGGATACCGGGCATATGGATGTTTCCATTTCTCTTTATCCCGACGCACGGCATGAAATTCTCAATGAGTCGGACACATTTGATAAGGTGGTAACCGACGTTGTTGCTTTTATAAAGAGTGTATCGTAGTAAATGAGATGTGTTTTTTAATAACATAGACCGGGGGCTTTAATTACAAAGCCCCTTTTTGGTTGTGACAATTTACTTGTCAGACAAGTTTATTTTGATGTAATATAAAATAATCGAAAGCTTAAAGAAGGTATCTCTATGTATATGCTGTTGCTGGCAATTATTTATTTGGCTTTTATCAGCCTTGGGCTTCCCGATTCGTTACTAGGGTCGGCATGGCCTGTTATGCACCAAAGCTTATCGGCATCTCTTTCCGATGCAGGAATAATAACAATGATAATTTCCGGCTGTACCATTCTTTCCAGTGTTTTTTCAGAGAAACTGGTAGCCAAGCTAAAAACCCAGTGGGTGGTGGTAATAAGCGTATTTTTAACGGCAATAGCAATGTTAGGTTTCTCTTTCGCAACACGCTTTTGGCACTTGATAATTTGGGCAATCCCCTATGGGTTAGGTGCAGGTGCCATTGATTCCTCTTTGAATAATTTTGTAGCTTGTCATTATAAATCGAAACATATGAGTTGGCTTCACTGCTTTTGGGGAGTCGGTGCAATAGCAAGTCCTTTGATTATGGGTTATTCCATAAGGTTAAGCGGTTGGCAATTAGGGTATAGGCTAGTTGCTTACATTCAATTCGGACTTACGGTTATTTTTTTGGCTACAATTCCTATGTGGAAGAATAAAACAGTTACTACAAATAATGAAGAGTCTATTCCGTTAGGTTTTAAGCGTCTGTTTAAGCTCAAGGGCGTGTTGCCTATGTTTATCGGGTTTTTCTGTTATACGGCAATTGAGGCAACCTGCTTTTTGTGGGCAAGCACCTATTTAGTATCTGTACACGGTATTCAAGAGTCAAGTGCGGCATCCTTCTCTTCGTTGTTTTATGTAGGAATGGCGGTGGGGCGTCTGTTGTCGGGGTTTGTATCTGAAAGACTAGGGGACAAAAAGCTTATATGGTTGGGTTATTCCATAGTACTTGTAGGAATCTTGATGCTTATCTTTAATGCAGGAAGCGAGTATATGGCAATCATAGGTTTTTTGATTACCGGCTTGGGTTGCGGACCGATTTATCCTTCAACCGTTCATTCCTCTCCCGAAATGTACGGCAAGAATTATTCTCAAGGAATAATCGGAATACAAATGGGCTTTGCCTATGTCGGCACAACTTTTATGCCACCGCTATTCGGTCTTATCGCAGAGAAGCATATAGGATTTTTCCCATTCTATCTCTTGATCTTTTTCGTTCTTGCTTTGATTATGGATAATCTGTATTTTATAAAAACAGCTAATAAAAAGGGACTTGTAACGATTGAGCCGGAAGATTAAAGGGAAAGATAATCAGATGTATATTTGACACATTTATCTATTATTCGGTGCGAGGCTGTGTCGAAGAGTGTAGAAATTGCAGGATGGGGGTAAATTGTTGCAAATAATCTAAAAAGTAAAATTGACTTTTTATATGCATTAATCTATAATAATATAGGCAGCTTGAGTTGCTAGTTTTTGTGGTTGAATTAAAGTATTCAAGCAAATAAGGAGTTTAATATGAAAGTCAGCTCATTATTAGGAGAAAGACTAAAATCGGTATCCGATGATATAGTTATTGAAAGTCAGCTTTTGATGACCAAGGGCGGATATATGAAGAATGTGGGCAATGGTATTTATTCCCTTTTCACGCCTACTCAAAGAATTTCACAAAAGATTCAAAAAATTTTAAGAGAGGAAATGGATGCTCTTGACGGACAAGAGGTGCTTTTTCCTGTTGTTATGCCGGCTTCCATTTGGCAAGAGTCCGGCAGATACTCCTCTATCGGTAGCGAAATGGTACGTTTCAAGGATAGAAGCGATTCTGATTTAGTACTTGGAATGACTCATGAGGAAGCATCTGTTCATTTGGCAAGAAATGTTGCTAAGTCGTACACACAATATCCCTTTATGATATATCAAATTCAAACAAAGTTCCGTGATGAACCTAGAGCACGTGGTGGTTTGATTAGGGTAAGAGAGTTTACGATGAAGGATGCATATTCCTTCCATAGAACGCAAGAGGATCTCGATGTGTTTTATTCACGTTGCTATGAAGCCTATAATCGTATTTTCAATAGGGCAGGCGTTAAGAATTTTATTTCCGTAAAATCTGATTCGGGAATGATGGGCGGAAGTGTTTCTCATGAATATATGCTATTAACTCCCATTGGTGAGGATACTTTGGCAATTTGTTCAGACAGGGAATGCGGATATACTGCTAATATGGAAGTTGCCGCTTGCCGGTATGATTATCCCGTGATAGAGGCAACAGAACTTCAAAAAATACACACACCTCATGTTAAGACCATCGAGGGGCTACAAAAGCTTTTGAAATGTAGCGGAAAAGAGCTTTGCAAGGCAGTAGTATATCAAACAAACGATACCGATGAGTATGTTGTTATTTTTATAAGAGGTGACCTTGAAGTAAACGAAACAAAGCTTAGAAATTATCTTAAACGTGAAATACACAAGGCTCAGGATATATCCGAAAACAGCGGAATTACCGCAGGTTTCATCGGACCTGTCGGCTTTGACGGTAAGGCAATTGTCGTGTACGACCTTTCATTGAAGGGATTGAATTCACTTGTTGCAGGTGCCAACGAAGAGGGCTATCATGTAAAGGGCGTGAATCTGTCACGTGATGTTGGTGACGTTGAGTACGTTGATGTGGCAAAAATCACAGAAGGGGCTATTTGTCCTAAGTGCGGCAAGAAGACAATAACACTCTCAAACGGCATTGAAATCGGTAACATTTTCCAATTAGGAACCAAGTACACAAAGAGTATGGAGATGACCTATATTGATGAGAACAATTCACCTCAATACCCGATTATGGGTTGTTACGGAATAGGTGTAGGTCGTTTGATTGCAAGTATTTGCGAGGAAAGTCATGATAAATACGGACCCATTTGGCCTATATCAATTGCCCCTTGGCAAGTAGAGATCTGTAATCTGAGAGCCGACGATGAATATGTTAACGGTATTGCCGAAAATCTTTATGCCGATTTATCAAAGAATCTTGAAGTACTTTATGACGACAGAAATATTCGCCCCGGCTCGATGTTTGCCGATGCCGATCTATTCGGTATCCCTGTAAGGGTCGTTGTAAGTCCTAAGAACCTGGAACAAGGAATGCTTGAGATCAGCACGAGAGATAAGAGTGTTAAGACAACAGTTAAGCTCGAGGAAGCAAAAGCATTTATCTTAGAGCTTGTCGAAGAGTTGTATAAACCCTATAGAATATGATTAGATTAGCGACAAAGGACGATGCTAATGAGATATTGAGGCTATTGCAACAGATAGCCTCTTATCATGCTAAGTTGTATCCGGATATTCTTAGAGCAGAGGGCTTTAAGTACAGTGTTAGGCAGATAGTAGAGCTTATTGATAACCCTTCCGTTCAAGTCTTTGTTTTGGAAGAGGAGGGCGAAATATTAGCCGAAGCTATTTGTATAAAAAAGCTTACGTATTCCACTCCGCTAAGCTTTGGTGCTAAAATCTTGTTTATTGATGATTTTTGTGTTGATGAATCAAGAAGGCACGAAGGATTAGGTGTAAAGCTTATGCTAGGGATAAAAAGTTATGCTCAAGAGAATAAATACGATCAAATACAGCTTAACTGTTGGGAGAATAATGTAGCCGCTCACTCTTTTTATGAAAAAGAGGGTTTTTGCGATTTGAAGAGGACAATGCTTTTCAAAGTCAAATGAGTTTAAACGGCTAATATATGTTATAATAGTCAAAACTATTTAGGTAAAAGAAAAGGTGGATCATGAAACCATATTCCCAAAATTTAGACGAATTATATCGTGAATTAAATACCTCAAAGACCGGACTGTCGAGTGATGAGGCTAGGGCTAGACTTACAGCAAATGGAAGGAATGAACTTGACGAGGGAAAGAAAAAAAGTATAGCACAAAGGTTTTTCTCTCAATTTAAGGACGTAATGATTATAGTTTTGATTGTTGCGGCAGTAGTTTCCTCCATTCTCGCAATCATACAAGGTCAAAAATCAGGGGAATACACCGACTTGATTGACGCCGGTATAATACTTTTCATTGTTCTTTTGAATGCGGTAATCGGTACCATACAAGAGATCAAAGCGGACAATTCTCTTGAGGCATTAAGGAATATGAACAAGCCTGCATGTAAGGTATACCGAGACGGAATTCTAGAGCGTATTAATTCCGAGGACCTTGTAACGGGTGATGTCGTTGTTCTTGAGGCAGGTGATTATGTTCCTGCAGACTTACGTCTTATCGACAGTGCCTCCTTGAAAATCGAAGAATCTGCGCTTACAGGGGAATCTGTCCCGGTAGAAAAGGATTTTAATCAGATTATACCGGAAAATGCACCTCTAGGAGATAGGGTTAATATGGCATACAGCACAGGCACTGTTAGTTATGGTAGAGGCATCGGTGTTGTTGTCGGTACCGGGATGAATACCGAAGTAGGTAAAATTGCAGGTATGCTCACAGGGGAGGAGCAAACAACTCCTTTACAAAAGCAACTCGCCAAAACTGCAAAGATAATATCTGTTGTCGTGCTTATCGTTGCGGCAGTTATTTTTGCAGTGTCTTTAATTAGGGGTTTAATAACCAAAGAAGGGGAACTGTTGGATGAAATAATCTCTTGCTTTATGACAGCTGTAGCTATAGCCGTAGCCGCGATTCCCGAAGGATTACCTGCAGTTATAACCATAGTTTTAGCTCTTGGTGTACAGCGTATGAGTAAAAGAAACGCAATAATACGCAATTTGCCTGCGGTTGAAACTCTTGGTTGCTGTGAAGTAATCTGCTCAGATAAAACAGGAACGCTGACCTTGAATAAAATGACTGTTAAGGAGGTATATTTACCCTCCGGTCACTACGTTAATGAGCTTCCGGAAAATCAAGAGAGTGAACTTTTGATGAAGGTGATGTGCTTAGCTAACGATACAAATAAGACAGAAGAGGGACTATTCGGAGACCCGACGGAAACTGCACTTGTTGCCTTCTGTGAAGAAAGGGGTGTTAGCTATAAGCAAATAAGAAATGAGAATAAGCGAATGGACGAAATACCCTTTGACAGTATTCGCAAGCTCATGACTACCCTTAATAAGCGTGACGGTAAATTTCTACAATGTACAAAGGGCGCACCCGATATATTGATACGAAGATGCACTAGCATATATGTTAACGGTGAGGTTAGAGCAATTACTCCTAACGACGTACAGTCGATAGAAGAGGCTAATCTTGCAATGGGAAAGAAGGCATTAAGGGTATTGGGTATTGCCGTTAAGTTTGAATTTAATCGCAGTATCGATGAAAACGAACTTTGCTTCGTGGGTTTGGTCGGAATGATCGATCCTCCTAGAGATGAAGTTAAGGAAGCTGTTCAGCGTTGTATTAAAGCGGGTATCCGGCCCATAATGATAACGGGTGATCATATGCAAACGGCTGCGGCAATTGCCGAAGAAATCGGTATAAAGCGTGGCGGTGACATGGTTATGAGCGGTGCTATGATCGATTTGTTAACAGATGAAGAATTTGCTGAATGTATTAAGAATTATAGTGTTTTTGCGAGAGTCAGTCCTGAAAATAAGGTGAGAATTGTAAAAGCGTATCAAGCACAGGGCATGGTTGTCGCAATGACCGGTGACGGTGTAAATGACGCTCCTGCAATTAAGAACGCCGATATCGGTGTCGGCATGGGAATTACAGGTACCGATGTTAGCAAGGGTGCCGCCGACATGGTTCTTGCCGATGATAACTTTGTAACAATAGTAGGTGCCATAGAGGAAGGAAGAAAGATTTTCGCAAATATTATAAAAGCGGTACAGTTTTTATTTTCTGCCAATATTGCAGAGGTAATGTGTTTGTTTATAGCTACTGTAATACTTGGCTCGATTCAAGGAGAAAACGTAACTTTCCTAACTGCAGTAATGATTTTGTGGGTTAACCTTATAACTGATACTTTGCCGGCATTGGCATTAGGTGTTGAAAAGGCTGAAACAAATATTATGAAGGAGCCACCGAGGAAACAAGGTAAATCACTCTTTTCCGGTAACGTTGGAAAGAATATTATTATTCAAGGGATAATGCAAACAGTATTATGCATGTTGTCTTTCTGTTTGGGATATTATGTTTTAAAAGCACCGATGGAAGCTTCTACAATGGCATTTATCACTATAAGTTTTATTCAATTATTCCATGCCTATAACTTAAGATCCGAAGATGATAGTATTTTAAAAAAGGGTTTATTCTCCAACAAGCTGTTGAATCTATCCTTTATAATCGGTGCAGTCCTTATGTTGTTTGTGATTCTTGTCCCGGGCATTAACAGTTGGTTTGGAGTTGTTTCGCTTTCCTTTGGACAGTGGGGCATTGCTTTAGGTTTAGCAATCGCAATAATTCCTTGTGTTGAAATACAAAAACTTATTGAACGGAGAGTCAAAAGAAATAAAAGAAAGAATGCTTATAGGAAATCATTGATGCGTGCTTCCAAAGAGAGAAGAGCGTCAAGACGCAAGACAAACACAACGACGGCAGGGTACGCAACACACCAAAGCGGTGCTTTCTCCGAGAAGGACATTACCGAGGAGAAGTAACTGTGAAAAATATACTATTAATCGACGTTGATAATACCATTCTAGACTTTGATTTAGGCGAACGACTTGCTTTAATTGCGGCACTCAAGCAATTAGGCTTACCTTATGATGAAGAGGTTATTCAAGCCTACCATCACTTTAATATAGGTGTATGGGAGGAATTTGAGCGGGGTGAACTTACCCAAAAGGAGCTGATAGGAAAACGTTTCCGGCTACTTCTCGATTATCTGGGAAATGAAGAATATAGCGGAGAATTTGTAAATAGCCTCTATTCTGATATGTTGTCTAAACAACATCATTATATGCCCGGGGCGGAGAAGTTTCTCCAAGAAATATCGAAGCATTACAGAATCATCCTTGTATCGAACGGGATTGACTACATACAGGATAGAAGATTGCGTGAAAGCGGATTGATTAATATTGCCGAGAAAGCATTCATTTCTTCAAAGCTTGGTGTTCAAAAACCTTCTTTGGAATACTTTGAAAGGGTTTCAAGAGATATACCGATGTTTTCAAAGGATAAGGCTGTTATGGTAGGAGATAGCTTGACCAGCGATGTTCAGGGCGGCATTAATTTCGGAGTAACCACTATTTGGTTCAACTATAAGAAGAAAAGTATAGCACCTCCATCAGGCGTAATACAAGCTCATAATTTTGATGATTTAAAATGGGTATTGTTATCTATATAATAGAGACAAGTTAGAGCAGTAAGCATATGTGCTACTGGTTTTTTGTGAACGTTATTATCTTCAGGATAATTGTAGCTTTTATAATTTATTTTTAATCTTTAAAACGATGACCGAATTTTTATACGTAGAAGAAGTGATTGTTCCTACGTGAGACAATAAAAAAAGGCTGGAAAACCAACCCTTGTAGATTTTATTGTAGATACTATTCAGAAACCTTGATATCCTTTAACACGTAATTGTAGCCGTCTTCTTCAATTTTAACCATTGCTTTGATTACGTCCTTGCCTTCAACTGAAACGGGTTGATCTGCATAGTATATATATCTCGCAGTACCTGAGCCCTTGTCTGCAGCCATATTGGCGACAATGCATGTGCATGTTAGTGTGGGATTATCAATTAAGGTTAACTCGCTTTTTACTTCAACTTCAACGCTGTTCTTGTATACTGAAACCGATTTTGCGGAATAATCCTCATTGCTTAAAAGACTGAATGAAAGGGAATAGTTGCTTGAGAAAACAGAGCCTCTTATTAAGGTATATATGCTTTCATTATCATATCTATAAACCTTGCTTTTAATCTTTGTGAACTCTTTTTCCTCTCCGCCGTTTCTAACATATGTACCTGTTTTACTACCTGTGGTATAATCTGCAAAAACGGTGTAGCTTATATCATCGTTCTTTTGTCCGTCGACTATTGCATTATACGCCTTGAAGCTTGCAACCGGAATGAAAAGGCTATCAAAAAGTATGGAGGAATTGAGAGTGGAACCTTTATACTTGCCTTCTGTGATATCCAAAGAATATGTGGTAATGCAACCATTATTGCAATCAAAGTTTTTACCGTTGATTTCAGCACTGTTAACACGTTTGAAGGTGTACACCATTTCTCCAATAAGTTGTGCTTGCTCTGCGGTGTTATCGTAAACATTGTAAGTATATTGCTCATAATCGAGCCAACCAATGGAAATCATATTGATTTGATTGACACTGGAACAGCCGGTTAAGCAAACCATACCGACGATAACTAGAACTAAAACGAATACTATTTTTTTCATATACACCTCTTTGAGATTTCACGCATTCTGTTTTGTTATTATATCACGCTTTAAAAAAAAAATAAAGCATTATAACGTTGAAAATAGCTTGTGTAATATGCTATAATACATATAATTCAGATTGAATAGGCGTTTTTGAATGATTAAGCTCTTTTTCGGAAACACAATCGAAGGCTGTACAAATGCCATACTTTCCTCAATAAACGGGGATAGACAAGCTATCGTAATCGCGCCCGATAGTTATTCTTTTGCTATTGAAGCCAATATTTCGAAGTTGGTTGCACGGAGTATGGATATAGAGGTTATGACCTTTGCACGTTTTGCGATGAGATTACTTGGAAGTAAAATAAATAAGTGTTTGTCTCCGGAAGGCTGTAACATGATTATGTTAAGGGCAGTTGCCGAATGTGAGAAGGATTTGACTTATTATAAAGTGTCCTGTGCCAAAGAGGGCTTTGCCAATGAAATATACAGTTCAATAACAGCCATGCGTTCAAGTGGAATAACTGCGGAAAGGCTTTTAAGAACCTCGGAAGAAATGACCTGTTTTTCAAAGAATAAAACAAGAGATTTGGCGATAATACTAAGTTCATATTTAAGGCTTATGGAAAATAGGTATACCGATCCCATAACAAGACTCGAAGCATTATGTCATGAGATTCCGCATAACGAGTATGTAAAAGATACGGATTTTTATATTGTTGACTTTTATGCTTTTAACGACAAGCAATATGAGGTTCTTTCTGCTTTAATGAAGTATTCGCATTCTTTTAATATTGGCATCCTTGACGGTGGAGGATTATCTAACTTCAGTGTATTTCCTTTGGATACTTCAAAAAGGATAGTGGAGCTCGCAAAAGGGGCGGGCACACCTGTACAGCGTATCAATTCCTATAGGGTTTTGGATGAATTTGCTTCCGTTATCAATGAAAAACTATTCGGAATACCGGATAGCGGTTTTTCGCTAGGTAAGGTGAAGCTTAGACTAATACAAACTCCTTCTCCTCAAGATGAAGCGGACGGTGTTTGCAGAGAGATTGCAAAACTTGTAAGAGGCGGGTTGAGGTATAAAGATATAGCAGTTGTATCGGGTGACTATGACGATGCAACATTGGAGTCAACTTTTAAGGACTATAATATACCCTATTTCTTGGATAGAAAATCTCCTATTACAGATGAGCCGGGTGTAAAACTTATCACAGACAGTGTTCAAGCAGCCGCCAAGAGGTTAGAGTTTAATGAAATCATGGCGGTTGTCAAAAATCCTTTGTCGGGAATTGCCGATGAAGAGGGAATGCTTTTTGAGAATTATTGTTTAAGGTATGGTATTAATTACACAAGATTCTCCTCTCCTTTTGAGCTGGGGACTTTTGAGGAACGTTCTATACCGGAGAAGGTAAGACAAATCGTGACGGAACTTATTCCGAATTTACCGGAAGAAGGTGTGGTAGCTGTATATGTTGACCTGATAAGGGAGCATTTGAATAAGATAGACTTCGATTTTAATCTTCAAAGTTTTTTAGATAGAGAACTTGAACTTGGTGAAGAGCTTGCAGCCAAAAGAACAGTTCAGCTTCCCGAGAGAATACGGGGAGTTCTAGATATGATGGAGGAACTACTAAATGACTTTAGTATTAACCTTCAAGGTTTTGCAACTCTTATTTTTAATAGCTTCAACAGTGTAAAGCTTGCTTTGATTCCTTTAAGTTCCGATTGTGTTCACATTGGAAAGGCGAGAGATTGTAGATTTGAGGAGGAAAAGGTATTTTTCTTTACCTCTTGTGCAGAGGGTAAAATTCCGGAATGTACCGCTGACGGAACGATCTTAAGCGCAAAATATCATCAAGATTTGCAGATGTACGATATGGTTATAAGACCGAGTGTAAAAGAGGATAATAGGTATGCTAAGTATTCTCTAATACAGCTATTGAATACACCGGAACGTATTTACATAAGCTGTCCCGAGAGGGCAAGCGATGGGACGATATGGAATAAATCGGAGATTTTTTCCTCCCTTTCGTCGTTATTCGGCGTAAGGCTCGAGTATGGTTTTTCCCATGAACTATTTGAACAAGCTGTTACTCAAAAGGAATGTGCTAGAATGGTGTCATATGGATTGAGTCAAGCAGATGATAACTTTAACTATTATAGCGGAGTTTACTCTATCCTGGAGGGCGATTATAAGGACAAGATAGCTTTATCCTTAAACCCCTTCTCCGATGATATAGAAGGCGGAGAGCTTTTCTTTACGATGGGTAATACAAGCGTATCTCAAATTGAAACGTTTTATAGTTGTCCCTATAAATTTTTCTTACGATACGGCTTGAGAGCTAAGGAAAGAGATGTTCAAGAGGTGCAAGTGAACGAGAGCGGAACTTTTACACACGCAGTTTTAGAGCGACTTCTGGATCGTTACAAGGATAGTATAGATGAGCTTGATGAAGGACTGATTATATCTGTTGCCAATGAAATAGGTGAACAGCTACTAGCTAGCGACGATAGGTTGAAAGGTCTATTAAAGGGAGAGAGTGAAAGGAAGATTCTTAATATGAAAAAGAATGCTTGCCTTGTTTGTGTAGAAGTAGTACGCATAATCAAGAAAGGAAAATTCCGTCCTATAGGAACAGAGGTAAGCTTTGGATTTAAGGAAACCACTTTTAGAGGGGTAGAACTACCGCAAGGTACAAGGATAGTCGGTACTGTCGATAGAATAGACAGTTGTGACGGAAGGGTTATAGTTATTGACTACAAAACGGGACGGACCGAGCCTGAACTGAAGAGTATATTTTACGGAAAAAAGCTGCAGTTGTATATATACTTGTATGCACTTCGTCAGGCAGGCTTAAAGCCCTCCGGTGCTTTTTATCAAAAGGTTGAATCGAGATATGCCAAGACCGAGGAAAAGGAGCGTTTCCGTTACGAAGGCTATTTCATAGATGACAGTTACTTTTTTACGCTGATGGATCAAGGACTTTTCGAAGAGGATAAAAGCAGTGTCCTGGATCTAGATCTTGGAGCAAAGAACAAGAGTAAATACGCCCTATCCGAAGATGATTTTTCAAAACTGATTGATTATTCCTATAGAATGGCGGCGAGGGCAGAGGAACTTATCAAGAGCGGATATACAAAGGCAACTCCATTGGAACATGCTTGCGACTATTGTCCTATCAAAGGCACATGTAGTAAAGATAAACCGCAAAGAAAGGCTTTGACTAAAAAGGTTGGTGATTTCTAATGGGTTGGACAATAGAACAGCAAAAAGCCATAGACTTTAAGGGCAATTTGATAGTTAGTGCATCGGCAGGCTCAGGAAAAACCTCGACCATGATAGCACGTGCGATTCGTCTTATAACCAAGGAAAGGGTCCCTGTAGAGAGGATAATGCTTTTAGCTTATAATAATGCTGCTGCGCTTGAATTAAGGGAAAAGCTTCGACAAGGCTTATTGAATTACGGAAAGGAAAACCCTTTTGAAGGAATGTACATAAGAGAGCAGCTTGATAATTTGTACTTAGCAGATATAAGCACTATTCATGGTTTTTGTTTTAAGCTTATACGAGAATTTTTCGAAGAAGCCGGTGCCTCTCCGTCAATAGCGGTCCAATCTCAAGAGGAAGAGAGTGAGAATATAGCCAAGGCTGCAAAGAACACCCTTGCAATTGTTGAAAAAGATGCTGAAATACGCACTTTAATGAATAAGTATTCTTTGAAAAATGACGACTCCTTTATAAACTCTATAATTACTTTGTACAATTATACAACCACACAAGCTGATAGAGAGGGCTTTTTAAGAGCATGCGAGGAAGCGTATCTTGTACCGCTTGAGGAAAGTCGGACAGTCAAGTATTTCATTGGTTATTATCGGGATATGGCAATGAAATATACAGACTATTTCAAAGAAATACTTTTGTTTGTTCAGGAATATGAAAAGGATTCAATCCCGTTTGTTTCAAATATTTATGAGATAGTCGAAAGGTGTAGTAGGGTATCTAACTTAAAGGAGTACTGTACATTAGTGCTAAATCCTCCTTCCTTTGGTCGTGCAAAGAAGGGTGAAATGGACCCGCTACTATACAATAAGATTATCGCTGCAAGGGATTCCTTTAAGAGTCATTATCTTACAAAACTAAAGAGCTTTCCTTCATATGCCGAACTAGAGGAGGGGCATAGGCTGGCAGCCGATCATGTCAGACTACTTCTTAAGGCTGTTAGGGTATTTGAAAGGGAGTATGATAAACTAAAGGCTGAACAGAATAGAATTGACTTTCAGGATATGGAGCGTTATGCCGTAAAGCTGTTATCTGATGAAGGGCTTAAGGCAGAGATTCGTGACCGTCATGATTATGTATTCGTCGACGAGTATCAGGACGCCAATGCGGTACAGGAAAGTATAATAACTTCGATTACAAAGGAAGGACGACTTTTCTTGGTAGGAGATGTCAAGCAAAGCATCTATCGTTTTCGTCTAGCCGAGCCCAAGATTTTCCTTAAGACATATGAGGAATGGCGTAAGGCGGGGAACGCTCTTAGCTTTAATAATAACTTCCGTTCCGACTGCGGAATTTTGTCCTTTGTTAATAACTTATTTGAGAATATAATGATTCCCTCTTTTGGAGGTATTAATTATAAAGATGACGGAGCCTTTATTATTTCTGAAAACAAAGCAACGGGAAATATACCAGCTGTTAGTATTCTTTCATATCCTCAAGCCGCACTTACCGCAATGAAACTTGCCGCAAAGGATGAGAGGGAAAGCAGAACTGACAATCTATATATCGATGATAATGGAAACACCGTTTATGATATATCTCAAAATATAGAAGTCGAGCTTGATGAGGATTACAACGAGGCAAGCATAGTGCTGGATTATATAAACAGCGTAAGAGGAAAAGAGGTGATTGTAAAAGGCAATAGAATAGTCGTTGACTATAAACATATAGCAATTCTTTTCCAAAAGAGGGGAGATGCTAAGGTAATACTGTCTGCATTGGCGGCAAAAGGAATCCCCCTTAATTTAGGTTCCTTTGAAGGTAATATAGGAGAGGTACAACTCAATGTATTAATTGATTATCTATCGGTGATTGATAATATTTACGATGATTATTCGTTGATAACATCATTGCACTCATTTATAGGAGGTTTTTCCAACAATGAGCTAAAGTCTATAAGGCTTAAATACTTAAATAAAATGAGTTTTGCAGAGGTCTGTTTAAAGTATTCTAGGGAGCAAGATACCGAGTTGGCAAAAAAACTTAGAAGTTTTTTCAACAAGGTAGAAGCTTTTAGATTCAAAGCCTCTTTTACGGAACTATCTACATTTATCAAAGAGGTGATGGAAGAGAGCGGTTATGCAACATATGTTGTCTCTCTTGAGAACGGCATTAATATAATATCTGCACTCAATGGATATATCAAGGGGTTAAAGGGAAAAACATATGCACGTAATCTATCGGGGTATCTGAAGCACTTTAGAGAAAACGAACCGCCCGAATTAAAGGCACTGAGTTCTGTAGAAAACGGCATAGTAATTAGTACATTACATGGAAGTAAAGGCTTAGAGTATCCTATTGTAATATTAGCAGAACTTGATAAGACCTCAGGCGGCGGAAATATGCAGAGTATATTGACAGACAGAGATTTGGGTGTGGGTTTCGATTTCTTTAAGGATGAAGGAAGGCAGAAACTTGCGACAATCGATAAAATGGCAATAGGATTGAAAAAGCGACTTGATGAGAAAATGGACAAGTTGAGACTTTTTTATGTTGCCACGACCAGACCTCAATCAGCACTTTGTATTATATGCGATGTCAACAAGGAATCCCCGTTTTCAGTCGAAGAGTGCAATTGTATGGGGGATTACGTACGTCTTGCTATTAGTAAGAACGAAGAATTAAAAAAGGTGATTCGTTATGTTTCTCCCGAAAAGATAGAGCCGGAAGAAAGGCGAAGGGAATTAACAATTACAGATATTGATTGCCCCGAAGAGGTTTTAGAGGTATTGTCATATAAGTATCCTTATTTAGAGGCAACTAAAACAGCTAGAAAATATACGGTTTCCTCTCTTAACAATGAAGATTTAGGCTATACCTTGAGTCCTGTAAGTGTTGAAGAGGAGAGAAACGTATTAGGTACCGCTCATCATGCAGTAATGCAGTACATAGATCTATATGCTGACAGCGAAGAGGAAGTTAAAGCGGAAATAGAGAGAATGTGTTTAAGCGGTTTAATAGACGACGAAACTGCAAAGAGTATAGATATAGACGAGATTTTAGGCTGTTTAAAGTCACCTGTAATTGCAGAAGCCAGGGTATCCGATTGTTATAGAGAAAGACGATTTGTATTAAGGAAGAGTGCAAGAGAACTTGGCATATCAGATACGGATGAGAACGTTTTAGTTCAAGGAACAGTTGATATGCTTATAGTTGGAGAGCGTATTATAGTAGTTGATTTTAAGAGAAGCAAGTTATCGGATGCAAAGCTAAAAGAACGCTATTCAACGCAATTAAAGCTATACGGCGAGGCGGTAAAGTCAACCTTTGGTAGGTATCCCGATAAGCTTTTACTGTACGTGCTTGGAAGAAATAGTATAGTCGAAATCGACTAAAGAAGTATTGTTCTAAGGTGATATTTGCTTTTAGCGAAGCAATATTTGCGAACTTTGAGCTATATTTTTGCGTGGCGGTGTATGTGTTATCGGTGAGTTGAGTCTTACTACCGCAAGTGTTCGCATTTTCATTTTAAGGCAGGCGACAAGACTTACGCTGCATCCTTAAAAAGGTTGCAAGTAACGTAAAAGGAAATGTTTTATGTAGACTTTTTATTAATTCTTGTTATTTTCTAGAAAGCATACATCTAAAAGTCATACTGAGCGGAAGAAATTGGTACCAATTTCTGTAGTCGAACCCTGAAAGGGTGATGTGCAACATCGGTATCTCGTCATTTTTTATACCTACGGATACAAATATTCTTGAACTTTTGCATTTATCGATGCTGAATCCATTTTCTGTGGTGTTTCGATCCCAAAAAAACTAATTATTTTTAATGTAAAGGTTGATATATTCACTATTTTATTCTATAATTAAAATATCGTAAATGATCAATAATGCCATCGTCTGTCTTCTCGGGTGAAAATCATTATGGCATTACTTCGTGCTTCATATACAATAGAGAACCTTATATGGGAAAAGGAGTCAATTGGTGAACGTGAAAAAGGCATTGGGTTTTGTAGGGTTGATAATTATACTGCTGGCTATTCTGTCGGTTTCTTTGATTTTTGTTGGTTGTAATAGTGATGTTTTAGTTACGGTTCATACAGATCAGTTCGGCGATATTGCGTGGAATGCATCAAAAGAATCTTTTGATTCCTTTATTATTACCCTAGGAAAAGTTGAGAATTTCAGACCGATATATTATTTTGATTCAGATTATTCAGTTAGAGCTGATGTTAATGTATTAACTGCAGATAAGCTTAAAAAGGCAGATTGCAAAGATGTTTATATAAAGTGGGTTATTTGTGAACATACAAGTGCACAGAATATGAGCAACGGTGTTGATGCAACCTGCTCTACAGAGGGAAAAGCCCCCGATTACCTATGTCCTACATGCGGACATGTTGAGATAGGGGAAAGTATACCCTGTATTCCGCATACTTATATTGAATATAAATACCGTGCTGCAAGCTGTACCGAAGATGGTCAGATGGCTCATAAAGAATGTACGATTTGCCATTATCTTACCGATGGGCAAAAGCAATTAAACGTTGATGATATAATAATTGAAAAGCTCCCCCACATAGAAAGTGACTGGATTGTAGATTATGATTCAACTTGTACAAAAATAGGAAATAAGCACAAAGAATGTACAATTTGTAATTTTATTATTAAAAATGAAGTTATTCTCGCTAAGGATCATGATTTAATACTTCATTCTGCTAAAGGAGCCACATGCACTGAGATTGGTTGGAATGAATATGACAATTGTTCCAGATGCAGTTATACGACTTATGTTGAAATATCTGCAAAAGGACACAATACCCTTCGTCACGAAGGAAAACATGCTACATGCGATTCTGACGGCTATGAGTCATACGATTATTGTGTAAATCCGGGGTGTGTATATTCTACAAAGGTCGTAATTCCCGCACTTGGGCATGATACTATTAATCACGAGGCACAAGAAGCTACTTGTTTGAGTATTGGCTGGAATAAGTATGAAACTTGCTCACGGTGTAGCTACACAACATATCAAGAGATAGCAGCCTTCGGGCACGAGATGATTCACCATGATGCTAAGAAGGAAACTTGCACGGAGATTGGCTGGGAAGAATATGATGGTTGTACTAGATGTGATTATAAGATAGGCTACAATGAAATACAGCCTCATCATACTATTGTTGAAGTTTCTGCAAGGTTCCCTACTTGTATCGATCCGGGATATAACGTATATGAGAAATGCACTGAGTGTGATTATTCTACGCTAGTTATTATTGCCGCTCTCGGTCACGATGATGGTGTGTGGGTAACCGATATCCAACCTACTTGTACCGATGTCGGAAGTGAAGATAGAAAGTGTACTCGTTGTCAGCATATCTTAGAAACAAGAGAAGTTAATGCCTTAGGTCATGACGTGATATACCACAAAGCACAGGATGCGACTTGTCTTGAGATCGGCTGGTATGAATACGATACATGTTCAAGGTGTAATTATACGACCTATGTTGTAATTCCCGCATTAGAACATGATCTCGTATACGTTGATAAAAAGGAGCCTAAATGCTACGAGCCTGGGCATAATGCCTTTGAGTATTGCAACCGTTGTAGTTATACAACGTATGAG
Organism: uncultured Christensenellaceae bacterium; assembly: GCA_964561145.1. Lineage (GTDB taxonomy): Bacteria > Bacillota > Clostridia > Christensenellales > CAG-1252 > RUG14300. Next base: position 63,549 of record CAZLNZ010000004.1, read on the forward strand.
GAATTAACTATAGATCACTCTATAATCCACCACGAGGGCAAAAGTGCAACTTGTTTAGATAAAGGTTGGTATGATTATGATACTTGCTCAAGAGTGGATTGTAAGTATTCGACCTATGTCGAAATCCCTGCGATTGGTCACGATAACGGAAAGTGGATAGTAGACTATGATCCCACTTGCACGGAAAAGGGCTCTAAACATAAAATATGCACAAGGTGTGAGTCTCCTCTGGAACACGCATTTATTGATTCTCTAGGTCACGAGATTGTACACCATGCAGCACAAAATGCCACTTGCATAGACATTGGTTGGTACGCATATGATACCTGCTCAAGGTGTGATTATAGTACATACGAGGAAATAGGTGCCCTAGGTCATGATGATGGAGTTTGGGCAACTGAAATTCAACCTACTTGTATAGAAAATGGAAGAGAAGCTCGAAAGTGTGTCCGCTGTCAGTATGTCTTAGAAACAAGAGAAGTTAATGCCTTAGGTCATGATACGATACACCACACAGCTCAAGATGCTACTTGTTTAGAAGTTGGTTGGTACGCATATGATACTTGCTCAAGGTGTGATTATAGTACATACGAGGAAATAAGTGCCATGGGGCACAATGATGGAGTGTGGGTAACCAAAATTCAACCTACGTGTACGCGAAATGGAAGCGAGGTTAGAAAGTGTACCCGCTGTCAATATATAATAGAAACTAGAAAAATAGACGCCTTAGGTCACGACACTATCCACCATGCAGCACAAGATGCTACTTGCCTTGAGGTTGGTTGGTATGAATACGATACCTGTTCAAGATGTAATTATAGTACATACGAGGAAATAGATGCCTTGGGTCATAGCTATGTAGATTGCATATGCACTAGATGTTCCTTGGAAAACCATATTAACAGTGGTGAATTATGCCGTCATGATAAATATATCTATTTCGGCACATATCCTCAGAGCGAAGTTAAAGACTCCTCTTTAATTGCGGTTTTAACATCACAAGCAGGAGTTCTCCCTACAGAAAATAATTCAGCTAATTGGACAAGCTACGGTTATTACATAGAGGGGAAAATAAGCAACTATATGTGGTATATTGATATATCCTATAGTAGTGAAACCTATAGAGGTGTGTATTTTACATCTTATCGTCCGGAAAAGACAAACTATTCAAGTTCCTCTGATTATAGCTATCAGGATGACAATGGGTATTTAGTATCCACAGTCTATTGGTTTAGGTATGAGCCTATCAAGTGGAGAGTCTTGAGCGAGTCAAACGGAGAAGCCTTGGTTCTTTCTGAAATGATCATTGATTCTCGTGACTATTATGATAATGATAAAGATCGTACTATAGACGGAGCAACAGTGTATGCAAATAACTATGCTTACAGTAATATACGAGCATTTTTGAATAATACCTTCTACAACGTAGCTTTTTCATCACTTCAAAAGGAATTGATATTGTTAACTGACATTGATAATAGTGCTAGAAGTTCATATGAAATTGAACCTGGCTTTGAAAATGATAGTGAATGTGTCAATAGCTATGCATGTAACAACACTTCAGACCATGTATTCTTTTTAAGTACATTTGAGGTATCAAATCCAGATTACGGATTTGGTGGTGAAGAAGATATCGATTTGATTAGAGCTGCTACTGATTATGCACAGTGTCAAGGTGCTCATATAACGGAAAATGACGAAGAGTACTTTTCCGGTTGGTGGTGGCTACGTTCACCTGCAAATTACAAGTATGACGGTGCAAGGGGTGTTAATTATTGTGGTAGTCGGTCTTACTGCTACTATCTATATAGTGCTGATGTGGGTGTTGTTCCGGCTTTGCGAATTCATCTTACAGACTGTATTGAGAATGGGCATGAACCTAATGAGAAATGTATTTGTACAAAGTGCGGAGATACGGTACATGACCTTATACGCCACGAAGCAAAAGGTGCAACTTGCCTTGACGTTGGTTGGTATGAGTACGATACCTGTTCAAGATGTAATTATAGTACATATCAAGAAATTGCGGCACTAGGACATGATTATGTAGACTGCATATGTGCTAGGTGTTCATTGGAAACTCATATTAACGATGGGAAATTCTGCCGCCATGATGATTATATTTACTTTGGTTTATATCCACAAAGTGAAGTAACTGATGAGAACTTAACAAGCGTATTAACCGCTCAAGCAGGTGCCTTACCCACAGAAAATAACCCAGCTAATTGGACAAGTTATGGTTATTACATAGAGAACGAGATTACCGATTTTATGTGGTACATTGACTTAACCTATGGTTGTGAAACCTACAGAGGTGTATATTTTACATCATACCGTCCTTCTTATCATTCAGTTTCAAGTATTGAGACTAACAGTTATCAGGATGAAAACGGTTATAGTTTATCAACAGTGTATTGGTTTAAATATGAACCTGTTAAGTGGAGAATATTAAATGAGAATAACGGAGTTGCGTTAATTCTTTGTGAATTAATAATTGACAGCCAAGCTTTTTATGATAATTTGAGTGGTAGAACTATAGACGGTAGTACGGTATACGCAAACAACTATGCATATAGTAGTATTCGCACCTTCTTAAACGATACTTTCTACAACACATCATTTACAGCACTTCAGAAAGAATTGATATTATTGACAGAGGTGGATAATACTGCAAGGGGCACTAACCTTGATACTAATAGTTCCTATTGGAATAGTGGCAAAAATACGTATGCTTGTGGAAATACAAACGATTATTTATTCCTGTTAAGCAGTAGAGAAATGACGACCAAGGCAAATGGATTTATTGCAACTACCGGAGTTTCCACTACCAGACAAAAGAAAATGACAGACTACGCCCTATCACAAGGATTAGCTGTAAGTACAGAGAGCTCTTATATTGGTTGTGCCAATTGGTTGATCCGTTCTCCCGATTTTGATAGTGGTGCGAAGATTCGTTTTGTTCAATATAGCGGACACGATTACTATAACGATCTTGCAGCAACGGACTATACTGCGTGTGGTATAGTCCCTGCATTAAGAATAAAACTATCTGATTCCTTCGGTATTGAGCATACTACAAATTCTAACTGTGTTTGTGCCGCGTGCGGAACTGTATTGCATTGCTTGATTTATCATTCTGCCAAGGCAGCCACCTGTACCGAGATTGGTTGGAACGAGTATATGACTTGTACACGTTGTAGCTATACAACTTATAAGGAAATTCCCGCGTTAGACCATGATTATATTATCCATGCGGCTGTTTCTCCAACCTGCACCGAAATTGGTTGGAAAGAGTTTGCTACCTGTTCTCGATGTAATTATTCAACATATCAAGAGCTATCCCCTTTAGGCGGAAAGCATTTATACGAGCTAGGTATTTGTAGTAAGTGCGGTGTAAACGCTTACACTCGAGATGGTGATTATATCTACTTCGGAACATATCCTCAAAGCGAAGTGACTGATACCACACTTACAACATTTCTTACTTCATCAGCAGGAAGTTTGCCAACAGCTAGCAATTCCGCTAATTGGACAAGTTATAAGTATTACATTTCCACAAACGTTAAGGATTACATGTGGTATATTGACTTGAACCACAATGGTGACCAATACAGGGGAGTGTACTTTACCTCTTACCGTCCATATTGGACAATGGGTACCAGTTCTTTAGCTAATAGCTATCAGGATGACAATGGCTACAGTATATCCACAGTGTATTGGTTTAAGTACGAGCCTATTAAATGGCGTATTCTTTCCGAGAGTGATGGAATAGCACTAATGCTTTGCGAAATGATAATAGATAGTCAAGAGTATTATCATACTACCAGCAATCGTACAATCGATGGTTCTACAATATATGCTAACAACTATGCGTATAGTAATATTCGCACCTTCTTGAATGAAAATTTTTATAATACCGCCTTTAGTTCATTACAAAAGGAATTAATATTATTTACGAAAATCGATAATAGTGAAAGAAGTACAAATCCGGATAATAACCCGTCAGAATGGAATGGTGGTACAAATAAGTATGCGTGTTCTAACACTAATGATCATATATTCCTACTGAGCGAGCAAGAGGTTACAACTGAGGCATATGGCTTTAGTGCGGATTATAGTGCGGCTGATATCCAAAGACAAAAGAAAACCACGGCTTATGCTAGGTGCCAAGGGGCACTTACGAATGCATCGAGCGGTTATGAACAAAATGGCTGGTGGTGGCTACGTTTCCCATATTACGATAGCAACTATAACGCACGTCGTACTAACTATTACGGTTACGCAGGTATTGGCAGTAATGTTCATGACAATAGTAACGGAATAGTTCCCGCTTTACGTATTAGGCTAAGTGACTGCATTGATAATGGACACACGTTAGATTCCAATTGTGTTTGTACGAAGTGTGGTGATACTGTTCATACTCTCACTTATCACTCGGCACAAGCGGTTAGTTGTACCGAAATAGGCTGGAATGAATACGAGACATGCTCTCGTTGTAACTATTCAACATACCAAGAAATCCCTGCATTGGATCATGATTGTATCACACATGAAGCCCTAGCTGTTACATGCACCGAAATAGGTTGGAATGAATATCAAACATGCACCAGGTGCGATTACTCAACCTATCTAGAGATTCCGGCATTAGGTGGCGAGCATTTGTATGAACAAGGTACTTGTAGTAAATGCGGTGTGAAAGTATATACTCGAGATGGTGATTATATCTATTTTGGCACATATCCTCAAAGCGAAGTGATCGACACTGAGTTTGTCTCAATTCTTACCTCACAATCGGGAAGTTTACCTACAGCTGGTAATTCCGCTAATTGGACAAGCTATAAGTATTACATTTCCTCTAGTGTTAAGGATTTTATGTGGTATATCGATTTAAAATATGAAGGAGAGTATTATAGGGGTGTGTACTTCACATCTTATCGTCCGACTCAGACCAGTAAATCGAGTTCTACGGGTAATAGTTTTCAAGATGATAACGGATATAAGATATCCACTATCTATTGGTTTAAGCATGAGCCGATTCAATGGCGTATATTAAGTGAGAGCAATGGCGAGGCATTAATCCTTTGTGAAATGGTGATTGACAGTCAAGAGTATTATATTAGTACTAGCAATCGAACAATAAATGGCTCAACTGTTTATTCTAATAACTATGCTCATAGTAGTATTCGTGCCTTCTTGAATGATACTTTCTATAACACAGCATTTAGTTCATTGCAAAAAGAGTTAATACTATTAACGGAAGTTGATAATAGCGTGAGAAGTACGAATCCTGACAGTAATGCAACACAATGGAATAGTGGCACAAATAAAAATGCTTGTTCAAATACCAATGATTATGTATTTCTGTTAAGCGAGCAAGAGGTAACAACGCCAGCATATGGTTTCAGTGCAGATCACAGCAATGCAGATAGTGTAAGGCAGAAAATACCCACCAATTATGCTAAAATACAAGGTGTATCAGTAAGTACTGCAAGTGGAACACAAGGTAATGTATATTGGTGGTTGCGTTCTCCATACTATGCAAATAACACTGATATTCTTGGGATTAGTATTGATGGTAATACTTATGGTGATTATTATGTTAACTACATCAACCTTGGTACTGTTCCCGCTTTGAGAATTAAACTTGAATAGTATTTAGCAATCCATAGACGATGAAATAGATAAAAGGAAAAGAGGTTTAGTTTGCGTTGTAGTCAATGGGTTGAATAATGACTGAATATGTAGTAATAGATCGTAACTCAGTTACTTATAGTAAAAGCTCATAGAACTACAAGCCATTGAAGTCTTTCAGTTATTCTTTAATTAAAAAAATAACTTGGATATTGCACCAAGTTATTTTTTATAAGATATTTCTTTTATTCCTTTATGGGTGTGAAGATGGGAAGTAGCAAGAAGGCCATTCCGAGAAGTGCGTATTTCAAATCATAGGTAACCTTCAATATTACGGGAGGTGTTATTTTCTCTAGGATTTCCGATGCTTCGGCAAGTGCTGCAAGTATTGCTACAATGATTCCAATAACAGCAGCTTTTTTTGAATTTCTGTCGGATTTATTCATAAGAATAAGAGTGAATGTACCTGCAAGAAATACCAATCCTATCGGGATAAATACGAGGAGGTTGGCATACTTATATAGTTCGTTAAAAAATGCTACTTTTTGTTCATATTGTAAACTATTGCCGTAATAAACATAAGCGGCATAAGCTACTCCGAAAAGTGAAGCAAGTAGGTATCCAATTCCTGCAACTTTTTGTCCGCCTTGTAGGTTTATCAAAAGAGCAATTGAGATAATAATCCCTAGCCCCCACACTACAATTGAGGTGCTATAATATATATCGAAAACAATAAGATCTACGTTTATTGGCATTGACGGTAATCGGATATATGTCCATCTAAATATCCCGAATAACAATGCAATCACGCCCGCTATAATACCTATTAGCCTTGCGATCTTACCCTTGCGAGAGTTGCCTTTATCTTTTTTCTTTTTCTTTTCGGCACTTAATTCTTCAAGTGTGGTGACTTTTATACCGTCTTTCTTAGGCTCTATTTCCCTTGGTTCGTCATTCGATTTAGTATCATCATCGGCGAGTTTGATAACAACGCTTGGGGAGGGACTTTCGAACTTTTTCTTTTTACCATCACCTAAATGTTCATATGAATCTTTACTTGGGGATTCTACAGAAGAAGGGTTGGTCTCTTCCGTTTTTTTCTCTTTAGAATCATCTTCAATAACATCACCGATAGAAAACGCTTCCTCGTTATTCTTTTGAGAATCCTCATCTTCTAATAGATCGTCGATGTCAATCGGGGATTCCTCTTTATGAGCGACTATTTCAGTGTCTAGCACGTCGTCGATATTTGGAATGTTATCTTCCGACTTTTTATGAGGGATATCTCTTGTTTCCTCTTCGGGAGTGTCTCGTTTATCACACTTCGTTTCATCTGTATTAGGCGTGGTCGAGGCGGTTTCCTCAAGACTTGAATTTATCTTCGGAATATCATCCTTTGCAATAGAGACAAGTTTTTCCGGTTCTGACGCGTGTCTTTCTTCAGTAACATTTACGGTGTGATCGATGTTCTCATTATCACTTAGGGCAAGAGAACCATCTAAAGCATCGGCTTCTTTTTTTTCTTCAACTTTGCCTGACCGAGTATCTTCCTTTCTTATTGATGAAAACCTATATTTTTTTCCGCAAGAAGGACAGAACCAAGTATCGTCTTCGCACTTTTTTAGTGGAGTGGAACAGCTCTTACATTTCTTTATTGAAGAAATTTTGAATTTTTTATTACAGTGAGGGCAATAATAAAAATCCTCAAGATCAGACTTGATTAACTCAGTGTTACAAATTCTACAATTCATATTATCCTCGATGCTCCCTTTAGCTTGAGAATTAAGCAATATCGGTGCAATGTACACGGATACCCTGAACACTCATAGTTATGATATAGTATTATAACATATAGAGACTAACATTTATTAATAAGAATAGAATAATTTTTATCCCCAACCTTCATTTATTGATTCATGCGAGGGTTTAATTGTTTTGAGTCAATGAACTGGCATTTAATAACAAAATAACATACGAAGAATCCTTAGAACAAACCGGTATATGTAAACCTAAAATTGAATCACAAACAGTAATGTCTAATCATTGTAGGAAGGGCGGCTCGACTTCCGCCGCACTCTTATATATTCTACGCCAAGTACCTTAGCTATAACCTTTCGGGCTTGTTTCTACGCCTCAATCCTGCTCCTTTTACACAAGTAATGCAATGACTTAAGAAAACATATATAGGACAAAGAAAAATGGTGCTAAAAGATTGTAAAATTATAACAAAATAATATCCGGATTTCGTACTGAACGAAGGCAACGACGTAGTCATAATCCGAAGGAGCGATACTACGGTATCGGTATTTCATCCCTTTTATTATACATCGTAGGCTGTGATGTAGGCTTACCCCCGCATTAATATGAAAGACAAGCTGGTGTCTAAAACGTATAGAGGAAATGTGTTTCCTATGCTTTAGTTTCGTATTGACAAGATGTTATAATAAAAAAGTATTTTATCTTGCGAGGTACTTACGATGAAACAAGGTTTCGATAATGATATATATCTCAATAACCAGTATAATCACATTGTAGAAAGAGTTTCTATGTTTGACAAGCTTTACCTTGAATTTGGAGGCAAGCTTTTTGATGATTATCATGCAGCGAGGGTTTTGCCCGGGTTTAATCCTAATGTCAAAATGCTTCTTTTAGAGCGCTTCAAGGAGATGGCTGAGATTATCATTTGCGTTAAGGCATCGGATATTGAGAAGAAAAAGATTAGAGCGGATATCGGAATAACTTATGATGAAGAGGTAATTAGACTTGAAGAGATTTTTAGAAAGAGAGGACTTCCTGTTAATAATATAGTAATTACGCAATACAAGGGTGAACCCGGTGCATTGGCTTTTAAGGAGCGCTTGGAGGGGATTGGAAAAAAAGTTACAATTCATAGTCCGATTAACGGTTATCCCTATAATGCGGACTTAATTGTATCCGACAAGGGATATGGAATGAATGAGTATATGCCAACGGAAAAGCCATTGGTTATTGTAACTGCTCCCGGTCCGGGCAGTGGTAAAATGGCAACTTGCTTGAATCAGCTCTACCACGAGTATAAAAGAGGGCATGTAGCAGGTTATGCTAAATTTGAAACCTTCCCTGTTTGGAATCTCCCCATAGATCATCCCGTAAACATTGCATATGAGGCGGCTACATTGGATTTGGACGATCAAAATATGATAGATCCTTACCACCTCAAGGCGTATGGAATTTCCACCGTAAACTATAATAGGGATATTGATATCTTCCATATTGTTCAAGCTATCCTTGAAAAGATAACAGGGAAAAATGATATTTACCGTTCTCCTACCGATATGGGCGTTAATATGGTAGCTTCTGCAATATACGATGACGATGCGGTAAGATATGCTGCAAAGATGGAAATAATCCGTCGATATTATACTGCACTTTATGAAGAAAAACAACGCAAGGTCAGTGAGGCTGTTGTGCAAAAGGCAGAAGCGCTTATGCATAAGGTAGGAGTTAATGTTAATGATAGAGACGTTGTGGTGGCAAGCCATGAAAAACAACGCAAAAAGGGATGTCCTGCGGTAGCAATGAGGCTTCCCGACGGTACAATAATAACCGGGCGTGATAATCGAGCAATGAACGCTTCCGCTTCATGCGTGTTTAATGCGATAAAATATTTGGCAGGAATAGATGATAAAATCAAGCTTTTGGCTTTGGAAATGATTGAACCAATCCTAAAGCTTAAAAGGGAGGTTTTCAAATACAAGAGAAGGTTCTTGACTTTGGAGGAGGCTTTGATTGTTTTGGCTTATAGTTCATCTTCGGGTGATGAAATATTGAATAGAGCGATGGCATGCTTGAAAAAACTTTCGGGAAGTGATGCTCACTCAACCGTTATGCTTGCAGAGCATGAGAGAAGAAGTTTTAGGCAGCTTGGTATAAGTATAACTTGTGGTATAGTAACCCCGGATTTTAATAAAGTTTCCCAATAAGTATACGGACAAGAGGTATAAATTATGAAGTATATAGAAGAGGTATATTCCGAATTGGTAAGGAAAAATCCTTATGAAAAAGAATTTTTACAAGCAGCAAAAGAGATTTTATTTAGTCTAACACCCGTTTTTGAAAAACATCCGGAGTATCAACAAGCATCTCTTTTGGAGCAGTTTGTTGAACCCGAAAGGGTGATAACTTTTAGAGTTCCTTGGGTCGACGATGAAGACATTGTTAGAGTAAACAGAGGCTATAGGGTTCAGTTTAATAGTGCAATCGGACCCTACAAGGGAGGGCTAAGATTTCATCCCTCCGTTAACCTTTCAATACTAAAGTTCTTAGGCTTAGAACAAATACTTAAAAATAGCCTTACGACCCTTCCTATAGGCGGAGGAAAAGGCGGAAGCGATTTTGATCCTAAGGGAAAGTCTGATGGTGAGGTTATGAGATTTTGTCAAAGCTTTATGAATGAGCTTTATAGGCATATTGGCGGGGATGTAGATGTCCCCGCAGGTGATATCGGAGTAGGTGCAAGGGAAATCGGATACCTTTTCGGACAATATAAACGTCTTGCAAACGAGTATGTCGGTGTGCTTACCGGAAAGGGATTATCCTATGGCGGAAGTCTCGGTAGAAAGGAGGCGACCGGTTATGGTTTGATGTACTTTACAAAAGAAATGTTAGAGTATAACGGAGTAAATGTTAGAGATAATGTAGCAGTTATTTCCGGTTCGGGAAATGTAGCGATATATGCGGCTGAAATGGCAACGAAGCTTGGAATCAAGGTTGTTGCAATGAGTGACTCGAACGGCTATATATATGATCCAAACGGCGTTAATTTGGAGGTCATAAAAGAGATTAAAGAGAAAAGAAGAGGTCGAATCTCTGAGTATGTAAAATGTGTCGAAAGTGCAACTTATACCGAGGGCTGTAAAGGCATATGGGGAATCAAGTGTGATTTTGCTTTCCCTTGTGCCACTCAAAACGAGTTGGACGAAGAGTCAGCCAAGGTCCTTATCTCCAATGGCGTAAAAGCGGTTGCAGAAGGGGCAAATATGCCCTCAACCCTAGAAGCAATAGAGTTGTTTAGAAATAATGGAATACTTTTTGCTCCTGCAAAAGCGGCAAATGCCGGCGGTGTTTTGACCTCAGCACTTGAGATGAGTCAAAATAGTATGAGGTTGTCTTGGACAAAGGAAGAAGTCTTAGAAAAACTCTCCACGTTAATGAAGGGCATACACGCTAATTGTGCCGATGCCTGCAAACGTTATGGAATCCCGTATGACCTTGTAAACGGAGCAAATATCGCAGGATTTGAAAAGGTTGCCGACGCTATGATGGCACAAGGTATCTGTTAAATATATAATAAGGAAAAAAGAGTTGAAATACGTAATACATTGCGTGTGCCTAAACGCCTCTTATAGGGTGGGCACACGCTTTCTTTTAATCTATTCGATCATATCGCCCATTGTAGAATGAATATGTTCCGGAATAAGATGAGTATTTTGGAGCATACCTTAGTATAAATCCTTCACTTTGCGGTGATAATCTTACCGATATCCCACAGCTCAAGCTTAAGCTTCGCGGGGTATTTATTATATCGGCTCTCAGCCTTCTTGCACGTGCTTGTTCAAGAAAGGCTATAGCCTCATGTCTTGTAGAAAAAATAACTAACAGATAATTCATTTTATTCTCCTTGGCTTAAAATATTGTTCCCAATTCCTCGCTATGTGTAAATATAATATAGTATATGAAAGAGGGAAGAAGAATGGTTTATTTAGATAATGCAGCAACATCGAGGTTTGTTCCAAGGTCTGTTTTAAATGCACTTCAAGATCAGCTTTTAACAAAGGTAAATCCCGGTCGTGGGGGTTATGAGGAGTCTATTAATGCTGCATTAGAGGTTTTTAGAACAAGACAAGCAATACTGAAGTATTATGGGAACTCCGATGGAAAGGTTGTATTTACTAAAAACTGCACTGAGGCACTAAACTTGGCAATATTCGGAACGGCAAAGAAGGGGCATGTAATATCTACCGTTACGGAGCATAATTCTGTCTTGCGTCCTCTAAAGGAGCTTGAGAAACGGGGGCTAATTCGTTTGACACTTGTTGACCCGCAAGGAGCAATGGGAATCACTGCCGAAGATATAAAAAAGCACTTGAAAGCTGATACGTATTTGATTTGTGTGAATCATTGTAGCAATGTGAACGGAATGAAAAATGACGTGGAGGGTATTTGTCGTTTGGCATCGAGGTATGGCATTAGAAGTTTGGTGGACGATGCACAAGGGGCGGGGCATCTACGTCTTGATATGAAATCATCGGGAATAGATATGGTCGCTTCTGCAGGTCATAAGGGTTTACATGGAATTCAAGGCACGGGATTTTTAACTTATAAGGGTGTTGAACTTAAGCCACTATTATATGGGGGAACGGGAACTGATAGTATGAACGTTTATCAACCTGAAAGAGATCCCGAAGGACTGGAGTCGGGAACACTTAATACCGCAGGCATTTGTGCTCTAAAGGCTGGAGTTGAATGGACTGAAAAGAGACTTTCCTCCCTAGCACGGGAAAATCGAAAAATGACAAGCTTTTTATTGGAGGAATTAAGTTTAATCAAAGATATAAGAACATATTCTTCAGCTAATTCATCGGGTGTGGTTGCCTTTATAATTCAAGGACACACAAGTGAAGAAATAGCCGATTACCTAAACCAATGCGGTTACGAGGTTCGAGCGGGATTGCATTGTGCACCTTTGATGCATAAGTATTTAAAAACTCTTGAAACCGGTTTGGTAAGAATCAGTGTTGGCAAAAATAACTCGGAACGAGATTTAGAGGGCGTTATTCGTTACATAGCTCGTTTTGCAAAATCTTTTCGTAATAAATAGTATATCTGAGCTAGATGCATTATTAATGATGGTTCGGGTTGTTTTGCTCCGATGAATTGAATGAAAGATGCCGGAAGATTATATGAAAAGCATATTGCCTCGATATATAAATGGTGTACTGCTCGAAAGTAAAACAATGATGTAAAGTTTAAAAATAATAAACTTTAATAATATGAAGTACAAACATCATTACATGGAATGCTTAATAAAACAGTCTTTGTGTAAAGTTGACTTGGAATGTGGCGAAAGGACGAAGAGCTTGTAGGCATATTTGATGTCGTAGCATAAACCTACATTTCAGCACTAAAAAGGTTTTGTTATACTTTTACCTTTCTAGCGACTCAAAATATCCTGATATGAAATTAATTTGTTATTTTGCGTTATTTGAATTAGGATTGCCAAACAATAACTTACGCCAAGTGACTCGGCTATACTACCTCACAAATTTTCTTAATAATCGAAATGCCTTGTATTTGTTGACGGAATTCCTATCTTAAGGCTATAATTATTAGGCTAATAAAGTGTAGAGGTGAAGGTATGGTTGTAGACTTAAATGGAAACAAGCAGGAATTTCAGAATTCCATTACTGTTGAGGGTATTGCGGAAAGTTTGGGAGATAACGTCAAAAAAACAGCTCTTTGTGGTAAGGTTAACGGTAAGCTTGTCGATTTAAGTTATGTTGTAGATGATTCCGCCGATGTCGAAATCTTATCCTTCAAAGATGAAGAGGGGAGACGGGTTTTTAACCATACAGCCGCTCATGTTTTGGCACAAGCTGTTAAAACTATTTTTCCTACAGCTAAGCTTGCTTTAGGTCCTGCAACCGATGATGGCTTTTATTGTGATTTTAAGTTTAAAACTCCACCGACACTTGATGATTTAGAAACAATAGAAGTTGAGATGAGTAACATAATAAAGGCAAATCTTCCTATGTCAAGAGAGGAGGTTTCAAGAGAGGTTGCTTATTCGTTGATGTCCGGTTTTGGAGAAATCTATAAGCTTGAGATTATAGAAGCCCTTCAAGAGGACAATGTGTTTTCCATATATAGACAAGGTAATTTTGCAGACCTATGTTCCGGACCTCACCTGAAATCTACCGGACTCATCAAAGCTTTTAAACTTTTGGGTATCGGTAAGGCTTATTGGAAAAACGACAATAAGAATGAGTTGTTAACTCGAATATATGGAATTGCCTTTGATAGGAAATCGTCACTTCAAGATTACCTTCAATTAACCGAAAATAACAATAATCAAGAGGAACCTAAAACGGGCAGAGCCATAACATCGATTTTTCGCAAAAAAGTTGCAAAAAGAAGTTAAAAAATAATTGACAAAAACATACACTAATGTTAACATATTACCGAAGTAGAAGCTTTCTCACCTTGAGTATATCGTTACTCTCGTGTTTCTTAAATGTAAAATTGGCATAATTATGCGTTGACATTTTTGATCGGATGGCTTTTACTATCCGATTTTTATTTTAGGAGGACTAAAACTATAAAAGAGTACCTTATCAATGAACAAATTCGTGACAGAGAAGTTGTTCTCATCGACTCAAACGGTGTATCTAGAGGACTTATGCAAACAAGAGATGCATTGGCAATTGCCGAAGAGCAAGGCTTGGATCTCGTAAAGGTTGGCGAAGGTCGTACCCCTACTTGTAAGTTAATGGATTATTCAAAGTGGGTATATGACAAGGCTAAAAAAGAGAAAGAGCAAAAGAAGGCTCAAAAGAGAATCGAGATCAAGGAAATCCAACTTTCTGTAACCATTGACACCGGTGACCTTAGAGTCAAAGCCAACAAAACGAATGAGTTTATAAGTGACGGAGATAAAGTTAGGGTGGTTATTCGTATGCGTGGCAGACAGAATGTACGTCCTGAACTTGGATTGAAAGTAATGAACGAGTTCTATAAAATGATAGAAAACGCAAATATGGAGCAAGCACCCGCTATTGAGGGTAATACAATTAGGATGACACTTGCTCCCCAAACAAAAAAATAATTACGGAGGTATAAATCATGCCAAAAATGAAGTCGCATTCTGGCGCAGGAAAACGTTTCCGTGTAACCAAGAACGGAAAGATTAAGAGAGCAAAGATGGGTAAAAACCACATCTTGACAAAGAAAGAAACCAAGAGAAAACGCGGTCTTAGAGCCGGTGGATACGTAGATGAGTCCTTTGCAGGTACTCTTAGAACTATGTTACCCAAGAAATAGGAGGTAGAATATGAGAATTAAGAGAGCTGTAAATGGTGTAAAGAAACGTAGAAAAATATTGAAGCTCGCAAAAGGCTACTGGGGTTCTAAAAAGAATTTGTACAGAGTAGCACGTGAAGCTGTTATGAAATCTCAAAGCTATGCTTATGTTGGAAGAAAGCACAAGAAGAGAGATTTTCGTCGTCTTTGGATTGCTCGTATCAACGCTGCCGCACATATGAACGGAACTTCCTACAGCCAATTCATGTATGGCTTGAAGCTTGCAGGTATCGATCTCAACCGTAAGGTGTTAGCGGATATGGCTGTTAACGATCAAGAAGGTTTTGCTGCACTTGCTCAAAAGGCAATCAGTGCTGTTGCTGCTTCTAAATAAGTTGTTTATTGCCGACAGATCCGCATAAGATTTGTCGGCATTTTTTTAAACCATGGTAATCGAAAGCATAAGCAATCCCAAAGTTCAACTATTAAGGTCGCTTTATTCCAAGAAGGGAAGAGAAGAGAGCGGCTTGTTTGTCGTTGAGGGGATTAACATTCTCAAGGATCTTCCGGACGACGTCGTTGTCAAATATCTCTTTATTGATGAGAACAGATGCGATATGGTAGATACTCTTGTAACCATAATTCTTGAAAGAAATAACGAAGCAGAGGTTATTACCTTATCGACCAAGCTTTTTTCAAGAGTTGCAGAAACAATTGTACCTCAAGGGCTTATTGCTTGTTGCGAAATACCCGAACAAAAGCGTGATGTCGTTCTTAAGAAGGAGAAATTGATGCTATTGGACGGTGTATCGGATCCCGGGAATGTTGGAACCATTATAAGAAGTGCCGCTGCTGCAGGCTTTGACGGAGTTGTGCTTTTTGATTGCTGTGACCCATATTCACCCAAAGTAGTTCGTTCTTCAATGGGTGGTATATTTAGAATTCCTTGTATTACTCTTGAACATGAGGAGTTTAAATTTGACGGAACAGTGTATTTGCTCGATGCATCGTTTATAAGTGTCAACATCTTCGATGAGTATCCTCAAGGGAGATATGCGATAGTGGTAGGTTCAGAGGCACATGGTCCTTCCCTGTACTTTAGACTACATCATGACAGGAGTTTAAAAATTCCTATGAAAAATACCACAGAATCCTTGAATGCAGGCGTTAGTGCTTCGCTTGCAATGTATATACTAGAAAACAATAGGAGGTAATCATATGTCCGGCCATAGCAAATGGGCTAATATTAAAAATAAGAAAGCAAAGGGCGATGCCCAACGCAGTAATGTCTTTACGAAAATCGGTAGAGAAATAGCAATTGCAGTTAAACAAGGCGGTGGAAATCCAGATACAAACTCTAGATTACGTGACGTCATCGCAAAAGCAAAGGCAGCCAATATGCCCAATGATAACATCAAAAGAAGCATTCAAAAAGCTTCGGGTGAACTTGGTAATGTCAATTACGAAGAATGTACTTATGAAGGCTATGGTGCAGGCGGTTGTGCCATAATCGTAGAATGCTTGACCGATAATAAGACTCGTACTGTCGGTGACGTTCGTCACTATTTCGATAAATGCGGTGGACAATTGGGTAACACCGGTTGTGTGTCTTATATGTTCGATAAGCAAGGTATCATCACCATAGATGCGCAAGGATTGGACGAAGATGAGCTTATAATGATGGCATTGGATGCAGGTGCAGATGATGTTGTCAATGATGGCGATGTTTTTGAGGTTATCACAGCTCCTCAAAATCTCGGAACGGTTCGTGAAGCATTGGAAGCAAACGGCTTACCTATTTTAGCCGCCGAATCCGAAATGGTTCCTCAAAGCACGGTAACTCCCGATGATGAAACTGCAAAGAAGATCGTTCGTCTTATTGATATGCTCGAGGATAATGATGACGTTCAAAATGTTTATCATAATGCCAATCTTCCCGAAGAAGAGGACGAGGATTAATACTCGGAAAAACTTTATAAAATATATATGTACTCTTACATTAAGGGCATAGTCGCTGACTATTTTATAGGCGGTGCGATAATAGAAAACAATGGTATCGGATATGAAATTTTCTTATCCGATTCCACTTTATATCAGCTTCCTGCTAAGGGCTCGCCTTGTGTTGTGTACCTATACCAAGTGGTAAGAGAGGACGAACTCTCATTATACGGCTTTTTAACACTTCAGGAGAAGAATATGTTTATTAAGCTTATAAGTGTATCTGGTGTTGGACCCAAGCTTGCTCTCGCAATCTTGTCGGGTATAAAGCTTGACCAGCTTACCACAGCAATTATAACTGCTGACTCCAGGGCTTTGTCTGGAATAAAGGGAATTGGAAAAAAGACTGCGGAAAGAATAATTCTCGAGTTAAAAGAAAACGTTGAAAACGATTTGTCCGGCTTGACCGTGGAGCGTACCGCAGTTGATAACGCTGTCAATTCCGCCTTAGAGGTATTGGAGGGAATGGGTTTATCACGTTCGCAAGCCTATGAAAAGGTGGTCAAGGCAAGACAAAGCACCTCGGACATTGCCGAGATAGTTAGAATTGTATTAAAGGGATTGAAGAGCAATGGATGAATATAATCGTTTCAATACTCCGGAAGAGGATGAATATTCGTTAAGACCAAAGACCTTTGACGATTATGTGGGGCAAGATAAGATCAAGTCTAACTTACAAGTTTTTATTGCCTCTGCAAAAAAGAGGGGCGAGTCGCTAGACCATCTTCTTTTCTATGGACCTCCCGGGCTTGGAAAGACCACGCTTGCCAACATTGTAGCAAGTGAGATGGGTGCTCGCATACGTGTTACTTCGGGTCCCGCTATTGAAAAAGCGGTTGACCTTGCATCCATTCTTACAAATCTTGAAGAGGGTGATGTTCTGTTTATAGATGAGATACACCGCCTAAACCATGCGGCAGAGGAAATGCTGTATCCCGCCATGGAGGATTATTCAATAGACTTTGTAGTAGGGAAAGGACCTACGGCACAAAGTGTTAGAATGCCAATTTGTCATTTTACATTAATTGGTGCTACAACTAGAGCCGGCATGCTTACTTCTCCTTTGCGTGACCGCTTCGGCGTTATGTGTAGACTTGAGCTTTACAATCCTGAAGAGCTATCAAAAATAGTTGACAGGTCTGCCGGATTGTTGGGAATGTCCATAACGGATGCTGCAAGCTATGAGATTGCTGTTAGAAGTAGAGGAACGCCGAGAATTGCCAATAGATTTCTTAAGAGAGTTAGAGATTTTGCCGAGTATCACGGAAGTAAGATTATTACCACTGAATATGCCAAGATGGCACTTGAAGCTTTAGAGGTAGATTCGCTTGGATTGGATTATACAGATAAACGTATTTTGTTAAGCATCATAGAGCAATACAACGGTGGTCCGGTAGGTCTTGATACGCTTGCCGCTTCAACCGGCGAAGAGGTTAGCACAATTGAGGACGTATACGAACCTTATTTGTTGCAGATAGGATTTTTAGCTCGAACAGCAAGAGGAAGAATCGCATTGGCTCCTGCCTATAAGCATTTAGGAAAAACTATCCCGAAGGATAAACTTAGCTTGCTTTGTCCCGATGAGGTCGATTGATGAAAACTAGTGACTTTTATTATTATTTACCCGAAAATCAAATAGCGCAAACCCCGGTAGAGCCCAGAGATCACTCTAGGCTTTTAGTTTATGATAGACAAACAGACAAGGTTTCTCATAAACATTTTTATGATGTATGCGATTATTTGAAAAAAGGTGATGTTTTAGTTATAAACGATACAAAGGTTATCCCTGCCAGGCTTTTCGGAAAAAGAGAAGGCTTTGAAGGTAAAATCGAAATATTCCTTCTAAAAAGGGTGGATCTTACACATTGGAAATGTATGGGTAAGCCCGGAAGGAGACTGAAGGTCGGTACTAAGGTTATATTCAACGATGAGTTATCCTGTGTTATCACCGATACATTGGAAGAGGGTTTGATTCTTTGTGAGTTTATCTATGACGGAGTTTTTGAGGATATTTTAGACAAAACAGGAAATATGCCCCTTCCTCCATATATAACAGAGCATTTGGATGACCCGACGAGATATCAAACGGTCTATTCAAAGTATGATGGTTCTGCTGCAGCTCCTACTGCGGGCTTACATTTTACAACAGAGTTGTTGGAAAAGATTAAGGCGATGGGCGTTGAGGTTGTTGAGGTTCTTCTTAATGTCGGACTAGGAACCTTTAGACCTGTCAAGGTTGATGTTATCGAAGAACATGTTATGCACTCGGAGTTTTATAGTGTTTCTGAGGATGCTGCAAATAAAATCAATCTAGCTCTTGCCGAGAATAGAAGGGTAATATGCGTCGGTACCACTTCTGTTAGAACCCTGGAAAGTGCTTTTAAGGATGGAAAAGTTCAAGCCGGAAGCGGTGATACCTCGATTTTCATCTATCCGGGATATAAGTTTAATGTCGTTAAGGGCTTGATTACCAATTTTCATTTGCCGGAAAGCACCTTGATCATGTTAGTATCTGCTCTTATCACAAGAGAGAGAACTTTGGAAATATATAAAGATGCTGTCGATGAAAAATACAGATTCTTCAGCTTTGGCGATGCAATGATGATTATTTGATGGGTTTTAATCAAGCTTTAAGGTCCATCTATTAAGATATTATAGGTTAGTATGAGTAAGTTTAAATATGAAGTATTAAAAGTAGATTCTAAAACAGGAGCGAGGGTTGGAAGACTTACAACTCCGCACAGTGTTATCGAGACTCCGGTATTTATGCCGGTTGGAACTTTGGCAACCGTCAAATCCCTTTCTCCCGAAGAGTTGAAAGATATGGGTGCTCAAATCATTCTTGCTAACACTTATCATTTATATCTTCGTCCCGGCACTGAGGTGATATCCAAGGCGGGCGGAGTGCATCCTTTTATGAATTGGGATAGGTCTTTACTTACGGATAGTGGCGGATTTCAAATTTTCTCTTTATCTAAGCTGAGAAAGATATCCGATGAAGGATGCATGTTCAGTTCCGTTGTTGACGGCAGTCGCCATTTCTTAACCCCAGAGGATGCGATGGGAATTCAGAATATATTAGGCTCTGATATTATGATGGCTTTCGATGAATGTACTGAGCCCGGCGTTGACCATAATAAGGCTAAGGATGCAATGGAACGTACACTTCGTTGGCTAGAGCGTTGTTATAATGTTACAAAGGATAACGAGGATCAAATGCTATTTCCTATTATTCAAGGCAATATGTTTAAGGATTTGCGTATTGAGAGTGCGAAGAGGACTGCCGAATTTGCTCGTTGCGGTATAGCGGTCGGCGGACTTTCCGTTGGCGAACCCAAGCCGGTTATGTATGAAATGCTTGACGAACTTCGCCCCTATTATCCTAAAGATCAGCCTCGTTATTTAATGGGCGTAGGATCCGTCGACTGTATTGTTGAGGGCGTATACAGGGGTATTGATATGTTCGACTGTGTATTACCCACAAGAATTGCAAGAAACGGCACTGCAATGACCTTTAGAGGTAACATCAATCTTAGAAATGCAAGGTTTAAGGACGACTTTAGACCTATTGATTCGGAATGCGATTGCTACTGTTGTCGAAATTACTCTAGGGCATATATTAGACATCTTGTCATAGCCGATGAAATATTTGGAGGACGTTTGGTCAGTATACACAACATCAGAACGTTAATGAGGTTGATGGATAAGCTCAAAGAGGCAATTTATCAAGACCGCTTGACTGAGTTCCATGACGAGTTCATGGCACAATACAAGGACAAGGCGGATATCGATTAGTGTCGATAACATACGTATAATAAACGTTATATTGCCATGGATATCTAAGGAAATCAAATAACCCTTGATTTTCTGTCAATAATAATGTATAATTATAAAAGTAGATTTTTATCAAAAGGAGATTAGTATGAATTTATTATTGGAAGCCGCTGAAAGTGCAGGAACCACAACCAATAACGCAGGTGGCAACACTAGTTCGGTATGGGTATGGGTTATTTTTGCCGTAATGATCGTTGCTATGATTCTCTTAACCGTTGTTCCCAACAAGAAGAGACAAAAAGAGTATCAAAAAATGCAAGACGAAATGAGAGTCGGCACAAAGATTATGACAATTGGAAGAATGATTGGTGTTATTACCAAAATAAACAGCGATAATTCAATCGAGGTTGATGTTGGCACTGCAGGTAATCCCGTTGTTATCACGATCAATCGTGAAGCTATCGCAATCAATTTAACAGCACAAGAGGCTGCCAAGGCTGAAAAGCAAGCTTTTGAGGCTAAAAAGCAGGCACTTAAAGAACAAAAATCTGTTGAGGTTGTTGCAGAAGAGAATTCTGAGGAAACTGTTGTAGCAGAAGATAGCGAAAACGGAGAGGAAGAAGCTCACGAGGCTGAAGCTGTTAATCCTCAAATTAATGACGAGGACGACGCAATCTAAACTTAAGCTTAAAGTATTATTATAATCGGGTGTGTTAAGGCTAAATAGTCTGGCACACCTTTTTTATGTCGTTTTTTATCATAGGAGTCTATTTTGAATGGGTTTATTCATATATATTTTCAGATACTATTAATTCGGAGGATATATTAATGAGTAAGGCGACATATAAGCAAAGCATACTGAATATAGTACGAGGAACATTGTTCAGTCTCTTGTTTTCAGTTGTAGGAGTACTAATATTAACTATTGTTGCAAAGTATACGGAAATTGCAGATAAACCAATTATGATAATAAATCAGATTATAAAAATTGTAGCCTGTACATTGGGGATTTTTGTTGGATTTAGAGGAGAAAAGGGCGGATTCTTTGTTGGTCTTATAGTCGGTTTGTTATATACGGTACTGTCTTTCTTGATATTTTCCTTATTAAGCGGAGGATTAAACTTCTCCGACGTAACCATATATGATTTCCTTTTAGGAATTGCCTGTGGGGTGATAAGCGGAATTCTTGCAGTGAATCTCAAAGGATTAAGAAGGAGAAAAAGAGCATAGGTAAATCTCGATACCTTCGTTATTCGAATTTGTATTCTGATACGATGTTTTATTTAAAAAAACACTTGCAATTTGAAGGTATATACATTATAATTGTATAAGAATACATTAGGAGGTTTCCTATGAAACACATTAAAACTATAGCTAAGCCCGAAAGAAAAAGTAACGTTATCGGTTGTGGCGAATGCCAATCTAGCTGTCAATCCGCATGCAAAACCAGCTGCACAGTCGGAAATCAAACCTGCAAGCAAGAAGAGCGTATCAACCATAAGGAAACAAAGAACGTCTAAATGACCCATTGTTTTAGTTACGAATATAAAGGCAAGGTTTACTACTTTGTCTTTCATCCCTTTAGCAGCAGTCTTCACCAAGTAGATTATGCTGCTTTTCTTGTTTTAAAGAAAAGATATGAAAGCCTTACTCCCGAGGAGGAAAAGGATTATTTGTTGTTGAGTTCTCAAGAAGTTGCTGAAATAGAAGAAGAGGCTAGAGCGTTGGAGGAGGAAAACCTCCTTAAGACTGATGTCAAGCTTCCTTTTAGAAAAACAAATCTTGTGAAGGCACTTTGTTTGCATATATGTCATGATTGTAATCTTTGTTGCGAATATTGCTTTGCAAAAGAGGGCACATATAACACAGCGAGAGACTATATGAGCAAAGAAGTCGGCTTTAAGGCTATTGATTTTCTTATCGAGCATTCGGGATCTAGAAAGAGCTTAGAGGTTGATTTCTTTGGCGGAGAACCTTTGATGAATTTTGATGTTGTCAAGGCAATTGTCTCTTATGGAAGGAGTCGTGAAAAGGAAACCGGCAAAGTTTTCAGTTTTACAATGACAACAAATTGTCTTTTGCTCAACGACGATGCCATAGAGTATCTTAACAGAGAGATGGATAATGTCGTATTAAGCATAGACGGACGTCCCGAAGTTCACAATGCAGTGAGGCACGCACGTAACGGAAAGGATTGTTATGATGTAATATACAATAATGCCAAGAAATTTCGTGCAGTTCGCGGAGATAAGCGTTACTATGTCAGAGGAACGTTTACATCGAAAAATTTGGATTTTTCAAAGGATATCGAAATGTTGTCAAAAGATTTTGATCAGATATCTGTAGAGCCCGTTGTTCTTCCTCTTGACCATCCTTTGGCATTGCAACCTGAAAGTTTGC
Organism: uncultured Christensenellaceae bacterium; assembly: GCA_964561145.1. Classification (GTDB taxonomy): domain Bacteria; phylum Bacillota; class Clostridia; order Christensenellales; family CAG-1252; genus RUG14300. The sequence continues at coordinate 86,409 of CAZLNZ010000004.1, forward strand.
CGGTTGTTTTAAAAGAGTATGATCAACTTGCCGAGCTATTTTTAAGAAAACAAGAAGAGGGCAATTCGTTTAATTTCTTCCATTTCATGCTCGACTTGGAGCAGAATCCTTGTCTAAATAAGAGGCTCTCCGGGTGTGGCGTAGGCTGTGAGTATCTGGCTATATCCCCTGTGGGAGACATATATCCTTGTCATCAATTTGTAGGCGGTAGCAAGGAATATTATATGGGCAATGTTTTAGATGGAACCTATGATTACAATGTAGCGGAGATCTTTAGAGATAACACCGTATATGAGAAGAAGGGCTGTGAAGAGTGTTTTGCAAAGTATTATTGCTCGGGCGGCTGCACGGCAAGCGCATTGAACTTTGAGGGCAGCATAAAAACACCTTACAGGTATGCTTGCGAAATGATGAAAAAGCGTTTGGAGTTATCTTTGGCAATAAATGCTTTATCGAAAATCGAGGATTGAATTAATAATTTACCGATAGTTGATCGAAAATCGAAATAAGAAAATCGATTCGATGTCATTTTGCAATCATTTTTACAACTTTTTGTTGTTTTTTATTGAATATTTTATTGACTTATTTGGTGCAATAAAGATATAATACATAAGTACGATTATATAATAATAAGCAAATGTAATTGTGCACTAACATACAGGAGGCAGTTTTGTGAAAAAGTCAGTAGCAATTGTGGTTTTAACCATCTTTTGCGTGCTTATAGTTGCAGGCGGCTTGTTCGCGTTTGTATCGTTCGATAACGGCGAATTGGGCTTATATGACTATATTGCATATCCAAAGAATATTTCTCTTGGTCTTGACTTGGTTGGCGGTGTATATGCCGTTTTTGAACCGAAGAGTGACTCAACGGAGGACCTAGAGAGCAGAATGCAGGGCACGGCAGACTCATTGGAAAGCTTATTGTTCGATAAGGGATATACCGAAGCGGTAGTTACCCTTGATGACAATAATTCACGTATCAGAGTTGAAGTACCCGACGTAGATGACCCCGAGGAAATCTTCGACCTTATCGGACGTCCGGCATCATTGGAATTCCGTAAAGAGGGAGAAAATGAGGAAATAACAACCACAGCATACGTTACGGGTAAAGATATTGAAAGTGCTTACGTTTCTTACGACAGTAGTTCAGGCTATGTTGTAGCACTCAAATTTAACGAAGAAGGAACTGTTAAGTTTGCAAATGCAACTACAGAGCTTCTAAACAAAGCATTAAATATTTGGATCAACGGTGAGTGGTACATGGGACCTACCGTCAATTCGGTTATTTCCAACGGACAAGCCATTATTACCGGTAACTACACATATGAACAAGCAAATGAGCTTGCTACACAAATTCAGGCAGGTGCCTTTGACGTGGAGCTCACATTGGTCGAGTCGAACAACATCACAGCTAGTTTAGGAGCTAGTTCCTTGAAGACTTCTATCATCGCAGGTTTTATAGGTCTTGCATTGGTCATTGTCTTCATGTTAGTGTTCTTCAGAATGCTTGGTGTTGCTTCATCCCTTTCATTGCTGTTCTATACAAGTTTCTACATTTTCTTCTTATCCATCTTCCCTTGGGTTCAATTAACCCTTTCCGGTATTGCAGGTATTATCCTTTCTATCGGTATGGCTGTTGACTCCAACATTGTTATTTTCGCTCGTATTAGAGATGAGTATAAGACGACAAGAGTACAGATGCTTGATAACGGAGTAGATGCAGATGCGTACAGAAGATCGGTTCAATCCTCAATTAGACAAGGATTTTCCAAAGCTACTCCCGCAATTATCGACGGTAACGTTACTACAATCCTTGGTTGTATCGTAATGTTCTTCGTTGGCGGTTCTTCAATTAAGAGTTTTGCAATAACCCTTCTCATTGGTGTTATCCTGTCTATGATTAACGCATTGGTTATTTTAAGATGTTTCGTAAATTCGATATTTACTTTGAGCAAGAATCGTAAGAATGTAGCTAGTATGTTCAACTTACCTGAGCTTGAGGTAGAAGGAGGGGAACATGAGTAAAAAGTTTAACATCAATGATAAATTAGATATTGTTTCCGGAAAACTTAAGGTCGTTGATAAGCTCAAAATATGGGCTTTGATTCCTACTGTTATACTTCTCGTAGCAATCATAGTCTTTTCTGTATTTGCAATCGTTGAGGGCGACGCCTCCAAAGGCATGAACTTGGGCTTGGACTTCACCGGTGGTAGTGCTGTTACCGTAACCTTTAACAAGGATTTAACAGATGCAGAGTTTAACGAATATAGTGAAAGAATTATCAAGGTAATCAACAGCATTGCTGCAAACAATAACGATACCTATGACTGCGGTGAAGCTCAAAAGACGGGCTCCGGTGCCGATACCGGTATATACATCAAATATCAAAACGGACATTCTGATATTCAAACAGTCAATATTGATATCAAAAATGCGTTGGTAGAAGAGTTTAAGGCTGAAGGCATCAATGCCGATGACAATGTAAACATCACATCGATCAGTTCTAGTGCCGCTTCTAAGCTTGTTAAGCAAGCAATCATTGCTGTATTGGTTACTTGGGCAGTAGTATTGGTATACATTATTATACGTTTCGAGTTCTTGAGCGGTGTTGCTGCTGTCGTTGGTCTACTTGTTGACGTTATAGTTATGGTAGCTTGTACAACAATCTTCCGCATTCAAATTAATACAACATTTATTGCTGCTTTGATTACTATAGTTTCATATTCTATCAACAACACTATCGTTGTATTCGATAGAGTAAGAGAACACGTTAAGAATCAAGGCACCTCCTTGACACCTGCAAATGTTGGCTATGAAGTTAACAACGCAGTACGTGAGAGCTTTAACAGATCTATTGCTTCCACAATTACTACAATGTTAACTATAGTTGTTCTCTGTATCATTGGTGTTGAGTCAATTCAACAATTCTGTTTACCAATTATCTTCGGTTTGGTTTCCGGTGTAAATAGCTCACTATGCTTAGCTCCTTCACTTTATGTTGCTATGAAGAGCTCTTACTTGAAGCGTAAATCGTCAAAGAATAACTATGTTGCCGTTGCTGACAAGGAAGGCAATCTTCCTTCGCAACAACCCAAAAAGAAGAAGGTAAATACAAAGGCAAATAAGAGTGTTAAATATAAGAGAAAGAAATAGTCATCGATTTGGCTAATTGAAAAAGGTTCTCCGAGCGGAGAACCTTTTCTTTTCGTCTATTCATCAGTTATAAGCAATTGATGTTACTAATAAAACTAGAAGTGAATAATGATGAATAATGACAGAGTATGTTATTGATAGTTGTATGATTGATTTTATGTAATCAATATTATAGGTTTATTTCAATTATCCCAATAATTATAAATAAAACAATATTCCTCACTTCTTTTTCATTCTTATTCCATAAAAAATATATTGTTGTGCAGTTCCCGGATAGGGATTATAAAGATTTATCATGGTTTCTCTGATTTCTTTTTCTTTGGATGTTTTACCTGTTAGATTGAAATATGCTTTTTTTATCCAAGTATCCACCGGAAAGGTATCTTCTCTATGATAGGAAAAAAGTAATACGCAATCTGCGACCTTTGGACCAACGCCCGGAAGTGTAAGGAGATTCTTTGTTATTTCATCGGTTGTAAGGACTGCTATTTCTTCTAAGTCGATGCGACCCTCGACAATAGCTTTTGAAGTATTCAAAATGAATTCAGCTCTATACCCGGCACCAATTTCCTTGTAAAACTCAACGCTTTGAGCCGCCATTACTTGCGGAGTAGGAAATGCATAAAAATCGCCCATATTTTCTCCAAGGTTTAAGCAGAGTTTTTCTATTATTTTTTGTATTCTGGGAATGAAATTTTGAGTGCTAATTATGAAACTTATCAAGGTTTCGAACTTGTCTTGATTAAGTATTCTGATTCCGCTTCCGATTTTCAGTGCTTCTTCAATCATAGGCTTAGCCCTAAGGCTCTCTATAATTGTGAAGTAATCACGTTTTAAGTCAAAGTAGTTGATAAAATAGTCTATATCATCACTAAAGATTATTCTATCACGAATAACGGCTTTTTTGTTTTTTGAGTACACTACCCATTCGTTTTCTCTTTGCTCATATCTAAAAACTTGTCCGCAAGTTAATATTGATTCAATATCGAAGGGTATATTATTATCAACCTTATAACAATTCATTATTTGATACTCCAATCTAGTTCGATTCCTTTATTATTAAGAAACTCTTGTGCTTTACTAAAATGCTTACACCCAAAGAAACCTTGGTAAGCAGATAGCGGACTTGGGTGTGGTGCTTGCAAAACTAAGTGATTCGTATTGTTTAATAGACTTGCTTTACTTCTTGCGTTTCCACCCCATAAAAGAAATACTACGGGTTCTGTTTTTTGATTGATTATCTTAATTACATCATCTGTAAATATCTCCCATCCTTTTCCCTTATGTGAGTTTGCTTGATGAGCTCTCACCGTAAGAGAGGTGTTTAATAGGAATATTCCTTTATTTGCCCAATCGATAAGACATCCGTGATTTGGGATTTTAAAGCCAATATCGTCGTGAAGCTCTTTAAAAATATTACATAATGATGGAGGCGGTTGAATTCCTTTTTGTACGGAGAAAGCGAGACCGTGAGCTTGATTTTCATTATGATACGGGTCTTGACCTAAGATTACTACTTTTATATCTTTATAGGCTGTATATTTAAAAGCATTAAAGATATCATACATGTTAGGGTAGATTGTACGGTTACAATATTCCTCTTTTAAAAATTCTCTAAGCTTAAGATAGTAATCCTTTTTGAATTCATTTTCTAAAATATTATCCCAATCGTTATTGAAGTTAATCATGGTTGTTCTTTGGTGGCTTGTTGCCAAGGTATGTGTAAAGTCTACACTCGAGTTTGCCGTTATATAGCTTTCTATTTTTATTTGCTTTTTTACCGAAATAGCTTTCAAAACCTGATAATGATGTTATTAGGTACAAACTCCAATCTTTAAGTTTGAAAAAGGTTCTTGAAAATTCTTCCATAAGTGTTCCTACCTCTTTTTCGTTTGAAAGTCTTTCTCCGTAAGGTGGATTTGTACAAATAACCCCATATGGAATATGAGAGGAAAAGCCTAAAGCGTTACCGACTTGAAAATGTATCTTATCTCTTACACCAGCTCGTTCTGCGTGTCTTGTAGCAAGCTTGATTGCATTCTTATCTATATCATATCCGCTAATTTTAAGCTTAATATCTCGTTTTTCTAAATCTCTTGCTTCCTCTCTTGCAATATTCGAAACATCTTTACAGAAGCCCCATTTTTCGAAATCGAACCCCCTATTAATCCCGGGTGCAATGTTCATTGCTTTAAGTGCAACTTCAATCGGAAATGTTCCGCTTCCGCAGAAAGGATCTGCAAATTCCTTTGTCGGATTGTAAACTGACAGGTCTAATATTGCGGCAGCCAAGGTTTCTTTGATAGAAGCCTCTCCGACCAAATCTCTATATCCTCTTTTGTGTAAACCGTCACCGGAGGAATCAAGCAATATCTCACAAATGTTATTGACAATGGAGAAATTAATTTTATACCTTTCACCGTTTTCACTAAAGGTCCTGATTTTAAAACGTTCGGAAAGCTTTACGATAATTGCTTTTTTTGCAATTGACTGGCAAGCCGAAATTCCAAATAAAACAGAATTGACGCATTTGCCACTGACAAGTATTTGCCCGTTTTTAGATATATAATCCTGCCACTCGATTTTATGTACTCCATCGAAGAGTTCGTCAAAAGTGGAGCAGGGAAATTTGCCAAGACTTATATATACCCTATCTGCAGTTCTTAGGAAAATATTAAGTCTGGCAATATCCAAAAGAGTTCCTTTTAATGAAAAGGTGCCGTTTATTGCAGGGACATCTCCAAAGCCTAGTTTGTAAAGCTCTCTTTTTAAGCTTGCTTCCACTCCAAAAGCGGAGGTGATTGATATATCTAAGTATTTATTCATATTGATTTCTATGTTTCAAGTGTGTATAGGCAAAGCATTTTATTGTAGAATCAACCTTTGTATTTCTTGTCCTTTTTCATTAAGTTGAATTACGAACTATATTAAAAGGGTTGCGATATGATTCGCAACCCTTAGATTACTAATCCTTTAAAAATTCTCTAACGTTACTCTCTCCAGTCTTGAGATTGAATCTAAGTGTATGTCTGGTATTATCGTTGCCAAATACAATTTCGAAGTTGTCATCGTCGTCGAGGCGATCGGTGGAATAAACCTTATGTGGATTTTTCCCGAAGAATCTCTTTAATAGAGCAATCTTTTCATCTGAGAAATCTCCGGCATTATCCGAGATAAACAGAACGTCACCGCACAGATTGTTAATAAAAGCGAGGAGAAGCTTTTGATCCTCTGTAAACTTTATATTAATATCCCTGAGGAAGAAAACGTCAGGATCATTAACGAAAGCTCGGCCGTTAAGGTGGCGACGGAAAATGGTGCTTGTAATGGCATTTTGAGCATGAACTATTTCATGGGTAAAGTTAATACTTTCCACTAACCCGCCCTTATAGTTAGGGGAGATATCGCAAGAAATGCGACAAGCATCACATACTCCGAAACAAGGAGCAAGGGGAACGCCGCAACCCAGCATCAACTTATCACCGACACACTCTCTCAAAAAGTCCATTGCGTCATAAATGATCTCCGCACGAGTCTTGTTATTTCTTGGGAACATACATTGAGAATATAAGAAGTCGAGCTTAACCATATCGAACCCCCATTCGTTAAGAACGAGGTTGAAAATCTCTTTGATATATGCTCTTGCGTCTTCGTTATATATGTCTAAAGTATAACCACCGCCCCAAGGTACAGCACCTAATAACGGTTTTCCGTTGTGATGGATGACCCAATCCTTGTGTGCCTTGAATACTTTAGATTTTTTTGTTACATTGAAGGGTGCAAGCCATAATCCTGCCTTGTAACCCTTTTCGTGAATTCTGTCGACGATAGGCTTCATTCCGTTGGGGAATTTATCGTTGGTTTTCCATTCGCCGGTTGTAATTTGGAATCCGTCATCTATTTGGAAAATGTTAACGTCATCTCTAGCTCTGTCAAGCCCCTCCAAGTCACGGAGAATGATGTCTTCGTTAATCTTGGTGAAGTAGTTATACCAAGATGTATAGCCGGACATATGATTTATTCTGGGGGCAGGGATATTCATTAACCTGAAATAGTCATCGAAAACCTTATCGTAATCACCCTTTAAAACCGCAATATCGAATAAAACGGTATCTGTGTCAATTTCTTTGCCTTCGACCTCTTTGCAGATTTGGAAGATACCGGCATTCATATCAACTTTAAATATGGTAAAAGCGAATCTATCTGACAGGGAACCGAATAGTTCGATCTCTTCACCATTTTTGATATATGTGTAAGTGTAGCTATGGAATTTTCCGGGACCTTTTTCTTCTTCAACGAATAAAGTATCACCTGTCGGAGTAGCTAAACTCGATACGAATTCCGAAACCTTATATAGCTGATTTAAACGCTTGTTTTTATCGGTTTTCTTAACTTCTTTTGAAGTTGTCCAAGCTTGATATCCGTTTACGAAAAACTTTTCGTTATCCGAGAACTCTCTTTTTGCAGTGAGCATGATGCATTCGAGCTGCATTTTGACCTTAGGATGAATAATAACCCTTATTCCGTTTTCTGTAATTTGCTTTTCTAATGTATAATGAATGCATCTTTCCTTGCTAGTGCCGTAATAGACGCCGTCAGCGTGATATCTAATATAAAATTCATAGTCTAACATAAAGAACCTCCGAATTTAAAATCTATAATATAATTATATCGTAAACTCCTTCTTTTTACAATAGATTTTACATTTCTTTATCACAAATAAAGATACATTTTTATCTATTTTAACTGCTCAAAAGGATGTGCTAATAACTAGCATTAATCTTAATCAATTGACTTAAAACGTAGAAACCTTTATAATAGATAAAGAAAAAGTCGGGTAAACCCGACTATGGAGCGAAAGACGGGAATCGAACCCGCGGGAATCGGCTTGGGAAGCCGACGCTCTACCATTGAGCGACTTTCGCATCACCTAATAATTATACTTTAACTCTTTGATAATGTCAACATCTCAGAGAAAAAATGGAGTGTATATGAAAAAAAATAAACGTGTTGACTATTCTTCGCACCAAGCAAGCCTTTCTTCGAACATTTCTAAAGTGTCTACAAGAAATTGTGGGCACATTGGCTTTGTTACTGCAAAAGGCAATGCATTGTATGTTTCCGCAGAAGACAGTGCTCCTGAAATAAGATTAGTTGGAACTAATGCGGGAGGATGGTTGCTGCAAGAAGAGTATATGTGTCCCGTTGATTTTACACAACAAGAGTATGAAGGTGGTCAATATGATGCAGAAAAACGTTTATCTAAATTGATTGGTGACAAAGATACTAGAAGATTGATTGATGTGTATCGAGATAATTGGTGGAAAGAAAGCGATTTTGATAATATCCTTCAAATGGGCATGAATACGGTAAGACTTCCTTTTGGCTGGAGGGATTTGTATTTTGATGACTTATCACTTCGTGAGGATGCTTTCGTTAGGCTTGATTCATTTATTGAGAATGCGGCAAAAAGAGGCATATATGTAATATTGGATTTACACGGTGCGTATGGTTCTCAAAGCGGAAAACATCATTCCGGTGTTGATACTCTTGAAGAAAATGCGTTACTTTACCTTAATGATGAGTATATGAATTTCAATATAGAGTTATGGAAAACCGTTGCCGATAGGTATAAGGATAATTTATCAATAGCGGGATACGATTTATTAAATGAGCCTGAGGGTGACATTAAAAGTACAGGCAAATTGACGTGTAAAGTGCAATGGGATTATTTCGATAAGCTTTATAGAGCGGTCCGCAGCATCGATCAAAACCATTTGATTATAATGGAAAGTTGCTGGGAACCTGAGCATTTACCGGATCCGACTCTTTATGGATGGACTAATATTTGTTACGAGTACCATTTTTACCAATGGAACGATGGTGAAAATTTAGATAGTCAAAAAGCTTTTTTTGATGACAAGACAAAGCTTTTTAACAAAACCGATCACAATGTTCCGGTCTTGGTCGGAGAAATGTGTTATTTTAATAATCTTGACAATTGGGTTCTTGCATTATCCTATCTTAATGCACACGGCTTCAGTTGGACAACATGGACATATAAGGCGTGGTGTAATGATAGAAACAATTGGGGATTATATCGAAGGGGTGATAGGTTAGAGTACGTTTTGACTTTAGCCAGTTCATCGGAGAGGATAGAGCAAGTATTCAAGCTCTGCGGTACTGAAAACTTTGAAAGGAATGATAAACTTATTGAAATTGTAAGGAAGTATGCTTTAGAGGCTAACAATTAATTAAATGGAGATATTATGGATTACGCAACTGTTCTAGCACAAGAGTTTAATTTGAATATACTGCATGCACAAAATGTAGTAAAACTCATCGACGAGGGAAATACATTACCTTTCATTGCAAGGTATAGGAAGGATATGACGGGCTCTATTGACGATCAAGTTTTGAGAGAGCTTAATGATAGACTTACTTATCTAAAGAACCTCGACCAAAGAAAAAGTGAAATCGCAAAAGCGATAAAAGATCAGAACAAGCTTGACGAAAGCATCCTGGAGGCTTTAGAAAAAGCAAAAACATTAACAGAGGTTGAGGATATTTATAGACCCTTTAAACAAAAGAAAACCACACGCGCGGGTATTGCTATAGAAAAGGGGTTGGAGGGCTTATCCGACCTCATTATGGGCAAATCCGAGCTTTCGGAAAGCGATGTAGAGGCTTACATTAACGAGGAAAAGGGCGTTAACGATGTTCAAGAGGCATTAAGAGGTGCCTGTGATATAATTGCGGAGAGAATTTCCGATGATGCAGAGCTAAGAAAAACCTTGAGGGATTATTTCATGTTAAACGGAGTTATCCATACAACCGAGATAGCACCCGATGAAGAGGATAAATATAAAATGTACAGTGACTTTTCCGAATCTGCAAAAGATATGGCATCGCATAGAATTTTGGCGGTAAACAGAGGAGAGAAAGAAAAGAAATTGTCCGTTAAACTTGAAATTGACGAACAAAGCGTAATAGATATTATCGAGAAAAAGTATATAAAGAAAGAATGCGGCACAGCAAGGCTAGTTAGAATTGCAATAGAAGATTCTTATAAACGATTGCTTTTTCCGTCATTGGAAAGAGAGCTTAGAAATACTTTAACAGATAGAGCTAGCGAGCAAGCGATAAAAACTTTCGAAACCAATTTACGTCCGTTATTATTGCAACCACCCCTTCACGGGAAGGTTATACTAGCACTTGACCCTGGATATAGGACAGGGTGTAAGGTTGCCGTTATCAATGCATACGGTTCCGTTTTGGCGAAGGGCGTGATCTATCCGACTCCTCCGCAAAATAAAATTGAAGAATCGGAAGAAAGACTTTTAAAGGCTATAAGGACTTATAAGGTCGATGTAATTGCAATAGGTAACGGAACAGCTAGCAAAGAAACTGAAATTTTCGTGGCAGGTTTAATAAAAAAATACGAAGGACATTTGGAATATGCTATTGTAAATGAGGCCGGTGCAAGTGTATATTCTGCATCAAAAGCAGGCGCGGCAGAGTTTCCCGAGTATGATGTTACAATTAGATCGGCAATATCTCTTGCTAGACGTTTACAAGACCCGTTGGCAGAATTAATTAAAATCGACGTAAAAGCAATAGGAGTAGGTGAATATCAGCATGATATGCCCGAAAAACGTCTCACAGAGGTTCTCGAGGGCGTCGTCGAGGATTGTGTTAATAAGGTCGGTGTTGATTTGAATACGGCATCTCAAAGTTTATTGTCCTATGTTGCGGGCTTAAATAAAACCGTAGCGGGTAATATAATATCTTATCGTGAGGCTAAACCTTTTGAAAGCAAACAAGAGCTATTGAAGGTTGCTAAGCTTGGACCAAAGGCGTTTGAGCAATGTGCGGGTTTCTTAAGAATTAGAAACGGAAAGAGCGTTTTAGATAATACCGGTGTGCATCCTGAAAGCTATAAATCTGTAAAGATACTTCTTTCGGCATTGGGTTATAAGGATAGTTCTTTAAAATCCGGCGGATTGACTGATGTTAGAGAGAAGGCCGAGGCATATGGCATGGAAAAACTTGCCAAGGAGTGTGAGATAGGCGTATATGCCCTTAACGACATTTTGAATGAACTTCAAAAGCCGGGGCGAGATATAAGAGATTCATTGCCAAAACCAATACTGAGATCTGATTTACTGAGTCTAGAAGACCTGAAGGTCGGTATGGTTCTCACAGGAACGGTAAGAAATGTCGTTGATTTCGGTGCTTTTGTTGATATCGGCGTGCATCAAGACGGGCTTGTACATATTTCGCAATTATCCGATAGATTTGTATCCGATCCCAACGAGGTTGTTAAGGTTGGAGACATTGTCGAAGTTAGAGTAATCGAGGTAAACGTGAAAGCTAAGAAGATTGCTCTTACTATGAAGAGTGATTCAAAGGCTCCTTCTAAGAAGCAAAATGTCGGTAAGGAAGGTAAAAAAGAAGAACCTCAAACTCTAGAAGGTGCAATGGCTGCACTTCTTAACAAGTTTGGAAGAAAATAGCAATATATATATATATTTTATAGTATAAACATATTTAAAAACTCGAAGATTGCAGTCTTCGAGTTTTTAACTTTTATTGTATCGATGTGTCAATTTCTTTTTTCCTTTTGGATGCCAGTTTGATAATTCCGGCTTTGGCAAGTTCTCTGTAAATAATGCAAGTTAAAAAGCAATTAACTGCACTAACAAGAACCTGGAACGGTAATCTTAATCCAAGGTATGTCCAAAAGCTTTTAGTTCCCTTGGAGTACACTAACCATAGATTGTAAGTATTAAGAAATATGGTGCAGACTATCAGACATATTAAAAATGATACGAATATTTTTACATAGTCTCTGCCATTAAAGAGGAGAAAGATTATGCCGGGGATTAAGCCAAATAATCCGGAGGATATGCCTATTAGAGGCATGTAAGCACCTTGTGGGAGAATTAAGTGCCCAAGCAAATCGCCTAGAAAGCCGACGGCAAAACCGCTTACCGGACCTAAAACCACTCCGGCAATAAAGCAAGGGATTGCGGTGAAGGACAAAGAACAGTAACGCACGGGGAAAAAGGTTATTATATTAAACACAGTCGCTAAAGCTGTAAGCACGGCTGTATAGGCAATCCTCTTTGTAGCCTTAATTACTTTTTCCTTTTTTGTCGTAGGTTTTTTACCCATAAGCTTCTTTACATTTGATGTAAAATTTGCTTTAAGATTTACTTTTGTAGCTGAATTGTTCATGGGTTTATTATAACATAATCAATTTTAGAACTCAACGTCTGTGAAATACATTTCCCTTCTTTTTTGTCCCTCTACGGAAAAAGTGGTTAACTGTATCGATTAGTTCACTTCTAAATCTCTTTATCGATAGTATAGAGAGGAGATACAATATTAGGATGATTATTCCACATATTAAAACAGTTATGAGCATAGGAATATTGAAATTGCTTAAGTATTTGTAAGCACTATTTACAAGAAAGGCTATGATAAGGCTAATTATTGAGAGGTAGAGCATAGGTTTATAGTATGTTACATTGCTCACCTTATATTTACAAAGCATAATACAGTTAAGTAAAAAGGTTACAATGTGAAATAAAGTTTGTGCGACTGCAAGTGCGTATATCCCGATTATCGAAGGCAGGAAGTACATGCATGCAAGCATTAACAATAGACCTATAAGATTATTGATAAAATATATCCTTTCCTTTCCTAACGAGTTTAGTGAGGTGGCTGAAATTTGACCCACAGACAACGGAAGAACCATGCCTGAAGCAAAAGATATGAATGTCCCGGCTAGCTCGTCATCAAATAATATTTTTCCGATAGGTTTTCCTAGTGCGAAGTATGTGATAAAGAATAGGGTTGAAATCATATACGCTACAATAAATCCTTTATCCAGCTTTAGTGAGATTTGTTTTTTATCATTTAAGGCATTTAGTTCCGCAAGCTCCGGTAAAAGAACAACCGAGAGTGATGATGTGAGTGCAAGCGGTGCAAAGAGTAAGGGATATGCCATTCCCGTAGCACGGCCATATTCTGCTGTAGCTTCTGCGATGTCTACTCCGGATGCTACCAAACGGTTTGGGATAATAATTGCTGTAAATGTTGTCGATAGGGCGGTAAAAAGATGCATAAAGGTGATAGGTGTACTACTCTTGATTAGCGGTTTAAGTTCGCGAGGACGTGCAAGCCTTCCTTTGTTGCAGAAGAACATTATCGTGATCAATACAAAACAGAGAAAATCTGCTAAAGTGTAGGCAATTGCCAATATATTATTTGTTTGAACTGAAACGAAAACTCCGAAGGAAAGAGAGGTAACAAGAATAACATTAAGTATTTCTTCTACTAGCTCTGTTATCGAGTACTTAACATATTGTTTTTTGCCCATAAAGTAGGTTCTGAGAACATTGTAAACTGTAGTGGTTAATGTGCTAGGTAGCATTATCATAATTAATGTCTCTGCACGTGAGTCTGAAAGTAACTTGAAGAAGTAATTCTTAAAAAGTAGGAAAATACCGATTATCGTAATATTGATGGTTAGTCCTAATACAAGACCACTGGAGATTCTTGAGTTGATACGCTTACTTTCTCTTTTTGCATTTAACGAGGCGATGTCTCTTGATAAGGTTAAGGGAATACCCGAGCTTGGTAACATGACAAGAAGTCCGATAACAGATAATGACATCGAGAATAGTCCCATTGCTTCGGCTCCTAAGCTTCTTGATATGTATATCTTAAACAAAAAGGAGATTCCTCTTGTGATAATTGAAAATATGGCAACTATAAATGCTGTTTTTTTAAGGTTTGACATATACTCTCCGAACAGTCAAAATATATGCGGCTCATTGCATATATATACCTTATGATATATCTAATAAAAAAGGGTGAAACTATAGATTATTTGATAAAAGCATTTAATTTGACGGAAAACGACTATGATATAAAACAAGGATGGTTGTTTTTTGAAGGAGATTATTATTCATATATAATAAACAACCATGATAATCCGATTGTGTTATCGGAAAAACTGAAAATTCCTATCAGTGAGATTGTAGGTGTGTTAAATGGTCATTTTCAGCCGGGTCGTTTAATTTGGATAAGAAAATAGAATAAAGTAAGCTTAATAAAATGTCTAGTAAAGTTATACCTTAGAATTAATCTTGCCAATTTGGCAATTTTACTTGACAGATGTTGGTTGGTATGTTATCATATCTATATAATCAGAGTGGAGGTATATATTATGAAAAAAATTGGTTATAGAATTACTATCCTATTGAAGGAAAAACATATGTCACAAAAAGACCTTGCTATGTTGATAGGTATAACTGAATCCGCTTTATCCAGATATATTAATAATGAAAGAGAACCTAAATTGGAAATCTTGGCAAATATTGCTACAGCTTTGGATACAACTATTGATTATTTAGCAAATGGTGTCCAATCTGAAACCGACTTTGATGAGATTTACCGTTTGGTCGCAAGAAGTTCATACAAATTAACTGAAATGGAGAAAATGAAAATCATTGAGGCGGTAATGAAAAACAAATGATCGGAGACACTCATAGATTACACATAAGAATACCTGCGTGGAAATACGAGGAAATTGAAAAAGCGGTCGTGGATTTATATATTGAGCAATGGATTAATACTTTATCAATTGATCCTTTTAGGATTATTAGGAACAGAGGATATCATCTAATCCCGTTTACTAAGCTTAATAAAGCAAATCCGCTAGAGTGTTTACTAGATAAAAACAATGATGCTTTTTCTTTTTATGTGCCTGCGTTGAAAAACTATGTTATAGTTTACAACGATGAAAAGCCTTTTACTCGCATAAGGTTCACATTAATGCATGAAATCGGTCATATTGATTTAGGGCATAAAGGAGAAAGTGATTTAGCAAAGAAAATGGCAGACTATTATGCCGGCTATGCTTTAGCCCCATCACCACTCATCGGAAGATTCGCTTCAGTGAATCTTTCGGAAATTATATCAACATTCCAGGTTTCACTTGATTGTGCCGCTGTATGTAGTTCAAGATATCAAAATTGGATTCAATATGGCGGAAGGGAATTGAAAGATTATGAGGTACGCTTGATTAATCTTTTTCAACTATTTTAGGAATTTCATTTATATAAAGGAAAAGCACTTAAAAGTTGCTGGAACAACGATTAAGTGCTCTTTGAAAAATTGTATATTACAATTTGTCGCATAATTAGTATATACATTTTCAGTCCTTTATGTCAAATGTTTTTTTGACGATACCCAAAGAGGTAAATTTATTTATATAGGAGGCATGTGAAAATGCTATCTACTGATGCAAGGTCAAAGCAGACCTTTTTACGCAACGAGTTCGATGCGTTCGGAAAATGGAATATACCTATTATCCGTAAAACTGAACTTAATTTGGAAGATGTCAATTTGATTAGTTATTCTGACATAAAAACTAATCAAATTGACGAGAACAGACAAAAGGGAGTCCATTTTTATATTGATGACTACCGAATGGAAGGCTTGTATTATAATCCTACAAAGTCTTTGCAGCGATTAGCCCAGTATAAGTTTGTAATTTCTCCTGATTATAGCCTTTATAGAGATATGCCAAAAGCAATCCAACTATTCAACGTGTTTAGAAGTCGATGGTGTGGTGCATATTGGCAAAGTAAAGGCATGACGGTAATCCCAAACGTGAGCTGGGGAGATTCAACCACCTTTGAGTATTGTTTCGATGGTATTGAAGAAGGTTCTGTCGTAGCTGTTGGGACAATAGGATGTAAACACAGTAAACTTGCTTTTATGCGAGGGTATAACGAGATGTTGAACCGTATAAAACCAAGTGCAATTATTTGCTTTGGTTCACCATTTGCAGAGATGAAAGGTAACATCCTGGTTGTTGATTATTTTGCTTCAAGGAGGGTTAATCGCAATGGGAGGTAGAGGAACTTATTCTGTAGGCAAAAATGTTGGATACACTTACAAGACCGTAGATACAATTGAAGGAGTTAAGGTTTTGCAACCGATTGATGGTAAAAGAAGTTATAAACTTCCTGAGGAGTCTCACAATAGCTCAAGCTATATAGTATTAGATAAAAATGGTGTTTTTCGTCAAATGAGAGTTTATAATAATAATCATGAGGCAATCTTTGAAATTGGTTATCATAATGAATCGATTTTAGGAAAAGGAAACGTATTACATGTTCATATTTACAATAGTACCGGTGATCTGTCACATGAAAATGCTTCAAAGTATATTATTGGTCCTGGCGATGAATATTACGAAAAGTATAAAAAATTCTTTATAGGAGTTAAATGATATATGAAAGGAAACAATTTAAATGAATTTATGGACGATTTATATTATAATGGTGGTCCGGAAAAGGAACTGATCTATCAAGACAAGTACTATCTTATTCAGTGTGAGAATAGTGCTAACAAGGACGATCACATACTTAGGGTTGATGAACATATTTTATTAGAAGGAGAAGTAGGGGAACATTTACGAGCTATTTTGTTTCATGGAAGATCTCTTGCTGAATCCGTGAAACAATTTGAGCAGGCGAAGATTTTTAATGGAAAGAATATATATGAGGCTGAAAAAGATATTGAGGTTATTTTTGGCTAAGACAGATTGTTAATTGCCAAGATTAGCATCGCATAGTTTTTATGCAGATTATGTTACGGGTTAACATGAAAGTTATAGTAGGAGTTAAATAATATGAGAGGAAATTCTTTAAACGAGTTTATAGATGATCTTTATTATAATCCTGAAAAGGAAATTGTTTATTTTGGAAAAAGATTTATGGTTTCCGGGTATGTCAATGAAACTGGCATACTATATACTTTAGTGGTATATTCTGTTGAGGTTTCGTCTAAAGAGTTGTTCAAAATAACATCAAAATCGAGACAGGAATGCGTGGAGAAATTCGAGCAGGCTAAGATTTTTATTGGAAAGACTATTTATGAAGCAGAAAAAGATATAGAGGTCTTATATGGATAGATGATATATCTTACTATGTATTTGTAGAAGTCATATGGTAATCTTTGAATGTATCTAAAATAAAAAGGACGGTGAGTTTTGATCATCGTCCTTTTTATTTTACAAGGGTTTTACCCTTTAGTTTTATTAGTCTTTAAACTCGTCTTTATCAGACTTATCTTCCTTAGCACCTTTTGACTTTTCCTCTTCAGGTCTAGCATAATCAACAGATTTCTTACGCTTAAACCATTTCTTGGGAATGTACTTACGGAGTAGTACGACTATGATTGCGATAATGAGTAGAGCGGCGATTACGATTGAAGTAATATACAACCATAGCAACTCGTTAGAGGATTTTTCTTCCTCGTCTTTTGTATCATCATCGTCGTCTTTATCATCAGCCTTATCATCTGCATCATCGGCCCTGATAATACGATTGTTGAGTAAGAACTCGTCTGCATTTTCAGCATCTAAGTATTTACCGTCTTCGCCAACCAATGCCTTACCGTCTTCGTCTACTTGGTAACGAGCAGCATATGCTTCGTTAAACTCGGTTTCGTCTGCATACTTAGTTAAGGATAAGTTATCAAAGAATGCATATCCTTGAACCTTCTCATCTGATTCACCCAAGATAAGGTATACGTATACGGAAGAAGTAGAGGAGGATTCAGCCGTCTTGAAGTAGAAGTTGATTTGTTGCCATTGATTATCGTCAGTCTTTTCCTTCTTAACGGATTTAGTTCCGTCATCATTGGTAACATAGGTAAGCTTACCGTTTTCTCTTACAGGGACATACTCTGTATTAACAGGGGTTTCATAAACCACGGAATCTGTACCTGTGGATACTCTTACAATAGCATTCTTTCCTTCTGCAATACCATATGTGCGAACATATACGGTCAAAATATAGTAGCTATTCTTGTCTAAGGTAATGGAGGAGGTGTTCTTGTATTGATAGTAGCTTTCAACTTGGTTGTTAATGAGAAGTAAACTATCAGAGGTCTCCAATCCGTTGTTCATACCTTTCGAATCGAAAATATAATCTTTTGTTAAGGTACTTCCTTCGATGGTTTCATATTCTGTCTCTTCGCTTCCGTCTTCAGCCGTAACGGTTTTTTCTTCTACTAGCTTAAGGTTATCAACATTGCTGTAGCCTTTTGTGAAGATGCCTGCATATTGTACATTTTCTGTTGTAGCAATGCTAGAGGAGCTCTTGGCACCTGATCCTGTCCATTTGCTTGGAGCAGTAACTTTTTCAGTATCGTTTGTTGTATAGAACTCTTCGATGTTGAAGTTAGCATTGTGAGTATTGTCAGCAGCAGCTAATTCTTCATATTTATCTTTATCGATTGTATAGTAGGTGAAGCTATCGAGGAACATTGTTCCGCTGTATTTTGCTTGAGTGTCGTCATCCTTGTCGTGTTCAACAGAATACTCACCCACATAAATTTTGAGAGTAGCAGAAGCTGAACTGAAAGCACCGGTTCTTGCGACCAGTACGATTTCTTGCCAGCCGTCGTCACCGTCTATGCTGGAAAGTTTTGCTACTACGGGTTCTGTATTATTTGTGGTTGTCAAATGGAGTTCGCCCTTCATGTCACCGATAACTCTTACATATGCTTTGATGATATAGTAGCTATTGGTAGAGAGGGAAACTGAGCTGGAACTGTAGAGAAGTTGAGCTTTTACTTCATCGGGAACGTTTATAGCTAATACGTTCGGTGCACCGAAGTTGACATCTTTTGCACTTTCATGACCTTTTGCCCACTTGTTATAAATCTGATAATCTTCACCGAACTTATTCTTGATAAACTCTGTAGCATTAACATTAACAATACCGCTTTCAATGCTGTCATCTGCAGAAGAGTTGAGTGTCCAGTTTGAAGGTTTTAAGAAATCGGTTTGTAAGCCTGTGGTGCTGTCAATTTTGTCAGAATCATAGCTGAATCCATTGAAACTACCATTGGAAATAGTTCCTTGGCTTTCTGTTAAAGAGTTCTTCTTAACATATGTTCCTGTTGTTGCATCGTCGTACTCGGAATATTCTATTTGCTCGAAGTTTACATTTGCAATAACGATTGCACCCTTTAAGAAACTGGAAGTTGAGTATTGGTTACCGCTACCCATAGATACCTTGAGATTTACAACTTTGTCGTCGTCTGCGGGATTGAGGGAAACGAGATTTGATCCTTGAATATAGAATACGTACTCGGCGTAGTTATTGGTGTCTTCGTTCTCGTAAGCACTTGTATTAACCTTTGTGAAGGAAGCAAGAGAAGTGCCATCTTCATAGTTAAGAGCGATTGTGGCTCCTGTATCCGATGAAATTCCTATTGTCTTGAGCCAAATAGCCACGCGATAATGAGAGTTTTTGTTAATATGCATATCACCGGAAACTTCAAGGTTGTAAGCAGAGGGGGTTAAGTTGTTAATCATTACTAAGTCTTTAAAATCATAGGGAGCCTTAGGAGATTCGCTTAAACCATAGTTGTCCTTCCACCATTGAGCAATTTCCTCGTCTGTTGAACCGACAACCTTACCTTGAACCTCGTCTATATTGAAGTGTCTAAACAGAATATCGCTGTTTTTGATTGTTTCAGCACTGTCTTTGGCATCGATGGATACATTAGCCTTGACATCGTTGTCGACAGAGGTTGCGTAGTTTCCTTCTTTAAGGTTGATATTTGCGGAGTCATCATTTGCAATAGTAGTCATTTCGACAATACTATTGTAAAGAGAATTGTACTCAGCCTGATTCTTCAAGCCATCGATAATGCTAGCCTTATTTGAGGAGTCGAACGTTCCGACACGCTCGATTGATAAAGCGTCGAAATAAACTGTTCCGCAAGCAAGAGTAGAGTCACCTTTACCGCCATCGCCTAAGCTTAATACGATGCTATAGTCCTTTGAACGGAACTCGTGTCCAAATAGATAAATTGTGTACTCTTGCCATTTCTTTTCGGTGTTGATGTTTGCGAATGCAGCATCTTCGATACCGCCAATCTTAATCCACGCACCTACTGCCTCCTTTTCTTCTTCGGAGGTATCACTTGCATGTTTGAAGCCTTCAACGTCTGTGTAAACCCAAACGCTGATTTTGTAGTAAGTTCCGAGCTCTGCAACAAGAGATGTGTTGGAGGTGAATTTATATGAAGAGTAAGCGTCATCGGTATTAGAAACCTTTGATTTACCCGAAGCATTGCTTATCATAAGGATTTTGCTGTCTTCGGGAAGATTTTCATAACCTGATAACTCGTTATCTTTCAAATATTGATAAGGAGTTTTGGGAGAAACAAGTTCTTCGTCATCGCTGTTGCCAACCTGTGATTTCCAATCTGCAAAGGATTCAACGTCAACAACACCGTGTTTCATATATGTTGAAACAGCACTTGTGCCGTCAGCATTTTTGCCGATAGAACCATCCCAAGTGTTGGGAGTAGCAGGATTTGATTCGCTTGCGTTGTTGATGAAGCTACCATCGGGATCTCTCATGGAGTAGGTGTCGGAATAAACACCGTCTACTTGAGCATCATTGTATTCGCTCTTTGTGATTTTTTCTGTTTTTGCATTATCAAAGAAAACAGCACCTACAGCTTTATTTTCGGTATCGCCGAGTACTAGTGAAATGCTTACCGACTTTGTTTCTGTTTGAGATGTTTCAAGATATAATTCAATCTTTTGCCAGCCGCCTTCATCGGATTGAGCGAGTTTGAAACTCTTATTAACACTGCTTCCGAATTTAACATAAGCACTGCCGTTTGTTATTCCGACCAGTCTATAGTTGACGGATACGCGATAATAAGTGCCAATTGCGGTAGTGAAGGTATTTTTTACGGTATAAACGTTTTCTTTTTCGTTGTATACCATAAATACAGCACTGTCACTATCATCCTCGTTTGCCTTACCGGGGTTGGCGATCGAAGCCCAAGATTTTAGTGCACTTTCGGTTTCGTATAACTCATCTACATGAATTACACCTGCTGAGGTGTTGGAGGAATCTCCGGAGGAGCTTACCGTCCATGTACCGGCAGTATAGGGAGCAGTTGTTCCCGTGTAGGTTGAGAAGGTACCGTTTTTAATCAAACCGGTATCTGCTGTTGTTTCGGAGCTATCGTTTTTGTCATTTTGGTCATCATCGTCCGGAGTTGTTTTATCACAAGCTACGGCAGCGATGGTGAGGGCTAAAACGAGAACTAAAACCAAAACTAATGAAAGTAAATTTTTAACTTTTGTTTTGTTCATGTTACCACCTTCTGAAAATATAGTGTGTTTGCTAAGTTATATTAGTATATAACTCAAATATTATAATAAAAAACAATAAATTAATCAATCAAAAAAGACAAGTAATTTTTAGAAATTAAAATATTTTAAATACTTTATACATAATATATCCATATATACTTTGATTTCTGCATAAAATTCAAGAGAGTTACCATCCTAACAATTATGGCAAAGGAAAAAAAGAGGAACATCTTAAAGAAACTCTTACCTGTAGGCGGCTTATTTGTAGGAGCTGTTAACGGTTTATTCGGAGGAGGAGGGGGAATGCTGTTAGTCCCATTGTTAACTTTTGTAGGAGGACTCGAGCAAAAAGAAAGCCATGCTACGGCAATTGCAATTATACTTCCTCTTTGTTTAGTTACGGCAATAACCTATACTTTGTTCGGAAAGATCGCATTACTTTCGGCAGGCTTTACGGAGATCGGTGTAGTTATTGGCGGAATCTTAGGTGCGGTTCTGCTGAAGAAACTTTCCTCGAAATTTCTTTCCGTAACTTTTTATATATTAATGATTTTGGCGGGGGCAAGAATGGTTATATGAAAATAGTGTGGTTGATTCTCTCGGGAATACTTTCAGGAGTATTGGGCGGTATGGGAATGGGCGGTGGTACAGCATTAATTCCAATACTAACATTGCTACTAAATTATTCACAACATGAAGCACAGTGGATTAATACTGTAACCTTTATTCCGATGTCTGTTATCGCATTAATTATTCATACCAAGAACGGACTTGTTAATAAGAAAGTACTCCTCAAAGTAATTATTCCTGCAGTTGTTGGCACCATTGCTACAGCTTATTGTTCAACACTTCTTCGCGGGGAACTGTTATCCAAGCTTTTTGGCGGATTCTTAATTGTTTTGGGTATATTTTCAATAATTCTAACGATTATTAACGGGAAAAAGAAACGGAAGGAGGAAACCGAGTGAAGGGGATAATATTAGCAGGCGGCAGAGGTTCGAGGCTAATGCCCTTAACAGCGGACAAGCCCAAGCCTATGATGGAACTTTTAGGGAAGCCGGTGATTTGCCATCTATTGGACTTGATAGCAAAAACCTGCATAAAAGATGTATATATCACTCTTGGCTATAAGGGGGAGCAAATATCTGATTATCTGGGCAATACCTATGGTAATATTAGACTTTACTATTCAAGAGAAGAAAAGCCACTAGGAACCGCAGGAAGTGTTAAGAGATTGTCCTCGATTATTGATGATACTATTCTAGTTGTGAGCGGTGATATTTATACAGATGTTGACCTTACTTCAATGATTAACTTCCATAATAAGATTGGGGCACAAGCAACGGTTCTTGCAACAAAAGTGGATAATCCAAAAGATTTTGGCGTGATTGTAAGAGATTCGAGCTCAAGAATAGTATTCTTCGAGGAAAAACCAAATAATCCCTCAAGTAATCTTGTCAATGCAGGTGTTTACGTGCTTGATAAATCTGTTTTATCGCATATTCCCGATGGTTTTTCGGATTTTTCAAGGGATGTTTTTCCCTATCTCGATAAGCTCTATTGTTATGAAGATTCATTTAATTGGTCGGATATCGGAACACTGTCATCATACTATAGCGTTAATCTCAAAATGGCAAAGAAATACGAGGAAGAGTCTAAATTACATTGTGTTTTACAAAAAGCGACCAAATGATAGTGAAATTGTGTTCGAAAAGCATTGAAAAAAAATAATTTATACTATATAATATTATATTATAAATCATTGAGGTGCTATGAGCAAGAAGAACCTAAGCGTTGCTTTCCTTGGCGGTGTCGGGGAGATAGGCAAAAATATGACAGTATTATCTTGCGGAGATAATCTGTTAATAATAGATGCGGGAATGAGCTTTCCCAATGAGGATATGCCGGGAATAGATGCTGTAATTCCTGACTTTTCTTATTTGAGAGAGAATAAGGAGAAGATTAAAGGTATTATTCTTACCCATGGGCATGAGGACCATATAGGTGCGATTCCATATCTTTTGGAGGAATTCGATATTCCTGTTTACGGTAGTGACGTTACTTTAGCACTTCTCAGTGCAAAGCTTAAGGAACACGAGGTTAACGCACGCACTTTTGTAGTAAAGGACAAAGATATTGTCGATTTAAATCCTTTTAAGGTCGAATTCTTTCACGTGTGTCACTCGGTATCAGGTTCTTTTGCTGTTGCCGTACATACAGCAAAGGGTATCATTTTCCATACCGGTGACTTTAAGATAGACTATACTCCTGTTGATGATTATCCCTGTGATCTGCAAAGATTTGCGGCATTAGGTTCTAAGGGCGTTCTTTTAATGCTTGGTGAAAGCACTAACGTCGAGCGTGAAGGACAGACTGTAAGCGAGGTTGCCGTCGGACAAACCTTTGACAAGATCTTTGCCGATAACAAAGATCGTAGAATAATAATAGCAACCTTCGCTTCAAACATTAATAGACTTCAGCAGATTATAACCGTTGGAGCCAAGTATGATAGAAAAGTCGCCTTTTGTGGTAGAAGCATGCTGAAAGCTTCGGAAATCGGACTTGATCTCGGTATACTTAAGGTTTTGCCCGGGGATATAGTTGATATTGAAAGGGCTGCAAAGATGCCTGACAACAGAACCTGTATAGTGGTAACCGGCAGTCAGGGAGAGCCTATGAGTGCACTGTCCCGTATGTCAGTCGGCGATTTTAGCGGAATAACAATCGGAAATAACGATACTGTTATAATATCGGCAAGTCCGATTCCGGGAAACGAGCGTTCGGTGTATTCGGTAATTAACAATCTTTACAAACTTGGTGCCAAGGTTTGCTATCATACACTGAAGGATTTGCATGTTTCCGGGCATGCTCATCTAGAAGAGTTGAAGTTGATGCTTTCTTTAATAAAGCCCAAGTATTTTATGCCTGTTCACGGAGAATATCGGCATCAGGTTAAACATGCAGAACTCGCAATAGCACTTGGAACAGAGGAGGATAACGTCCTTATTCCTGAAATCGGATGGCAAGTTCAAGTTGGTAGCAAGCTTAAGAGGCTCGAGGATGTCAAAGCCGGCAACAGCTACATTGACGGTGATACCGTAAATGATAATATGGAGCTTGTAATCAAGGATAGGAAGATTCTGTCCGAAGACGGTATAATTATTATTCTTGTTTACCTCAATAAAAACGGATATTCGCACGATTTACCCGATGTATTATATAGAGGCTTTACCGGTAGCGAGGAATTTGCACAAAAACTAAAGGACGAAGTATATGAAGCAATCAAAGGAAAGGGATATTCCCAAGACCTTAGAGGTGCCTTGAAAAACAGGGTGGGTAGACTTGCAAGAAATCTGGCAAGAAAAAGTTTTAATAACAATCCTATGGTGGTTCCAATTATTGTTGAAAAATGATCGAGAAGGTTTTTGATTTGCAAAGGAAATATGCCGAAGAGTTTCATGTGCCTATAATAGAGGCTGAGGGCTTAGCTCTTCTCAGGAAACTTGTAGAGGAGAGAAAACCCGAGAGGATCCTCGAAATAGGAACGGCAATAGGTTTTAGTGGTCTCAATATGCTGTCGCTATCGGAGAATTCCTTCCTTACAACGATAGATATAGATTCTCAAAGACTGGAAAAGGCAGAAGAATACTTTTCTTTGGCAGGTGTCGAGAAACGTGTTAAGATCATAGAGGATGATGCAAATTATATTCTTACTCTTCTCGAAGGAGAATATGATTTCATATTTCTGGACGGACCTAAGGCACACTATAAAAGTATGCTTCCGCACATCTTGCGTTTATTGGCAAAGGGTGGTATAATATTCGTTGATGACGTTTATTATCATGGTTGGGTCAAAGGTGATGCCTATCCTCAACATAAACATCGCACAATAATCACAAACATGAGATCGTTTATTAAAGCCGTGGAAGAAGATGATACACTGAAGGTAACCTCGTACGAAGTAGGACAGGGACTAATGGTAATAGAAAAATGTTAAAACCTGAATTGTTGGCTCCGGCAGGAAGCCGTGAAAAACTTAATATAGCCTTTCATTTTGGGGCAGATGCGTGTTATCTTGGCGGTAAGAGTTTTTCTTTACGTTCCTTTGCCGATAACTTTGACGAGCAGCAGCTTGAAGAAGCAGTAAAATATGCTCATTCTTTAGGAAAAAAAATATATGTAACTGTCAATATTTTCCCGTCAAACAATGATTTTCCTGCTTTAAAGGATTATCTGAGGTTTCTTGAGAGTATACAAGCGGACGGTGCACTAATTACAGATCCCGGACTAATTGATCTATCTAAAGAGATTGCACCGAATTTGCCAATACATATAAGCACTCAGGCTAATATCACAAACAAGTATACTGCACGTTTCTGGCAAAAAATGGGTGCAGAAAGAATAGTTTTGGCAAGAGAGCTTTCTTTATCGGAGATAAAGGAAATAAGGGATTTTTGTCCGGATTTGGAAATAGAGTGTTTTGTCCACGGGGCATTATGCATCAGCTACAGCGGAAGATGTTTGTTGAGTAGCTATTTGACTGATAGAGATAGTAATCGAGGTGAATGTGTTCAAGCTTGCAGATGGCAATATAAGCTTACAGAAGTCTCACGCACCGATCCGCTGGAGATCGAAGAGGATGAAAGAGGTAGCTATCTACTTAATAGCTATGACCTAAATATGCTCAAACATATTGACGAACTAAAAGCGGCAGGAGTCAATTCTTTCAAGGTTGAGGGAAGGATGAAGACCGCCTACTATGTTGCGAACGTAATCAATGCCTACAGAAGGGCTATTGATTTAGGCGATGGCTCAAAGGAAGAGCTAGAGGTTTTGGACAAAGAGCTATACAAGTGTAAGAATCGAGGTTACAGCGTTGGCTTTTACTATGGAAAAGATAGTGCCAATGTACAATACTCTAAAGCCCAATCGGGTGACGGCTACGATTTTACTGCAGTTATCTTGGGAAAGGTAGAAAAAGGATATCTTGTTGAAATGAGAAATCGCTTTAAAAGAGGAGATACTCTTGAAATACTATCCAATGGTAGCGACTTTAATAAGACCTTTATTGTTGATAGGATTACCGATGAAAAAGGCATTGACATCGAAGATGTTAAGCTTGTTCAACAGCATGTTTTAATCTATCCGTCGTGTGAAGTGAACCTTAATGAGTCGGATATATTGAGAAAGAAGAGTTAAGTATGGAGATCAAATGGAATCAACACGTTGTAATATTGTACGATAAGTACAGAGATGCAAGCATTGCAAAGGCTCTCGGCTATTATATTGAGCGAGAGTTTGTTTCTGCTGATGTTATTCCTATTGACAGTGTTGCTTATACCGGCACTTCATTATCGAGAATCAAGCATGGTTACTATAAGCATTGTGCCAGACATTCAAGAGCGTTGCTTGCTACAGTTTCCGTAAAGAAAGATTCTATCGAAAAGAAAAGGGTAAATGAATTGCTTCGAACAAACGGCTATTCAAGTACCAACGGACGCATTAATCCCGGGAGAATAAAGAGGATAATCAATATTATCAAGAGATTCGAACCGATTATGGTCATTTGTACCACACCTGAAGTTTTGAAAATGACACTTATGGGGAGAACATATCTTGGTAAAGAATTTAATGTTGTTGCCGCTGTTCAAGATTTTTCTTTAGACCTAGCTTTTGTCAGAGGTGATGCAGACGGATACTTTGTTGAAAATCCCGAAGTTAAGCAAAAGCTTATTGCTAGCGGAATTCAACAAGAACGTATTGCCGTTGTAGGATTTCCTACATTGGGATTTGATATAAACGGGAATAAGTTTGAAAAGAGAGCTAAGCTCGGAATCAACGGTGCTTCTCCCGTCGTTACGGTCTATGGCGGTGATTACGATACTCACACCTTAAAAGCGGATATCGTAAACCTTATTAAGAACAAGAATGACGAATACACTTTGGTTATCGTAACCGGAGATAAGAGCTTGAGAAAGTATTATATGGATCTTCCCGATTTCTCGGCAGGCGTCTTGATAAACACCGAACTAAGTGAAGATTTGTTGGATGTTACAGACGTTTTGGTTACCGTTCCCGAAACTGCCGCAATATTTAATGCATTTATGCGTGGAATCGGCGTTATAGTTGCTCCGGCGGTAACCTTGCTTGAAAAGCAGATACGCAAATATCTTGTAAAGAGAGCCCTTGTGATTCCTGCTAGAACCTCAGCGGAAACCCTTTATGGAGTCAAGGAACTTTTGGATGAAGCCGATAGAAGGGCGGAGTTTAAAAAGAGAGGTGAGATATACGCCTCCATGAGTTTGAACGATTTGAGAAACATAATACCTCAGATAGATAATATCGGAGTAAAGAAATTAACAGATAAAAACGAATAGGAGGCTTATATGAGAACCTTTGCTACAATTGAATTGGAAGACGAAAGAAAAATTAGACTAGAGCTTTTTCCCGAGTATGCACCTATAAGTTGTGCAAACTTTATTAAGCTGTGTGAAGAAAACTTTTATGCAGGTACCATTTTTCATCGTGTAATACCGGGATTTATGATCCAAGGTGGTGGATTGAATGCAAATATGCAGGGAAAAGCCGGTGCACAGCCTATAAAGGGAGAGTTTAGAGCTAACGGAATCGCCAATCCCATAAAGCATACGATTGGAACATTGTCCATGGCTCGTACAAGCAACCCCAACAGTGCGACAAGTCAGTTTTTCATTTGTGTGAGCAATTGTAAGTACTTAGACGGAGAGTATGCTGCGTTCGGTCGTACCGTCGACGATGAGAGCTTAAAGGTCGCCATAGATATTTCGGTTGTTGATACAAGAACAGTCGGCTATTATGAGAATGTTCCTGTAAGAGATATAGTTATCAAGCGTATATACATACAGAACTTTGAGGAATAATGCTACCGATTACTAAGGTAAAACGTCATTCGCCCTTTTGGAAGGCGGGTGTTAGAGCGGGCGATTCCATTCTTGCCTTTGACGGATATCCCTATATTGATGAACTTGATATAGAGTTTTATGGTACCCAATGTAGTTTTACGGTGACCATACAAGACAAAAAGGGCAATGTAAGGGATTGTACTGTCATCAAAGAGCCATATGAAGAATTGGGAATTGAATATCCCGAGCAAGATCTAAAGGTTATTCCTTGTAAGAATCACTGTGTTTTTTGCTTTGTCGAGCAATGCAAAAAGGGAATGAGAAATTCTCTATATGTAAAGGATGATGATTATCGGCTGTCCTTTACCTGTGGTAGCTATGTAACTCTATCCAACATCAAGGAAGAGGAGATAGAAAGAATCATTAGACTAAAACTAAGCCCGTTATATATCTCTGTTCATTGCTATGATAAAGAGGTGAAAAAGTTCCTTTGCAAGAATCCCAAAAGTGCCGAGCTTTTTGACATTCTTAACCGACTAAAGGAGGGTGGTATAAGTTTTCATACCCAAATAGTAATGGTTGAAGGAATCAATAGCGGTGATGTTCTAAAAGAAACCGTTGAAGAGCTGTACAAGCTTTATCCTGCGGTCAAAAGCATAGCGGTGGTTCCTGTAGGGGTTACAGGACATAGGGACGGCTTGTATCCTCTTAAGCCTGTATCACGAGAATGTGCCAATCAAACTATAGATTATATCGAGGGTTTTGCAAGAAAAGTATCGCATATAGGCACAAATTTTGTATGGTGTTCCGATGAAATGTACGTTATAGCCGGAAGGGAACTTCCTTCTTGTGATTACTATGAGGCATTTGATCAAATAGAAAACGGTGTCGGTGGAGTTAGTCTCTTTTTTGATGAAGCAAGAGAGGCACTTAAGGAGTATAATCCCAAAGGAAGGTATACAGCAATAACGGGTGTAGCGTTTTATCCTTTTTTAAAAGAGTTTTGCGACAGCATCAAGAGTAAAAACCTCGATATAGAGGTGATTTGCATTAAGAATAAATGGTTCGGAGAGAGTATTACCGTTGCCGGCTTGATTACCGCAACGGATATAATCGAACAGACCAAAGGTAATATTAAAAACAATAAAGTAATAATTCCTTCGACAATGTTAAAGGAATTTGAGGATGTTTTCTTGGACGGAATCAGTGTCAAAGAGCTCGAGAGGTCTTTAGATGTCAAGGTGTTGATTTCCGACGGAGGAGAATCCTTTATTAAGGTAATGGCAGGTATAAAATGACAAAAATAGTAGCGGTAGTTGGTAGACCGAACGTAGGAAAATCGACATTTTTCAATCAACTTGCGGGAAGAAGAATAAGTATTACATTTAATACTCCCGGAGTTACAAGAGATAGAATATACGCCGACGTGGAGTGGTGCGGTGCTGTTTTTACCGCAATCGATACCGGCGGACTTGAGCTGAAGAGTGAGGACAAAATGTGGAAGCACATCAAAGAGCAAGCAAATCTTGCTGTTGAGGTGGCAGATGCGATAGTCTTTATTACAGACGGAAAAGAGGGTATTATGCCCGATGATTATGCAATAGCTGAAAGTCTACGAATGACAAAAAAGCCCGTTATTCTTGCTGTAAACAAACTTGATAATCCTTGGGACCAGCCATATGAGTTTTACGAGTTAGGGCTAGGCGATCCTTTTCCTATAAGTGCCGAACACGGAACAGGCATTGGAGATGTTCTTGATGCTGTAGTGGAAGCTTTTGGAGATATGGAAAATAAGGAGGCAGAAGAATCGGGGCTTAAAATTGCCGTTGTCGGAAAACCCAATGCGGGCAAGAGTAGTCTTGTTAACAAGTTAATCGGAAAGGATAGGTCGATAGTAAGCGATATTGCAGGAACCACAAGAGATACGATTGACAGTATTATTTACTATAAGGATAAACCATACACAATTATTGATACGGCAGGAATTCGTAAAAAGAGCAATGTCGACGAGGATGTAGAGTATTATTCTGTTGTAAGAGCATTAGCTGCAATAAGAAGAGCGGATGTAGTATTATTAGTTATCGACAGTGACGAGGGATTAACCGAACAAGACGTCAAGATTGCAGGATATATCCACGAACAGGGCAAACCATCACTCATAGTAATGAACAAATGGGATCTAATCGATAAGGATACCAATACAATTTACAAGTTTGAAAAGGAAATTTCAGAAACCTTGAAGTTTATGGACTATTATAGATCTGTTTATGTGAGTGCCTTAACCGGTAAAAGAACTGATAAGATTTTCCAAGAGATCGATACGGTATATGAAAATTCAAACCGCAGAATCGCAACGGGCATTTTGAATGATGTCCTAAGCGATCTTATCTCCGTAAACGAACCGCCCACACAAAGCGGACGAAAATTAAAGATTTTTTATATTACACAACCCAAAGTTATGCCTCCTACTTTTGTCATCTTTGTCAACGATGAAAAGCTAATGCATTTTTCTTACATGAGATATTTAGAAAATGGCTTAAGACATGCTTTTGATTTTTCGGGAACTCCGATTAAGCTTACATTGAAAAACAAAAAAGAGGACAACTAATAATTCATTATTCAATAGTGGGTAGTATGGCTTAAAATGTAGTCATATAAGGAAAACTATTCCGATATAAGGTATATAGAGGTTATTATGAATTACGCAAATCTAACTGTCGAAGAACTGCAAACCGCATATCAAAACGTTAAGAAACGTTACTCGAGCTACCAAAGAGAAAGATTTTCTCTTGACCTTTCAAGAGGTAAACTTTGTCCCGAGCAACTGGAGCTATCCATGCCGATGTTGACGTCAATTGCCGATGGAATGGATTTTTCGGGAAAAACTGATGACTATAGAAATTATGGATTATTGGAGGGGATTCCCGAATTAAGAAAGCTTTTCGCTGAAATCTTCGATGTATCTGCAGAGGATGTTTTCTTGGGAGGATGCTCAAGTCTTAATCTTATGTACGACGTGTTTGTAAAAGCTTGGTGCTTTGGTGTCGGAGGTGGCTCACCGTGGTGTAAACTACCAAAGGTCAAGTTTTTATGTCCCGTTCCCGGTTATGATAGACACTTCGCAATACTCGAAGAGTTTGGTGTGGAGATGATAGCGATTCCAACCGATGAAAACGGACCTCTTATGGATATCGTAGAAGAACTTGTTGCTAACGATATCTCCATCAAGGGTATTTTCTGCGTTCCAAGGTTTTCTAATCCTTCGGGAATTGTTTATTCCGATGAGGTTGTAACAAGACTTGCTACAATGAAAACAGCTGCGGTTGACTTCCGCATCTTTTGGGATAATTCCTATGCGGTGCATGAAATCTATGCTGATGCTCCTAAGCTTTTGAATATTTTCAAGGTTCCCGGCGCGGTCTCTGACAGGGTCTATTTATTTGGTTCAACTAGCAAGATAACCTTTTCCTCGGGCGGTACTTGTTGTTTGATAACAGAAAAATCAAATTTACAAACCTTAAAAAAGCATTTTGGAGTGCAAACCATCAATTTTGATAAGGTTAACCAATACGAGCACGCACTATTCTTGAAGGATATGCAAGGTGTAAAAACCCTGATGGAAAAGCACGCTGCGATTTTGCGTCCTAAGTTCGATATGGTTTTTTCAGTTTTCGATGACGGCTTTAAGGATAATTCATATGTCAGGTGGACCAAGCCTAAGGGCGGTTATTTCCTCACCCTAACAGTAATGGAGGGAACGGCTAAAAGAGTTATAGAGCTTTGTCGTAAAATCGGATTAACATTGACACCTGCCGGTGCCGCATTCCCCCTTCATCAAGACGATTTAGATAGCACTATAAGGATTGCACCTACATATGCATCGTTGAACGACCTTGAAACCGCTTGCAGAATCTTAGTGACTTGTGTTGATTACGCAATAATGGAGAAACTTTGCGACAATAATTAAAATATATGAACCCTTTTGGAAAGTTGTTTGATGTAAAAGTCAAGCAACTTTTTTATTTATGTTCTATCCGCTTTTGGTTAGGCATATCATTGTGTAGAAATCAATGGAGGAATTTTAATGGAAACTTTTGACTTGTATAACGATATTGCAACTCGAACCGACGGAGATATTTACTTAGGGGTGGTAGGACCGGTAAGGACGGGAAAGTCTACCTTTATAAAGAGATTTATGGACAAACTTGTTCTTCCGAAAATTGAGGATAAAAACGTTTTGTCCAGAGCAGTTGACGAGCTTCCTCAGGCAGCGGACGGAAAGACTGTAATGACTACGCAACCTAAATTCGTACCAAGCGAAGCGGTAAGTGTTAAAATCGGAGATAATATCAATGCAAGTGTAAGGTTGGTTGATTGTGTTGGATATCTTGTTGAGGGTGCACTTGGGGCAACCGAGGGCGACAAAACAAGAATGGTTAAAACACCTTGGAGTGATGAGGAGATGAGCTTTGAAGAGGCGGCGGAAATCGGAACGACAAAGGTGATTGTTGACCATTCAACTATAGGTGTGCTATTGACCTCTGACGGAAGTATAGTTGACATTCCTCGTGCTACCTATATCGAGGCAGAGGAGAAAGCTGTAAATCAACTGAAAAGCATCGGAAAGCCGTTTGTGATGCTTTTGAACAGCAAACATCCTACAGATCCGGATACGATAAAGCTTAGAGATGCACTTTCCGAGAGATACAGAGTACCTGTTATGAGTTTAGATGTTTTGAATATGGAACTTAAGGACATTGATGATATGTTCGAGAGAATTCTACAAGAGTTCCCCGTTAAACAGGTTGACGTATTTTTACCCGATTGGATGCGAGCAATGTCTGCCGATGATGAAATAATCAAAGATACAATAAAGACATTGGAAGGAAACTGTGACATATACAAAATGAGCGAAGCAAAGGGAATGAAGGGACTTTTCTCAGATAGCGAGTATTATAGCGAGTGTGATATTCAAGTCGAAATGGGAAGCGGAAAGGTTCTTATATACCTGAAAGCTAATCCTGATATGTTCTTCAAGGAAATCTCAAAGCTTTGCGGCAGTGATATCGAAGGAGAATATGAGTTAATGCGTTATGTTAGGACCCTTTCAGATGATGCAAGACGTTATGCCAAGCTGAAGGAGGCGTTGCAACAGGTAGAGGAGACGGGGTATGGAGTTGTAATACCCGATCAAGAGGACTTAATCTTAGAAGAGCCCGAAATAATGAAACAAGCAGGTAAATTCGGAGTAAGACTTAAGGCAAGTGCACCGTCTCTTCACATTATGAGAGTAGATGTAAAAACCGAGGTGAATCCCATTGTTGGGAGTGAGCAACAGAGCGAAGAGCTTGTAAAGTATCTGCTAGAGGAATTTGAAACAAATAAAAAGGGTATCTGGGAAACTAATATGTTCGGAAAATCGTTGGCGAGTCTTGTTAATGAAGGTTTGGGTAACAAGATATTTGCTCTTCCCGATGAGGCAAAGAAGAAACTTAGACGGGCATTGGGAAAGATCGTAAACGAAGGGAAGGGCGGTATAATCTGTATTCTTCTTTAGTACAGTAATAGAAAAAAGCTTCTCTTATTTGAGAGGCTTTTTTCTATTCTTTCTATGTTGTTTTAGAAAGATTTTTTTTTTTGAAAAGTTACTTAATAGGTGTTAATACTTTTACCGTAAATGAGGTTGTGATTTCTAAGGGAGAGTTGATTCTTTCGATATACTCTTTAGGCGTTTTATAGTAGTAGGGTGTCATCATAAAGATGTTTCGTGCCAATTCTTCACTATAAAGTTTTTTATCCTTTACATTGAAACATTTTTTTTCTTCAAAGCCTGATATGATTTCATCTTTAGGGTTTAAGTAAATCTCCGGATATACTCTTTCTTTTAACTCTATCAGGTGTTCGGGTGATGGCGTAACCTTTATAAGAATACTGTCTTTTTTAAGTACACGTAGTATTTCTTTTTCATTTATGGGAGCAAAGCAGCTTACTATAGCATCCAAATTATTGTCGGAAAAGGGTAATTTGTTAGCTGATGCAACAACGTAAAATGTTTTTTTGTCTATTTTAGAGGCACGCAATACTCCTTCTTTCGATATGTCGATACCAAAACATTGCTCTACAAGCGGTGCAAAGGATTTTGTTAGAGTACCTTCTCCACAGCCAAGATCTAAAAGGAGTTTCGTGCTATAGGCTTGTAGTATTGTTCCGATTGCTTTAGTTAGTTTGTTGTAATAACCTTGCTCTAATACACTTCTTCTTGCAATAAGCATTTCTTTATTATCTCCCGGGGCTTGAGAATGCTTTTTATTGGATGGAAGGAGATTAAGGTAGCCCGATTTGGCCAAATCAAAATTATGATGCCCGCATGAATAATAGGACACTTGAGGAAGAAGCGGTTTTTGACAGATCGGACAGATTAAATGTATCATTATACAAGAGATAGGATAAGATCGCCTGAGATGATTTCAACTTCGATTTTCATTGATTTATCACCATAGTTATAAATCCCGTTATCGATGGTGTAGGGCGTGTTCGACGGATTGATGGTTATCCTATTACTTTTTACATCCTGAATAAGAGAAAATCCTGTTACCTTAGTGCTTAGACCGAGAAGAGCGGTACCTGTGGTTAACTCAATATCGGCTTCATTAGCATAAAGGTCTGCTACTGTTAGATTACCTGTAGTTATATCGGTATCGAATTTTCTCGTTGTAAGTGTTGTAATGGTAACATTACCGGTAGTTGTATCTGCCTCAAACTCATCGCTAGTTGTCTGTATTGCTTGTATATTACCGGTAACCGTTTTGAGGGAAATATCGTTTGCAGATACATTTGTTAAGGTGATATTACCTGTTGTAGCTTCTAAATCGATTTCCTTTAGAGCTAAAACGGATAAGGTTATATCTCCGTTGATTACGTCGATTTCAAGTTCTTCGATCGGAAAATTTGAAGGAAGAGTTATTTCCAGCTCTTTTTTAAAATTTTTGACGCTAATTGAGCCGGATTTCATATATTTTATATGGAGTGTGTCCCCTATTACCTTTGTTCTCATTGTCAAATCTTCGGTGATATTATTTCCGATTTCTTTTATAGAAAAGCTATCACCGTGTTTGACGGTAACATTGCCGTTTACCCATTCGACTTCGATTTCCTTGACATCTATGTTTTCTGAAATATTGGCTGAACCGATGGTGTATCCCGTTTCATCATATTTCAGATTTACAGTGTTACAAGCAGATAGAGTAAAGACGAAGGATACTATAATAAAAAGAATTGAAAGCATCGATTTTTTTAGCTTCATAAATCTCTCCTATTATGAATTGATTCTCTTTGCGAGTTACATTGATTCTACCCTAAAAAGCAGTCAATGTCAATTAAGGTTAAGATAAATCCTTTATAATTGGTTGAAATCTTGTCGATATAATGCTAATATATTAATATACTAAAATATAAAAGGTGTAATAATGAATTTATTGATGCTTGCTCTTGACGGATATTCGATATTTCAGCTGGTAATACTTTGCATATTAGTGATACTTCTGGTTGGTTACATTGTCTTATATTCTCTTTGGAAAAAAGGGAAGAAGATCAGTCCTTTCTTTGAGTCAAGCTTTATTCGTTCTCAAAACCTGTTCGGCTTATTAATTCCTCGTTTTAAATTTCGGTTTATAACTAACACCAACAAGAAGGAGCAAGGCTTCTATTGGTCTGTCATCTTGCTAGGTTTACTATCAGCGCTTTTGGGTTTTGTTAACGATATCGTAGTAAATAAGTTGTTTACGCCCATACAACTTGTTTTTAGTCTTATTTTCCTATGCTTGCTAGTAGCTCTTTTAATTACAGATGAAAGCCTTGCTGCAGTACCGCCTCAAGTTTATCCGTACAACCCTTCTTTGGTGGTATACTCCATAGTGTTTATGTTTTATGAGATCCTCAACTTTATTCAAGCATTGGCTTCCGGTAGTTTACCCGGCGTTTTATTCGGCTTATTTTTCTTTATTGGATATCTTCTTTTGTATGGTGGTGTAATATTGATGCGTTACATTCGCAAGGTATTCCCTGCAGGTACGCCGTTAATTTATTGTGGCGGTGTGATAATAAGCATTACAACATTGGTTTCGTTGGTAATTAATTCGATAGGTACCCATCCTATAACTGTAATAAGCTTTGTATTTTCAACGTTAAGCGAGATTGCAACAAGCATTGCAATAATTTATATATATGACCACTTTGAATGGGGAAAGTCAATTTCTGATAAATTGAGAAGTGGACGTTAAAACGACAAGATAACAACAACTAAATCGGAATAGTGTATACATAAGAATTTTGAAGCCGCAAATCACATGCGGTTTTTATTTATTTAAATAAGAATGCTGTATGATAAAGCACAAAAGAATTCAAATGACAAAATGACGGTCTGAAAAGAAGTTTTTGGAAAGTAAAAAATCGAATTATAAACAAAAAGCTGTATAAAATGTCATGCAAAGTGAGAGAAATGTAGAAATGTAGTATAATGAATTACAAAAGCATCCAAATGATAAAATCAAATGAAAAAAATAGGAAATATTACTAAAAATATCATTAATAAATAAAAACGTATATAAAATGTCATACTGAGCGGAAGAAATTGGTATCAATTTCTGAAGTTGAACCCTGAAAGGGCGACGCCTTGGTGTCGGTATCCTATCCTTGTTAAAAGCAATGTAAAGAAAAAAATAATACTTGAATAAGACGCAAAAACTATAATTTATACCAACAATTTATATAAATGTCATACTGAGCGAAAGGCGAAACCTGCAGTCGAACTCCGCAGGAGCGACACTTTAGTGTCGGTATCTCATCCTCTTTTGAAACTTTTTCACTTCACTTGCATCAATGTCTAAATTGTTAGGCTTTTGCATTGTTGGGCTAAAATGAAAATATAAAAGGGCTATTGTCAAACAATAGCCCACTCGATTGCCGAAATAACGTAGCCTACCACAAGACCTGTAATCAATAGTGCTACCGTTACGATTACGTTTTGTTTTACCTGTTTTACATTTTTGTAAAGGACAAACAATCCGAGCCCTGCATTAACACACAATCCTCCGACGCAAGCACCAAAGGTCATTCCTCCTAATAGATAGAGCTCGCTAAGCACAACCGAGGATGCACAATTGGGAATGAAGCCAACAATAACTGAAAATAGCGGAGCCAGGTATTTGTTGGATGAGAGGAATTCCATTATTTTATCTTCTCCTATTTTATAGAAAAGTGTTCCGAAAATAAAATTAATGATAAAGACGTATAAAAAGATTTTTAATGAGTGAATAAGTGGATGTATCAAATGGTGATCGAGTGCGATCTTGATTTTTTTCTTTTTGGCATCTGCTGCATTTTCCTCATGTTCTTCCTCGTGTTCGTGTGAATGTTCATGGTGATGTTCGTGTTCTCCCTCGTCATCGATGGCGTGACCGCAACAGCCGAAGTGAATCGTTTCATCACAATGGCAGTCATCTTGGTGTGCTTGTGTTTCTGCGATTTGCTTTCTGAAGATAAAATCGAGCAAATAAGCAACACCCAATCCAACTAAGAATTTTATAGCAATAAGGGGAAGAACCATTAGTATTTTTTTAGGCTCGTTAACAGAAGAAATAAATATAGGAATAGCCTCGTCGCTTGTTGCGATAAAAACGCCTACAAGTGTTCCGATTGTGATATGTTTTTTGTTGTATAAATCTGCGGCTAGTACGCTAAAACCGCATTGAGGAATAAGACCTAAGGATACGCCGACAACGGGTGACCACTTGTGGTTTCGCTCGAGTAGCTTTGCGAGTTTTGGCTCAAAGAAAGACAAAAGCTCATACATAACAAATACAAACCCGAGTATTATGGCACTATCCTTTAAAGCATCTAAAAAAACATCTAACATAATTTCCTCTTTTTAAAGTTACCTACTTTAGGATAAAAGTATAGCTTCATTCAATAAAAAAGTCAAACTTTTGAGAGAGTTAATCGGCGAGCTTATATACAATAATGCAAGATATACCTAAGATGAGGTTGATCAATGCAATTACTCCACAGAGAATTGGATACCACAAACCACCGTTGATTTTATTGAGAAGGATTAATGGAAGTAAAACGGCTGTAAAAACTAAAAATAGACAGCTGAGGACAAATGTCGAAATTACCAGTATCTTAAAAAGTTTTTCTTTTCTTGCATTCATTGTTTGATCTCCGCTTGTTCGAGTTCTTTGATAGTATTGTAAGCAAAGTTATAGTTGCCGTAGAAAACGTTATTATTGTCGTCATAGAAAGTTTTATCCTCGGCAAGATAAGGAGTGAGCGTTGTTTTCTTATTTCCATACTCATCCGCAGTCGTTGATTCCACAAGTATTAGGGGGTAGGGGAGAGAAGCCGCTTCTGTTTTAACAAATGCATTTTGGTAGGTATAATAATTGTAATAGATGGAATTAAACGCATAGTTTACAAGGTCTGCACCGACCAACCCGCCTGCAAAGGTTTGTTCTCCTTCGAGCTTAAAAAGTGATACGGCTTTAGAATACGAGATTGAGCCTAGATTTTGTCCTGCAATTCCACCGGCAAAGGCTAAATACTTACCTGCATTAATTGTAATGTCGCTGTTTTGGGAGCAGTTGGTGATAGTTGCTCTAACGTAGTTCCCGTATTCTCCGTCCATCCTATCGTTAATGGCGGCAATACCTCCGACGTATGCATTATAGTTGTCTGTGTTTACAATAAGATTTCCTTCGTTTGAGGAGTTTGTTATTTCTCCTGTATTAGTGCAAACAATTCCTCCTAATAGGTTTGAGTGGGAGCTTTGAGCCTTTGATTTGATCTCTAATGTGGCGTAATTAATGCAATTAGAGATAGTAGAGTTGTTGTTCAATGCAATACCTGCGACATTAGGATTCCAAGAATATACAGACGTTTCGCCATCGTTTTCCGCCTCAAAGCTTTTGTCCGAGTACTGATATAGATATCCGTATGTGGAGCAACCCTCTACAAGTTTGTTGTTGATAGCGGTAATACCGCAAATATCTATGGTATCGGCAATAACACTGCTGTCGCTTTTAAAGGTGCAATTTCTAATCTCGCCGTTGTTTGTAGAGCAGATGCCTGCAAAATATGCGTTACCATTGCCGTCTCCCGAAAAGGATAGATCGGCAAAAACAGTACAATTTTCGATGCTTCCGTTGTTTTCGTGAACTAATGCAGAAAGGTAGAGATCTTTATTTGTTATATTCTCATAGACTTTGCCTTTGAGAATTACGTTAAGATTTTTAATAGTTCCGCTATTGTTTAATATGATAGCACTGTCCTCGGAAAGCTTGCTTTCTTTAAGATCAACAGATATGGTTAAGTTTTCCAGTGTTCCCGAAAAGTTATTAAACAGGGGGAGGGTTTCAAGTGTTATGACATTATTGTTGCCGATTATAGTTGCAGCAGAGTCGCCTGAGATGTAGTCCTCCGTTACGGAGAGATTATTTTTGACTATGGTTGTACCTGTTGTCGATAATCCTACAAGGTTAGCTTTTGCTACGTACGGAAAAGAGTTTGTACCCACTCCGAAGATACAGAGGTAAATAAAAACAAGTGCAAGACATAGGGCAACGAAGGTGAAGTTAAAACAAGCTGAGTAAAGATATTTATTCCACTTTGCCTTGCTACCTTTAATTCTTGGAAGATTGATGGAGTCTTCAGTCACTTCTACGCTAACATTATGGTTAATGGAGTAGATAGATGAGATGTTGTGAATTGTTTTTTGAGATTTTGGGGCATATAACCAAAGCTTTATAAGAAGCTCTGATTTACCCAAAAGAGCAAGCATTTCTGTCGGTTCAATAATATCGTCGAGATAGAACCTCATGCACTTACCTGCAACACTTTTAAGCTTATTGTATATTTCTTCGGGTTCGTCAAGTAACGTGTATTGACTAAATGCCGGGGATAAAAGTTTTCCTTGATATTTTGAGCTAATACCGTGTGCCTCATAGAGGTAGGCAATAGACAA
Organism: uncultured Christensenellaceae bacterium; assembly: GCA_964561145.1. GTDB lineage: Bacteria > Bacillota > Clostridia > Christensenellales > CAG-1252 > RUG14300. The sequence continues at coordinate 126,677 of CAZLNZ010000004.1, forward strand.
AAGAGGAAACCTTCCGAGTCGTATATTCTTTCCCTTGAAAATGATGCGATCGAATTCCTTTACATCATCTTCTTTTATGATCTGTAAAATTTTAATGCCATCGTATTCCATTATTTTTTAACTTTTATGCGTCGTGTTTCCGCCCATCTATCTAGTACGTCGAAAAGATAACTTTCGTTAACGTCGTTTTGCTCCGTGATTTTTTTCAGGAATTGGTTTGTTTGAATGTAGGAACTAACTAGATTTTCTAAGCTGATACCTTCGGATTTTAAACGGCTTTCTATACTATCGGCACCTTGCTTAACCTGATCGATTTTTTTAGAGTTTTCTTGGAGCATATTTACAACGTCCTTATTAATAAACTCGTTTACTCCTTGTAGATTGGAGTTATAGCTTTCAAATGAGCGTTGTAGCTGTTGGAGGTTATAACTTTTACGTTTTTCTTCTCCTATTGCTTCGATCTTAGAAAGTAAGGATTCGACCTTGTTCTCAAGTGATGAAATATCTTGAAAACGTTTTTCGGCTTTTTCAAATAAATCTGCGATTTTATCCAGTTCAACGGCATACCTATTAGTCATATTGACAAAGGATTCAATTTTTGTCGTTAAGTCAGATGCTTTTCCCGACTGAGCTTGAAGAGAGTTGAGAATAGCCGAAAGCTTGCCCGATATATCTCCGTCAAAAGCGTTATTGATTTTTTGAAGACTTGCCCTTGTACCCTCGTAGGTTTCCGCAAACTCGGATAGTCCCTCCTTAAGGGGGATTAACATATCTCTATAGCTTTTAAATGCTTCCATTAATTCTATAAAGTCATTATTTTTTTCCATTCTTCTTCTCCTTAAGCTGATGAATTTTGTTTTTTGCCGAACGAAGGTCGGCATTTATACTGTTAATATCTTCGTTTATAGTATCCAATATCAATTTTTTTGCAATCGGGTTATCTTTAAGCTCGGGAAAGAACTCGATGATATCTACATCTAGCTTTTCATGCCCTTGACCTTCGCATTGGTCGACAATTTTGATAAGATCATAGTCCTTGGCTCTTTCAAACATCTTCTTGGCTTCTTTACTTTCTCCGATTCCCCAAAGAGCAATACCTGCACCTCTGTAGTCACCTTTCTGTACATATTCTTCAAAAATATCGGTACGTTTTAGGTGAAGCCTTTTCAGTTTTTCATCCTCAAGTTTACCGGCAGTAAAGCGTGCATTATCGTATTGTCCGTACTTTAAGAACTCTTCGATTCTCTCAAGAAGTTCCTCTTGATCTATCTCGATTTTTGACACAAGCTCGCAAAGTCCGGCGATTCCCTCTTCTGTAGATACACGTGTAAACCGTCTGCTAAAAAAGTCTTTAAAGTAGGGGATTTCTTCACGCTCGACAACAAAAAGATTATTCTTTCCTCTTGATATTCCGACATATAGTAGGTTGAAATAATACCTATACACAGAGTTTTCATCTGCGCTTTTTCTGTTTAGTTCTGCCATTTCAAGCTCGTGCCAAAATCTTTTGTTATCAGATAGAATATTGTAAAGCACCACAGTACCTCTTTCCAATCCCTTTATTTCCGACACTGTTAATATTTCCTGTTTAGAGAGTATCTCACGTAACGCTTGTTTTTGAGTTAAACTTGAAACCACTACTGTAAAGCTATCGGGCTTTTCTTTGGCGGTTTTAGGGGCAAAATCTTTATCCCTAATATAAACAGTTCGGGTTTTACCGGCTTCCTCGATACTCTTACCTTTAAGGACAAAGCTATGTGTTCCGAATCTTCCGACGTTCAGATCGCTCAGGTCGTTAATTGCATCGTTGATTTTCGCCGTATTGCGATAATTGTTTTTGAGTTCAACGGCTGAAACCTCTTTTTCATAGAGAAGTCTTTTAAGGTAGGCAAAGCTAAAATATGAGGGATTAATCATTTGAAGAGCATCACCTACTGCAAAGACCTTACGAGATATTCCCTTTATCATACAAAGGTTTACCTCTGTTAAGTCTTGAACCTCATCGATAACGCTAAGGGAATAGAGTGGAGCGGTTATGTTGTTCAGCACATATCTACTTATACCGTTGTTATCGATTGCGTTATTCTGGGATAAGAACTTTTTGTAATCGAGGGAAAGTTGATATATAATCTCCCTTTCCGTTTTTGATAAAAAATCCGTTCTTTTATTTACGTATTCATCTAGGGATATTTCCTTAAAAGGATTTTGCGGATCTGCTTTTCCTAAAATATAACCGTATATTTCCTTATAGATAATTTCAACAGATACGCTTTTTAATCGTTGCAGCTTTGAATAAATAAACTTGTTGCTTTTGGCTGATTGAAGAAATTTATGATAAAAGAAATTCTCGTCTGCAAACGGTAGATTCTTATTAAAATCTCTAATCAACATAAAGTCGACTTTTTCCTCAAGGAACTTTGCAATTCTTAAGATTTTTGAATAGATTTCTTCGTCTTCGACGTTGAAGAAAATTCCAAGTTTATTCTCTACTGCCTTTTTATGGTGGTTATCTGTAAAAACAACTTTGTTTTCCTTAAGCTTTGTGGCAAAGTTCAGGATGTTTTTCTTGAAAAGGTCCAATTTGTCCTTCGTGTCGGTTAATAGACCACGAGAGAAGGTTGTGTATAAGACCTTACCGGAGTATTCCCTACAAGCGGAATATATGATTTTATCGATGCAAACATTGGTTTTACCGCTACCTGCAACGCCTTGGACAATAAGATTTTTATTTTCTGTTTCTATAATTTTGAGTTGGTCTGGACTAAGTAGAGGGAAGTTGACGTTATCTGAATTGTATATGGAATATATCTTATTAAAGTCTTTTGCTTGCGGCATTCCCGTAGGCTTAACGGAGAAGGTTATTATATCTGACTCGATTAGTGGAATAAAGCTTGAATCGTTCTTATGTTTTTTGTTGCCCTGATCTTCATAAGCATAGAAGATGATGTCTTTTTCTGCGACCGATTTATTATCCAATCCCTTGCCGATACATAAGTAAAAGGTATGTCCACCCTTATTGGTGGTTACTATATATGCGGAATTGACGGAGTTTTCATTAAAGATTTTACCGTTTAAAATAAGACCTTCGGCAAGCTGTGAAATCAACTCATCGACCTTAAGAAATCTTGCGGTATCCGCTATGAATCGCTCTGTTTTTAGGATCCTTGTAAAGGAAGAAAGAACGATTGTTTGAGTGTTTTTATTGATAACCGTAACCATTTATCTATATTATACCAGACTAAAGCGTAAATAAACATTAAAAATTGCATACATATCTCGTGTTTGAGTTTTTTTAGTTTACAATTCTGTTAGTAGAGCCAAAGTTAACTTTAAGAGCTGTTCTTCTAATTTTTCTTTTATGTCAATCTTTATATCCGTGCGTGAGTCGGAGAGGGAGTTTTTATCAAAATCGATTGTACGTATGTTATTTGATGCTTGTTTTTTGCTTTCACACTCTCTCTTGGCATTTTCCGTTTCTTCTTTTTCCTTCGATTGCGTAAGGAGCGTCGTTTTTAATCTTTCAAAAGCTCGTTCTTTATTTTTCAGTTGAGAACGTTCGTCTTGACAGGTTATTTGAAGTCCTGTTGGCAAATAGGTTAGTCGAACAGCCGTTTCCACCTTGTTGATGTTTTGACCGCCTTTTCCGTGTGATAAAAAGATATCTACTCTTACATTGCTGTCATTTAACGTAGGCACTTTAACCTCAACGGGTGTATAGGAATACACAAGGATAGAAGTCGAACTTTTATCGTAATAAAGTTTGTGTCTGCCACAAAGAGTTGAAGAGATTGCCATTGTATTTTGCCCCTCCAAAAGGAAGGAATAAGCGTTTATCTTTGTTACTTTCAAGTCATTGTTTTGTAAAAAAGTGATGTATAAATCGATCAACTTTTGCAAGTTGGTCTGATTCGAATTATCGTTTGTGAAGAATAGCAGTGTTTTGTCGTTATCCTTTTTTTGAGATGCGTTGGCTGCTAGTTTTAGAACCAGCTCGTTTAGACGAACTTTATCCTCTTCGAGCATTTCCCTAGCAAGGTCATACATCGGATCGTCGGAAGTATATGAGTTGTAGCTTTTTATGTCCTCAATAAGGGATAAGATGTCATGTCTTATTGTGACTATGTTTTCTAAATACTCTTTTCTTTTCAGTAGCTCGGTAGTATTAACAATGTCAATAGTGATCTCCGGAGCAAGAAGTAGCTCGGAGACCTTAAAGTATTCTTCTTCCATTGATTTTGTTTTTAATAAAAGCTTATCTAAAAATTCCATACTTTAATTTTATCATACAATGTATTTTTAAGCAAGCACGAATAGAATAGTTGAAAAACATTGTTGACTATGGAGCAAAAAGGGTTTATAATCAAGAAAAAAAGCGAGGTAAAAAAATGAGAGTTGATTCCAGAGAGCTTGATATGCTCAGAAACGTTGAGATTATTCCTAACTTCACAGCTGTTAACGGTGGCTCCTGTCTTATTAAGTGGGGTAATACCCATGTTCTTTGCACAGCCATGCTGGATAACACAACTATGCCTTTCTTGGTAGGAACCGGTAAGGGCTGGTTATCCGCCGAATATGCAATGCTTCCTTCCTCTACACAAAATAGAAAGAAGAGAGAGGGTGGCAAACCTGACGGAAGAAGTGTAGAGATAAAGAGGTTGATAGGAAGAAGTTTAAGAGAAGCTGTTGATACAAGCAAACTCGAGGAAAAAACCATTTGGATTGATTGTGACGTTTTGCAAGCCGACGGTGGTACAAGAACCGCTTCGATAACAGGAGGATATGTTGCCCTTTGTCTTGCTGTCAAATATTGGCTCAAGGAGGGTTTACTTAAGGAGAATCCCTTAGCACATCAAATTACCGCAGTATCTGTAGGTATCGTTGACGGTACACCGATGTTGGATCTTTGCTATAAAGAAGATTCGAGTGCCGATGTTGACATGAACGTTGTCGCAACGGAGGAAGGTACCTATGTTGAACTCCAAGGAACAGGAGAAGGTAGACCCTTTGGAAGGGAAGAGCTCAATGCTTTATTAGCTCTTGCCGATAAAGGAACTCAAGAACTGAGAATCAAGCAAAACGAAGCCATCGCCTCTGTTGAATAATTAAGATACTATTTTAAGAAGGAGATAATATATGAATTACAAGAGGATTTTAACTGTGCAAGATATTTCTTGCGTTGGACAATGTTCTTTAACGGTTGCATTGCCTATCATTTCAGCGATGGGTGTTGAGGCTTCAATATTACCAAGCTCGATTTTATCAACCCATACATATAAGTTCAAAGGATACACCTTCCTTGACTTAACCGATGAAATGCCTAAGATTGCAGATCATTGGAAGCAGAGTGGAATAACTTTTGACGGAATATATACAGGATATATCGGAAATCCTAAGCAATTTGAGGTAGTAAAGGATATTTTGGCAAACTGTTCAAAAGAGGGCGTAAAGGTCGTTGTAGACCCTGTTATGGGAGATAACGGAGTATTTTATCCGGGCTTTGACAAGGCGTATGCAAAAAAAATGGCAAACTTTTGTTCAATAGCCGATGTAATTCTTCCCAACCTAACGGAGGCTTGCTTCTTGACAGATATCGAGTATAAGGAAAACTATGATAGAGCCTATATAGAAAATCTACTTAAAAAGCTTTCGTTACTAGGTGTTAATACAGTTATTCTAACAGGTGTTAGCTTTGAGCCAAGTAAGCTTGGTGTTGCGATTTATGATAAGAGCATAGATACCGTTACTTATTACTTCGGTGAAAGAATCGATAAGAACTTCCACGGAACCGGTGATATTTATTCATCGTGTTTTGTAGGCGGATTCATCAAGGGTTTATCGGCGGAACAAGCTGCTGCACTTGCCGTTGACTATACTATCGAGTGTATTAAACAAAGCTACAATGATGATGAGCACTGGTATGGTGCAGAGTTTGAAAAGGGCATGCCATATCTTGCAAAGCGTTTGGCAGAGCTAGAATAAAGAATTGCAATTATTCAAAAGTAGAGAGGCGACACCTTTCTACTTTTTTTGCAAGATATTGTTATTATCGTAATATCGTACATTGTAGGTCGGAGGCAAGGCTTACACCTCATCCTTTAAAACGACAGATATAAAAGTCAACAGTTGCTACTAAAAATAGAAAAAATCGCAAGAGAATATATATAAATGTCATACTGAGCTAAAGAGAAAATACTATGTGAATTACTGAAATTTATAAAATCAAAAGAAGTATTATGCATAAATGTCATACTGAGCGAAAGAAATTGGCATCAATTTCTGTAGTCGAACCCCAAAGGGGCGACACCTTGGTGTCGGTATCTCATCCTTATTATAGCATCAATTCACCACTATAGGTTATACTTTAACATCGGTATCTCATCCTCGTAATATACTAGTGAATTCCCAAAGTAAATTCCACAGTGGAATTTGAGGTGGAATTTACTTTGGGAATTCACGCTCGTAATATACTTTACCAAGTCTTACAGTACCTTCAATGGATCATCCACGTAATAACGAGGTGGAATATCGAGCATAGTAAATACCCCCGTTTTTCCTTCCATTTTAAATTTTTCAAGAACAAAGGCAATATTTATCAGTATACCTGCAGTTAGCATAGGGTTCGATGTGGTTTCAATTTTAAAATCCATCATACTTGTGGTATTCTTTGAAATCACTCGACCACCGTGTCGGTAATTCTTAAGCCTTTCAAGATTATGCTTGCTAATCCTTTTTATAATTGTCTTATAACCTGAAAAGTAGTTAGGCATTTCAATGATTTGTTTTTCTATACGGTTTTTATCCTCTTTATTACATAGTACATAACATAATCTTTTGTGTAGTTTTTGTAGCTCTATAACTTTTCCGTTTTTAAGAAAATCGTTCAATTTCCTCTTAATAGGAATAGTAAATTGTATCCCATCAATAACACCCTCTATATTCTTTATCGCCTGTGTATGTCCTTGACTGACTCCCTTTCCCCAGGTGGTAATAGTTTCGGCATTAGGCAAACAGCTCGATAATGCACGAATTGCACTTAATACGCCCGGATCCCAACCGCAAGCTAGGATCGCAATTCCTCCGTTGAGCAGGTTGGACTTGACTTTTTCCATATGGCTTTTTATTTCAATGTGATTATCGTAAGCATCGATTATATTATTGTATTTAGCTATTTCCGCTGCATCGGAATCGAGGTTTGTAGCACTACCTCCGCACAGAATCAATGCATCCACTTCTAGTGGTTTTAGTACCTCGTTAAAAGGAAGCGTTTTTCCCGATAAGGTCTTAACATTTCTTCTTGAGTAAATGCCTACGAGCTCTATTTTAGGGTTATTATTGCAGTATTCTTCAACCGCCTTTCCAAGGTTACCATATCCTACTATTCCGACTCTCATTTATATCACCTCACTTGGTATATTATGAAAGTAATTGTCAAATTATTAAGAAGCATATGAATTCTTTTATGTAAATAGTTAAAAAGTATTAAAAGTCATATTGAAAACGGAATATATCTTTGATATAATAACACATAATGGAGGTTTCCTTATGTCAGAAGACTATAGTAAGTTTATACATCCCGACCGCAGGGTAAAGCCTACACCCGATGACTTGGTTGACGAGGAGGGTAAAACCGTATTCGGTAACTTTGACAAAGAATTTAAAACCATGGAATTGGAGAGGGCTAAAAAGCCTACCAAGGCTCCAAACTTTTTGAATCGGTTTAAACTAACACTATGGGAGGCGGCAGAACTCCACTTCAAGGAGGGGGTTCTCATTACAGCTGTATGCGATATGGGCATAATAGGAAAGACCTTCTCGGTTTTTTATGATAAACGTAATAGAAGGGTTTATAGCTGGGATGCAAACTTAAGAAGCAAGGGCGTAATAATAGCCCCTAATCTTATTAATGGAGCTGTTACCGAGGGAAAAACTAACCTATCTAATATAAGGTTCGTTAATGCTCTTGACGAGGGCAATGCATACTTGGACGGACATTTTTCGGGTGAAGCACTTGTTGATAGCAAATATAAAGAGGAGCATAGTATTGAGTATAGTGTAGAGCTTACAAGAATATCAAAGCCCTGTGTTGCTTCTATTCCTTTTCCGTATAGTGATAATCGCACATTATACAGTCAAAAGGATTTCTTTAAAATGAGTGGTTATTTGGTTCTAGACGGGGAACGTTTTGAGTCCGATGAGGAGACAACGGCAATAATCGATGACCACAGAGGATATTATCCACGGCGAGCCCATTATGATTGGGTTAGTACAATGGGTGTAAGTGAGATAAATGGTGAGAGAAAGTTTATAGCCTTTAACTTAACTCGCAATCAATCCATAGATCAAGAGCGGTTTAATGAAAATGTCATCTTTTTAGAAGACGGTTTGAGTATACTTCCTCCTGTGACCTTTACGCAGTCTATAAAAAGTGAAAACTTTCTTGAAAAAGGGTATGCAGAATGGTATATTAAGGATGAATACGGGATGGTTGACATTAAGTTTAAGATATATAATCTTAATGCGATGTTATTACATGCCGCAGTAGCAAGTATTGATTACTACATAACCTTTGGTGAACTTGAAGGTTTTGTAATAGGAGAGGATGGAACCAAATACGTATTAGACGGAATGCTCGGAATGGGAGAAGATAAAACGTTATTGTTCTAACTTTTGATAAGGATCCTCATCCTATAAGACTGTGCCGGGCGAAAGTGGTACAAAAATGAAGAAAGTATCTAAATGATAAAATTGAATATAAGAAAACAAGAAGAATTACTAAAAATACTATCAATAAATGGAGAGATATATAATGTCATACTGAGCGAAAGGAATGTGGTACAGTAAATTAGTAAAGCATACTAATGATAAAATTAAACTAAAAAACAGGAATAATTACTAAAAATACTAATATTAAATGGTAATAAATCTAAATGTCATACTGAGCGAAAGGCGAAGCCTGCAGTCGAACCCCGTAGGGGCGACACAAAGTGTCGGTATCTCATCCTTGTTATTCCCGTTTATTGCAGGCTAGGTTTGTTTCTTAAAGGGATATCGTTATTAATACAATATCATACATCATAGGGCGGGGGATCGTCTCCCGCCGCAATCCATGTTTACACTACGGTGTGTACCACACCTACAGTTCCTACGTCTTTTCGCTACACTCAAATCCACCTCCCCTTACACAGATTAATGCGAGGGTTTAAGGATTAGATACCGACCCCAAGGTGTCGCTCCTACGGAGTTCGACTACGGCTATGCCTTCGCTCAGTATGACATTCAGATAATATTTTGCTATGAATTGATATTGTTTTAGTGCGGATTTTACTTCTATTGATACAATTATTCTTAAGCACTCGCATTGATTACGTCACTCGCGGATTTTTCTGTGGATTCTAATTCATTGTAGGTAGGGCAGTGGCAAGGCTTATAACGCATCCTAAAAAACGACAGTTATAAAAGTTAAGAATTACTTCTAATAATGTTAAAAATCGCAAGATAATATATCTAAATGTCATACTGCACGAAAGAAATTGGTATCAATTTCTGCAGTCGAACCCTAAAAGGGCGACACCTTGGTGTCGGTATCTCATCCGCATTCTTTCCAAATATGCACTCTCATCAAAATAGTTATTGATTAAAACTTTCTCATATCTAAAACCTTAAACCCTAGCATTGCTGATATCAAGAGAGTAGCTTCGTACAAAAAGAGCAGGGCTATACGCAATGAAATGTAAACAATCGGCACGATTATCAAGAAAAATATAAAAAATAATAAAAACTTTCTTGAAAACGATTGACAAAAAAGTTCCTCTATACTATAATCGACAATGTTGAAACGCGGGAGTGGCTCAGTGGTAGAGCGCTGCCTTGCCAAGGCAGATATCGCGGGTCCGAATCCCGTCTCCCGCTCCACACGTATGCGCCATTAGCTCAGTTGGTAGAGCAGCTGACTCTTAATCAGCGGGTCCTGG
>CAZLNZ010000005.1:0-120074 GCA_964561145.1 uncultured Christensenellaceae bacterium
GTATGATGTCGTAATAATAACGTTATCTTGCAAAAAAACTAGCATGCGATATATGGTAATAACAAGGATGAGATACCGACACCATGGTGTCGCACCTACGGAGTTCGACTGCAGGCTTTGCCTTTCGCCCAGTATGACATTGTAGATGTAAAACCTCTATCAATTTGCAGTTTTAAGCACTTGCACTGCTTGTTTAATATTGTTTTTAAGCCCCTCGTATTGCTTTTGATAACAAGGATAAGATACCGATACAATGGTGTCGGTATCTTATCCGCATTGAAGGTAATGTTATGGGATGAAAATCATTAAGACATGTTGCTAACGTAGCGGTAATACTATTCTGTCGTAGGGCGGGGGCAAGGCTTACTCCGTATCCGCATTAAAAAAGGATCGTTTTTATATTCTCGGTGTGTCGCACACCTATAATCCTTCAGACAAGGTTTTCTAAAAATGGTACAAAAGGTGGTATAATATTGCATTACCTTTCTTTTCTTGTGAAAGCTTAGTGAAAACTAAGGAGTTTTAGTGAAATGTGGTGGGGGTAATATTGACTTTTTCGCCTATATATATTATTATATATAATGTAATTTTGCCCCTCATTTTGAGTGCGTTATTATGCTTCTCAAATGCGTAATATTTGAGCGATTTAACCGTCTAAATGTCATACTGAGCGAAAGGCAAAGCCTGGAGTCGAACCCGAAAGGGCGATGTGAAACATCGGTATCTCATCCTTGTAAAAAGGATACTCCGTTTAAGGCGATGCGGCTAAAACCACGGTTGTGATAGCAGGGTAACGTATGAATGTCATACTGAGCGGAAGAAATTGGCATCAATTTCTGTAGTCGAACCCGAAAGGGCGATGTGAAACATCGGTATCTCATCCGTATTACAGTAGTGCCGGATGCAAGGCTTACGCTGATAGGGACATGATAAAACATAAAATGGGTTAGCGATTTATAAATTACGCCAAGTTCCTTGGCTATAATCTCGGCTCACCTGCGTCATTCAATGCAAGAGCATAAGGATTAGATACCGACACCAAGGTGTCGCTCCTTCGGAGTTCGACTGCGGCGTTGCCTTCGCTCAGTATGACATTTGGATGAAATGTTGGCATAAATACCATTACAATAAAATAAAAAAACGATTCAAGGAGTTCGTTATGAAACAATTGAAAGAAAAATTATTCAAGTCCAAAAAATCTAAAGGTAATACGGAGGTTCCGTTTGCCTGCGGAGGCGGGATTTGCGAGGACAAGGATTTACAATCCGATGCGAGGAGTAATTACATCCCCGCTTTTTGTCCTTCGTGTGAAGAGAATGATTTTTCTTTACGTGCGTGCGAGAGCGTGCGTGGGCTTAGTGCGAACACGGAGAAATACATGAAAAATTCACCCGAACATAAGACCATTGGTCAAAATGAAATAATCAACCCTGACCGCCCTGTTATGGAGGAGAAGGGGTATAGATACAAGGCAACGGCAAACGGTGGAAAATTTGCAAGTTTTACACTGAGCCACGCCACTAACAAGGCAATAATAATCTTGTTTGCTTGTTTTGCCATTATTGCAATTTTATTCTGCGGCTTATTCCAATACAGCAAAAAGCTTGGAACTGCTTATTCAAACAATTTGGATAATGCCGACTTCTGGGAGGGGATTGAGCGTCTGGATGGAGTTTATATGGACACCACGGACTCTGATGATCCTAACACTGCGTATGCGGTTGATAGTGACAGCTTTTATGGTGGTAGTTATGGTAGTGTTTCTGTTTCTACTAATGGGAACACCCGTTATTATAACACGAACAGCGCTGCGACTACTTCAACAGCAAATACAAGAACAACTCTTAGTGCATTTACAGACGGTTCTTGCACATATGATTTATCCAGTGTATCTTTTTCTTCGAGCAATATTTCACTAGCATATTGGTGTGCGGGTAATGATGTTAATGGCAGACATTATATGACCGAGAGTGGAAAATTTGGTTTTGCCGGTGGATATAGAAGACAAAAGCTTAACTATGGTATTATGGCTTTCTACATACAGATAAGCGGAACGCTGTTGGAAGCGATTAAAGCAGGAGCTTGTGATATTTCTTTGAAATACCAACCATCGACTGCTGAAGGATCGGATGGATATATTACCGGTGCAATGATGCTTTCCACAACCAAACAGTTCTTTAATCTTGTTGACCTTAGAGGTAAGGATAATGATAAGGTTCCCGGAAATACATTGGTTTCAAATGTTGGATCAAACGGTGTCGGAAATGCAAACACATATCGTGATGGTGCTGGAAATTCCGGTGCTGTCACCTTAACATATAGACAGACTGCGGAGTTTAACTATTCGACTGTATATCTTTGTGTTTACTGTTGTAGTTCGGTTAATTACTCAGGTTTCTTGGGGATTGGCGGTCGTGTACTTAGTGGGTATATGAAATTTCCAAGCAACGCTCTAACTTTCAGTGTTTGTTCTAATACAGGATATGGAACCGCAACTCTAAACACAGATGGTGCAACCTATTCTAACATATCTAGACCATCAACATCCGGTACTTCCTTTTCCTGGAAAAGCGGTTCTCCCGCAAATATGTGCTATTACTTTAAAACGGCAAACTTGCAAAAGGACGGTTACATATACGATGGCTTCCAATGCAGCCGACCAATGCACTATAGGGCATATGGATCTTCTACCGGTTATACATATGCAACTGCTAATACCGCAATTCGATATACCGTGGATAGCGGAAAAACATATGTCGATGATTATGAATTTCTTTATGTGCCCCGTGGGGGTGTGACCGTTACAGTTCTGTGGAAAGGCATAAAATACAAAATAATTTATAACTCCAACGGTGGGTCAGGGAGTATGAGTGCGACCACAGGGACTTACTCGGGTTCCGGACAAAAACTTTCCAATAATTCTTTTACTAAAAAAGGCTATCATTTTGTGGGTTGGTCTACAAGCAACTCCGGCTCGTCTTCATATTCTAATGGCGGAACAATTTCTGCCAGCGACTTGGCGTCAAAAATTGCGAACCTTGCAAATGTTAGTAGTAGAAATCTCGGTGATGACAGTGAGGTAACTATTAACCTTTATGCCGTGTGGGAGGCTAATAACTACAATGTAGAGTTTAAAAATAACGATCCGTCATGGGGAGGTTGGGCAAGTGCTGCACCTAGTAGTATGACTTTTACTTATGGTAAGTCTGTAACTATGCCTTCAGCTCTTACATGTGAAGGTTGGACCTTCAAACATTGGAATAGCAACTCTTCCGGAACAGGTACTGCCATAAGTGCCGGTACGAGCTATACTGTTGGTGATGATATCGATAATCTTGCAGGTAGTACAAATGGTGGAAAGGTTACACTTTATGCAAACTGGACGGAAACGACTTATAACGTAAATATAAACACCAATGGTGGAAGTAAGACGAGCGGTGGCGGTAGCTATTCGGGTGTAAAATATAGTGCGATCAATCATTTGTACTATTTTACACCGCAATATTGTAAAAAAGACGGATATGTTTATGCAGGCTTTACTATGTCCAATTTGTCAAGCCATGCAGGGTATGCTGCGTATAACAATACGCCTACTACCTCTTTCTCGGGAACCAATACCTTGGGCAATATTAACGTAAGAGGTTTGTCGGCAGGTGGTACGGCGACATTAACACTTACTTGGAAGGGCATAAAATATGCTATCTCTTACCAAGCAAATGGCGGAACAGGTTCAACCTCGGGAACTAGCGGAACCTTTTCGGGAAATAATGTAACCGTTGCCGTAAACGGATATACACGTGACGGTTACTATTTTAACGGGTGGAATACCGAGGCAAGCGGAAGCGGTACAAGCATTGCTAGTGGTGGTCAGTTTGCAGCTGCTACCCTTGCGAAAATACTGAGCGACGGTGCCAATATCAATAGTTGTAATACAGGGGATCAACCTACGGTGTATGTCAACCTATATGCACAATGGGAACCCTATACTTACAAGATATCCTACGATCTTAACAGAAAATCAAATATGTCGGGAACAATTTTGTACAATGGTGGTACAAATGCTCCTGCCGAACAGATATTTACCTATGGTAGTGCAGGAACTCTACAAGGTGCACCCGCTGTTACCGGATGGATATTCGGTGGCTGGAATACCAAAGCTGACGGAACCGGTACTAACTATGCTGCAGGAAGCAGTCAGACAAATATAAACAACGGTTTTACCGATGATAAAACTGCCGGGTTTGTTAATAGAAAGCCTAATGACCGTGTATTATATGCAAAGTGGACGGCTATAACATATACGGTAACTTTTTCGCTGAATAAGCCGTCAAATATGTCCTCTACCGTTTACTATGATGGTACTGCAAATAAAACTCCGAATTCCATGGAGTGTAAGTATGATACAGAATACTCTATGCCTGCAGCGGCAAGCGCTACAGGTTGGACTTTTGGCGGTTGGGGATCTTATTCTGCAGGAGCTACCTTTAAAAACTTGACTGCTACTAACGGTGAATCTAAGACACTCTCAGCTCAATGGACTGCAAATACCTATAAGATTTCCTATACCTTGAATGGCGGCTCGTCCTCCACTTCACCTAATTCTGCGACCTATGACAATTTGGTGACCATAGGTAATCCTACAAGAAAGGGTTATCGATTCGATGGTTGGACCTATTCGGGCGGTAATACCTCAACGGCAAAATACGGAAGTTCTACCTATTCCGGTGCAACATCGTGGAGTAATGCATCGACAAAGGTTACTTCTACCGGGTTCTGGAACTTGACTGCAAGTAAGGATTCCACCGTCACTTTGACTGCTAATTGGACTCCGGTTACCTATTACGTTGTATTTGACAACAACGATCCTTCTTGGGGTGGATGGGCAAGCAAGGCAGATCCCGAGAAATTGACTTGTAAATACGACGAAACTATGAATTGGCCCTCGGCACTTACCTGCGAAGGTTGGACCTTTAAGGACTGGGGCGGATATACCCCCGGTAACGAGTTTAAGAATTTGACGGATGTGGATCAAAAAACAATTACCATTAAGGCAAATTGGACCGTTAATACTTATAACATAAAAATCGAAACCAATGGCGGAACCAAGAGCGGTGGCGACGGTAAGACTCAACATAACGGCATAAGCTATGACTCTGTTCAAAGAATTTACTACCTAAACGGCAGTAATGTTAATAAGGCAGGTTATGTATATGCCGGCTTTACCACATCCACTTTATCTTCTCACGCCTTGTATGCTGTTTATGACAGCACACCTTCCGAATCTCTTTCGGGAACCATCACTGCCTCCGATATCAATGTTAAGGGCTTGGCTTCAACCGGAACCGTAACGTTAACCTGTCAATGGAACGGAATCAACTTTACCTTCGTATATCACGGTAACGGCTCGACAGGGGGTACTACCGCAAGCTCTAAAGAAATGACCTTTAGCGGTAGCGGTGTACAGCTTGCAAATAACGGATTTACTAAACCGGGCTATAAGTTTGTCGGTTGGACAACTTCTTCTGACGGTAGCGGCGATTCCATTTCAAGCGGCGGAACATATAAGGCGGACGTACTAGCTGCACGACTTTCTTCTTTAAATAGTGACTGGGCAACAGGGGCAAAACCCTCTGTTACCATAAATCTTTATGCACAGTGGGCACCAATTACCTATAGCGTTATCTATAACGACAATAAGCCCTCTAACATGTCATCGACTATTTCAACCCTACCCCAAACCCTCAATTGTAATTACAATAGTCAATACAGTATCGGAGAAAATGCCTCGGCTGTAGGTTGGAGCTTCTTGGGTTGGAATACAAAAGCCGACGGCTCGGGTACCTCTTATAAATCAGGGGATACCTTTAGTAACCTTACTACAACAGACGGTGCTAAGATTAACCTTTATGCGATTTGGTCGGCAAACACATATTCTATCGCTTACAACTTGGATGGCGGCTCTTATGGTAGCAAGCATCCGACAAGTGCTACGTATGACACCTTGGTTACAATCAATAAACCGACAAAAACAGGATATGTATTCGCCGGATGGACTTATTCGAACGGTAGCTCTACTGCAAGGTATGGTTCGGACGTTTACTCCAATACAACAGCTTGGTCTAGCGGCTCAACAAAGGTGAATAATGAGCAATTATGGAACTTAAGGAGTGAATCGGGCACGATTACCCTATCTGCAAATTGGACACCTATTACCTACAAACTGGTGTACGACAACAATAAGGCTAATTCTCCCTCGATGTCGGGTACTCCCTCTAACGTTCCCGCCGATCAAAGCTGTACTTATGACAAAACAGATAAAATCGGTAACGGAATCACTGTTAGCGGTTGGAACTTCTTGGGTTGGAATACAAAGGCTGACGGCTCGGGTACTAATTATACCCCCGGTGCCGATTTCAAAAATTTAACTAGCACTAACGGAGCAACCATTACGCTATATGCAAGATGGTCTCAAAATACCTATAAGATTTCCTATGACTTGGGCGTAGCTTCGGGTGAGGTTCAAGGAACACTTGGAAACTATAGTCCCACAACGGCAACCTACGATAGCTTATTGACAATCGATAACCCCTCAAGGGTTGGTTACGTATTCTTGGGTTGGACCTTTAACGGGAATACAACATTGGCAAAATATGGTTCTCAAACCTATTCCTCTAGCAGCAGTTGGAGCTCTAATTCTCTAATGGTTGATAGCAAATATTTCTGGAACTTAACTTCTACCAATGGTGAAACGGTCACCCTAACCGCAAATTGGAGGGTGTACAATTATAATATTAAGTACGTGCTTTCGGGCGGTGAACTTGGCGAAAATGCTCCGACAAAGGTTGATTTTGACAAAGTAGCTATTATTGATATTCCGGAAAGAGAGGGCTATACCTTTGTCGGTTGGACTTGGTCCGGCGGCGATTCCTCTACCGCTATGAGATATACAGATTCTTGGGAATCTTGGGCGGCAACAACAAAGTCGACATCTACTCAATATAAGAATTTATCGGGTCAAGACGGAGCAACCGTAACATTGACGGCAAGTTGGGTATTCTATTACACTGTAAGATATGACGCAAATGCAAGCAACGGTACAACAGAAGTTAACGGTACCCTTCCCGATTCGATCAAGATAACCGACGGTGAAAACTATACCATCGGCGGTACTCTTTCAAGAGTCGGCTATGAGTTTATGGGTTGGAGCGATAATCCCTCTTATCTTTCTCAAGGAGAAAGCTTTGTTTTCGACGGAAAATCTAATTTCCAAGCGTCAACCACTTATAGCACAACAATGTATTATGCCGATCCCGGTTACGAAATAACCCTGTATGCTGTATGGAAGGTTTCCAACTACAGCATTGTTTACGATCTCAATGATATTTCAATATCTCAAAATCCTCAAAAGGGTAACAATGCACCGACTTCTGCTGTATTCGATGAAAGTGTGCGTATCGATAATCCTACAATGAGGGGTTATACCTTTGTCGGTTGGACTTTTGACGGTGACGTTAACATAGCTAGATATGCCGACAGCTACAGTACGAAGTATGCCGATGCTACTTCTTGGAACAATGCAAGTTCGTCTGTTTTGTCGAATAGTTACCTTTGTTTCTTCAACCTTACCGGAGTAAACAACGGAACCGTTACCCTAAAAGCTAACTGGAAGGCTAACACCTATACCGTTACTTTCGACAACTCTATGCCCTATAATATGACTTCCGATATAGTAATATCGAAAGAAATAACGGCTACCTTCGATGAGCTTGTAACTATTCCAAATGCACAAGCTACAGGTTGGGACTTTACCGGTTGGGTAGGCGGATACTATGATTACGGCTACGACAGAGACTATATATCAATCGATACTGCTCGTTACGGAAATCAAGCTTATGCTCAAGCGTCCTCTTGGAATATAGGCTCGACAAAGGTTACAAGTAGCTACTTCTGGAACCTCGGTGACGGTGAAGACGAATACTCTGACGTTACCTTAGTTGCCACATGGAAAGCTAGAACTTATAACATTTCCTACACGCTAAACGGTGGTAGTTACGGTGATTTGCACCCTGCAACGGGAACCTATGATACCTTCGTTGAAATCGATGCCCCTGTAAGAACAGGTTATAACTTTATCGGTTGGGCATTGGTCAATGGTGATACCGACACTGCAAAGTATGCTTCTTCCAACCTTAGCACCAATGATCTTAAAGCGTTGGCAGCATGGAGTCAAGGCACTACCGGTGGCGGAAGCTATAATAATACTCGCAGTGCAAGAGCCTCTACTACAGGTGGCAATTGGCAAGAGGCTGAGGAAAATCGCTTCTTCTGGAACTTGACTTCATATAGCGGAGGAAACGTAACCTTGGTTGCAACATGGGAAGCTAGAACATATAGCGTATGTTTTGACGGTAACGATATTTCTTGGTCGCAAGATCCCTCCTCTGTTCCTAATGCAATAAGTGCTACCTATGACGAGGCATTTACGATGCCCTCTGCAATTAGCTTGAAAGGCTATTCCTTTGGCGGTTGGAATACCGAAGAGGATGCTAGCGGTACTCTATATGCCGCAGGAAGCAGTCAGGTTAACCTGATAGTCAATCCCGAAAAGGACGGATCTTCTTCCGTTACCCTTTATGCAAAGTGGACACATATAAGCTATAACATCTCCTATAGCCTTAACGGCGGCACCCTTTTAGATGCCCCCGCTTCCGCTTATTTTGATGAGCTTGTTACTATCAATAATCCTACTCGTGTGGGTTATAATTTTATCGGATGGACATATTCTAACGGTGACTCTAGTACTGCCTTATACAATTACGAGCCTTCAACCGACGCTGTTTCTTGGTCGGATAATGAGGCTACGGTCAACGATATCTATTTCTATAACTTGAGATCGACTCAAGGTAGTGTTACAATGACGGCAGTATGGGAGGCAAGAACCTATTCCGTAGTATTCGAGCCATCTCACCCCGAAATTTCCCTCGATGACGTATCTGCAACCTATACCTTCGATTCCACTTCTATAGGGGATAACACTCCTTATAACTTAGGTTTTGCCAATGCAAATCAAGTCAAAGAGGGCTATGTATTCTATGGTTGGACTAAGTCTAAGGGAACTCTTGATAGGGATTACACTTATAACAGCGGAAGTACAAATATAGTTTCAGATCCCGAGGCGGACGGAAGCTCTTCCGTTACCTTGTACGGTATTTGGTACTACACCATCAACAGATACTATAGCAACACCTCGAGCGACGCCCTGCTTGTTCGTCAAAACGATACCGGCGTATTTAATACGGATTCCTTATCTAGCCCCATCGGTATCTATTCAGGTTTTATCTTTGCAGGCTACGGCAACAAGTGGTATAGTTATTATTCCGTAGATCACGTGCTATACGAGGTAGGCTCTACAGACTTAAGATTGGATTCACTTGACGATTTCACAAAGCATTCTTCCGATGTAGGCGGTGTAATTGTTGATATGTACGGACAATACTATCGTCAATCGAACACTCAAAACGGCAGTGTTCTCTACTATGGCTATGATCCGTCCGTAAACGGCACCGCTATGGATAGAGGTACAAGCGGTAATTCGGCGATTCCATCGGATTCTAGTTCTTATGCATCAAATGCAAAATGGAGCGTATCTTTGGATAAGAATGCTCAAGGTAGCTTCGTCTATGATTCGACATATGGTTGGGGCTTAACCTCTTACGGTTCGAGTAGCACGGCGGTATATTGGCTTACCGTGGAGTTTGACGAAGATATCATCAATGCTATTAATAACGGAGTCGGTGTAAGCGTATTCTTCTCCGCCTCGGCACTCTTCCAAACAGGAGATAAGTATGCGATTGCAATGAACTGGATCGGTCATAGCGGAAACGGTCAAATCGATCCGAGTTATCTCGATGTTTCCAATGCCTCCTTTACTTCAACGGCAGGCTTTGTTGCTTATAGCTCTTTTGCGACTGGTAACGGCAACAGTCTAACTACATCGATCGGAAGCAGCTCCTATAACGGTTCTTACAAGGTTCCCGGAGGCGCTACCGGTGTAAGATTGTTATTCTACGTTCAAGGAAACGGAGAATTGACCGGCGGATTTAAGAATATCACCTTTAAGACATTCTACAATAACGATCAAAGCGCACGTTACGGTGTTGCAAGTCTTGTTGGTAACAAGGTAACGTATGTGGGCGAAAAGACCTCTTTCGATTCCTCCTATGCAGGTTATACCGATAAGACTTATCAAACACCCGATACTTTGAAAACTCCCTTTACAACTACTGCTTACACAAATCCGGGCTATAAGTTTATGGGTTGGTATCTGTCCTACACCCCTGTTACTTCGGGTGCGATCTCTTTCGGTACCTTGGTTTCAGATGAGGAGGTATTACCTTCAACTTATACATATTCGGAGGGTTACAGAAACAACAGATACTTCTATGCGGTTTATGAGCCGTATAATTATAACGTAACAATCAAATTACCCACAGATGCAACTGCTTTCGGCAGCTATTCCGTTTATAAGTACAATGTGGATAACACAACCAATCCTACATTTATCGGTACTATAGATCAAAATAGCAAGAGCTTAACCTTTGCAGCTTACGTCGGTGAAATTTATTATATCAATTCTTCTTCACAGCTAGCTAAAGTCGGTTATCTCCCGATTGGCTGGAGAAGTTCTGTTTCAGGCGGTTTCTGGGGTTTATCCGATAACTCTGCCAATGCGGTTATCGGAAAGGATATTCAATCGAGCAGTATAAGGGTTTCCTCTTATAGCGATTATGAGTGCGGCGCTCCCGGGTCAAGCACGCTTCCCGCAACAGTATCCTTTAAGTCACTTTCTTGTGTTCAGGGGGACAGCGTGAGCTTAACCGCCGTATGGGCACCTATTGTTTACTCTGTAACCTTTAACGGCAACAGACCTACTACAGCAGGAAATCAATCCCACTATAACTCTGCAACCGATCAAGGAGCTTCAACGAGTGTTCAAGGCGAAACACCTAAAGCATACTTTGCCTATGACAATTTAGGAGGAATAAGCTATCCCGATACCGATGTGAACGGAAGAGAAATCTCCCTCTCCCTTCCCGAGGTAGGCTTTACCTTGACAGGTTACACCGCTTTGGGTTGGTCGACTTCTCAAACACCTTATGCCGTATCCTCCTTGGGTGGCGGTTCTGGTACGACTTATCGGGTTGGCGGAGAGTTCAAGAATAAGAGTGCTACAAACGGAGCCAATATCAATCTGTATTCCGTTTGGAGTGCTAACTATTATAAACTATCATTCCGTGAATACGTTGGCTCGGGTAAGTGGTCTACAAGTGTGACATATTCGTTGTACATAACCTTCGACTCCTCCAGTGTATTCTCTTCTGCAACAACTCCTTCAACTCTACCTATTAATGAGTCCTTTATCGGTTATCAATGGGCAGGCTGGGGCGTTGAAAAAGATGTTCAACTCTTCACAACGGGAGGAACTCTAAACAGGAGCGTTTCAGGTTATACAAATGCACAAGGCTATTGGACTAATCCCTCTAACGTGACCTTGTACTCGTTGTTTAACTATTACATAAACTACTACGGCACTCCCGGTAATCCTAACGGAAGCTACATAAGAAAGAGTTATTACGCAGGTGTCGATAATGTTTATGCAGAAAGCGAAGGAGAATCCTTTACCCTCGATCGTTCCACACTTTTAGGTTGGTCGGGCTCAGAGTATAGCATGAATGTTGTCTACGGAGCAGGTAGTCCCCATACTTATAACGTGATTAGCGAGTCCGCAGGCTCCGATAAGAATACCAATTCACTGTATGCTGTTTACCGTGGAAGCGGTCCTATTAATTATGTAAATTCAATCAATCCCGAAAACGGTGTAAGGGTTGACCTAGACAATAAAGGCAACGCTAACGGCTCCTCTCCTTGTATTAGCGAGGGTAGTCTTGCAGAGGCACCCACAACGTCGGGAAGTTATGTATTGTCAGGCTCCAATTACCTAAGTAAATGGGGTGTATACTTCGATGAGGCAAGCTCCTCCAATATCTATAAGGGAAATGCCGGTAGCGACATACCTTCAAATGCAATCGGTATCGATACCGATTCCACAACCCTCTCGGGCGTTCGTTATGGCTTAATTTGGTTGGATATGACAGTAAATGACAGCTTGGCTTCGATACTTAAAACAGGCTGTACTTTAAGCTTCTCGGCACATACCGGCGGATCTTCTTCTGCTACCTTCTATCCCTTCATCTCAATTGGATGGTATGGCGATGGCTCGATGTACCACTTCTCATCCGGAATCTCTTCAAGAACCGATGACCAGAGTCCTGCTGCCAAAGACACCAACACAGAGGTCTACTTAACCGTTCCCTCCTCGGATGTCAAGTATCACACCTTGAGAGTAGGCGTTGCGGTTGTTTGGAACAAGGCTCAGGTCGGAGATCTCGTCAATGAGTTCGATAACTGGATCAGCAATCCTAAGATAAGCATCACCAATTACTTTAACGGCTCGGGTACCGAGGCTGATCCCTATATACTTGCCACCAAGGGTGAACTTCTCTTCTTGGATAGACTTATCGATACAATGGGTAATACCTTTAGCGGTACCTATTTCAGTCTTGTTAACGATATTTCTCTCGATAATAACTTTAGCATTGCACAAACCAATTCCTTCCAAGGAATATTGAACGGTAACGGACATGTTATTACTTTAAACTATTCCGAGGGTTCAACTGCCGATAACGTCGGCTTCTTCGGTAAGGCATCGGGTACGATCAAGAACTTAACCGTTAAGGGAACCTCTGTAGGCAATAACAATGTCGGCGGTATTGTAGGATATGCTACCGGAGACTTAACTTTAATCAATTGTACCAACGTCACAACGGTAACCGGTGTTAATAATGTCGGTGGTCTTGTGGGACACGCAAGCGGTAGCTTGAATATTTTCAGCTCTCATAATGAAGGGGTAATAACTGCTTCGACGTCTCAAGAAAATACCGCTGTCGGTGGTTTGGTAGGCTTAATCGGTGGCGATACCAACATTTATTACAGCTATAACACCGCCTCTGTTACTAATACCGAAAAGGGAAGAGTCGGTGGTTTGGTCGGATTCTTAAGCGGCGGAAATGCTAATATCAAGTATTGCTACAATACCGCAAAATACATAACCGCCAAAACCTCTTATGCAGGCGGCTTCATCGGTTACACTGCAGCTAATACTACAATCGCTTACGGTAGCGTAATCGATACAACAGTTAGAGCCGGGAACCTCGGTGACGGAACTACATTTGCCGCAGGTTTTGTAGGATACTCTTCGACCTCCCTTAACATATGCTATAGCTATGTTGCTAATCTTGTAGTTGAAACGGGAGATGCAAAGGCTAACTATATTGTAGGCGGCGGTAACGCCATGGTTACAAATACCTATAGATACGAAAGCTTGCTTTCCGCAGAGGGCGGTAGCGGTTATGACGGAATAGCTGTTGAAAAGCTGATTCCTCAAACATTGAATCAAAGTGTTGAGGGTGTTGACCTTAACGGAACAGGTGAGGGTAGCATTACCGGTTGGATTTATAATCCAGGATATTATCCTTTACAGGCTTGTTTCGCTGTTCGTAATTACTCCAATAACTCAATGTATGCACCCGATCAGGGCAACAACTTCTTAACTTCCGAAGTTGGCTCCTCTGACGAGGTATTGCATTTGGGTGATACCTATAATACAAATATTAACGAGTCGGGTGGATATTATTCCGAAGGTTCGGGAGAACATAAGACAACCTACTCTGCAAGCTCCAAGTACTATTATGCCTACGTGAACAATCGTTCCGATATGCTCTTCTTAGCAGCCTATATTGCTGCAGGCGGTAGTCAATATACCGACGGTAAGTACTTCACTCAAACGGCTCATGTCACGACAATGACGGCAAGAGGTGTAGATGCTACTTATAATACCTTCTTCCTTGCTCTTTATGATTCCTTGACTAACCCCTACTGGGGCGGTGAAAGCTACGATTCGATGCTTTCGATCGGCGGAAACGGAGAAGATAATTACTTTGCCGGCGTTTATGACGGCGGTTCCCATTACATCGACTATGTTTACTATAACTCCGACTCCTCTTATATCGGAGTATTTGGTTATGTAAAGACCTTGAATAACAGTGCAAGCGTATCTAATTTGATAGTTTTAGAGCATTCCGCCTTTGTCGGAAAAGATAATGTCGGCACTATTATCGGTAAGGCAGAAGGATCTTATTCAAATAATGTTCTTTTGACTTCTGTTGCATATCAAGCACTAGAGGTAGGCGAGATTAAGGGCGGTTCCAATGTCGGAGGATTGGTAGGTTACGGTGTTCATCTCTATATCGATAACTCGGTTCCCGTAAGCTATGTTGCTAACAATTCAACCTATACCTATACCTTCTCTGTTTTAGGAAGCAGAACCAAAAATACGATTTTGGCAACAGGAAGTTGTGTCGGTGGTTTAGTCGGTTCCTTGGAAAACGGAGAAATTACCCTATTAAACAACAACTCAACGGACTATGCTTCTGTTAAGGACCTTTGGATAAAGGGTAGCTCTAACGTAGGCGGTGCAATCGGTAAGTTTACAGGTAGTATCGCAAGTATTACAAATATTCAACTTTATAACATTGAAATAGATGCTACAAATTCGACAACCGCTAATGTCGGCGGTATTGTCGGATATAACAACGGTGTCGTAAATAACTTGATGGGCGGATTAACCTACTGTTCTGTATATTCCTCCGGTGGCGGTTCCAATGTCGGCGGTTTCTTCGGATACAATACTACAGGCTTTAAGCTTAGCTCTGCTTGTAATGCAATCGTCGGATCTAAGACTGTTAGCGGAACACCCTCTATAGTCAAATCTTATTATACTTCTAACAACGTCGGCGGTATTGTAGGTAAGCAATTCTCCGGTGACGTTATTGAAATCGATTCCGCAAAGAATGCCTTCGGTGACGGTCATGTTATTGTTACCTATAAGGTATACGGCGGTAATTACGTTGGCGGTATTGTCGGATATCTGTCTTACAGTGCCTCCGGGAAAGCGGGTATTACCCTTGGTCAGTGGATAAAGGTTAAGGGAGTATCGGGCGGTAGCTATATCGGTGCTTTAGCAGGTTACTCTAACGGAGTAATCAAGGCAAGATCTACCGAAAAACTAGAGGTCATCTCTGACGATTTAACCTCATCGAACGGATATATCGGCGGTCTTGTCGGATTCATGGACGGTGGTGCTTTGAAGTACCTCAAGAATACTTCCGTTGTATATGCAACCGGTGGCAGTGTTGTTGGTGGTCTTGTAGGTTATATGGCAGACGGTTCTGTTCAAAACTGTCAGCAAGATGCTAATGTCGGCAAATCCAATCAAAGAGTAGCTTATACGGGCGGTTTAGTCGGTGTTATGGTTGGCGGTACACTCGGTCAAGATCTGACAAATACCCATTCAACCGTGTATGGTACCGATTATGTTGGCGGCTTTGTCGGCTTATCCTTAGCAGGCACTGACGATCAATCTCGTGTAAATAATATGAACATCGGTTCAAGCTCCCATAGCTCCGGTAACTATATAGGCGGTATTTATGGTGCTTATGTCAGAAGCTCTTCCTATACCCTTTCCCAATCACTTACAAATAGTAAGGACGTTTACGGACAAAGTTATGTCGGTGGTATCGCAGGTGCCTTTATTTCTAACGGTGGTCTTCTTACTATAGATACTACACTTATTAACCATGGCGAGATTATCGGTGATAATATCATCGGTGGTATTGCGGGAATTATTTCTTCAACCGATAATAATTCTTATGTAACTGCATTGGGAACCTATATAAATAACGGAAATATCGGTGCTAACGGTACAAGTTATGTCGGCGGAATTTTCGGCATGGTATCTTCATACTCCGTTATAGGTTCTTCTTCTCAATCTGTTGTTACGACTTTGACAAACAACGGACAAGTTCTTTCAAGAAGTTATTCGGGTGGCGTGATCGGTGTACTTCAAGGTAAATTAACAGGCGTCACCGCTCAAGACGGATACGCTTTCGGAAATACTAAGCTTATCAATAAGGGTAACCTACAAGCTACCTCTTCGATCAATGCATATATAGGCGGTGTGATCGGTTCTATGACCACCGCTATCGATTCGACTGTAGTCACCTTCGGTGATTTATCGGTAACAGGTGCCGAGGGTAATCAAAATCAATCTATCGTTGGTGTAATCCTATATAATGACGGAGCGATTACAGCTCCTAACGCAGGTATAGTCGGTGGTATAATCGGCTGTATAGATAGTATCGGCTCAGGTGAGTTCTCCTCTAACTCTCTTGTCAATATAGGCACAATCAGGGGCAGCGATATGACCGGTGGCGTGTTCGGATCGGTTTCTGTCGATTTATCGGAGAAGGCAAATAACTACATTTATCACTTGGGAACAATTAAGACCAATGCCAAAACTAACGCTTGGGGTGCTTTGGTCGGTAGTACCGACTACGCAATAAGCGGTGGTAGTGATACCTATACTTTGGGCTTAATAACCATAACGGAGCTGTTGGGTAATAGTGCTTCTCCGTATTCTAGCTTCCAAGACAATAATAACGTAGGCTACGGTAACTTTATTCTACTGGGTGGAACAAGGGAAAAAGATGCATCAACCTATGTCGGTGGCACAGAGGGTGGCAGCGTACAGTTGGTAGCAGACTTTAAGGAAAGTTTCGCAAATGCTTTACTTTCAGGTACCGTCATCGATATCGAATTGATCTTTAACACGACCGAAGGTTATTATTTCGAGCCTGTTGAGTTGCAAAATACCGATGTGTTAGGTAAAGAGGAAAATATGAAGGTCGCAAACTTTGTAAGTCTCCTTACCGAAACGGATTATGCAACAAGCGTTGCACAAAGCAAGAGCTTTAGCATAAGCGCTAAGGGCAACGTCAGCCTACGCTTGGCACTTGCGGCTTTCGATGTGGAAAGTTCTTATTCCGGCTACTTTAGCGGAAGTCAACAGGAGATTATGTCCTCTGTCGTTAGTTCCAATGTAACGGGTACTACAAACGGAAATATTGCATTGATACAAGCTGTAACCTATGGTGGCTACACCTTTGAGAAATTGCCCGATAATATGATTTCCTCCGGCATTTTAACCACATTTAACGGTTACAATATCGTTACCGTTAATGGTTCCTCTTACATAGATGCTCAGGGCAACGGAGAATATTTCAAGTGTTACGGTATTACCTATGATGCCGACGGCAATGCCGACAGCGATGACGATAAGAGAATTTCTCAATCTACAACCAAGCCTATAGAGGCAGGTGTATATACCGTTTATGTAAATACGTATTGGCAAGCTAACAACGCTGTCAATCAAGAAAACAAACGTGTAGGCAGAACCTCTACACAGTTTACAGTGAATAAGTCGATAGCTACCGGAGTTTATTTCCTTGACAGTAGTTCGGTTTATACCGCTAATCCTCAATACCTACAAATCTCAGGCTCTCAGGGTAGCAACGTAAGTAGCAACGCTTATGCAAGCGAGATTACCTTGTTCGCAAGGAATCCATTATCAAACAGCGTTAGTACCGTAGGAAGAAGCGTAGGATTGACTGGCTATCCCGAAAACGGATATACCAATGTAGCTTATGTTGACGGATTTCCTGCTCCTCAAGAGGTTACCGCTTACTTGAGCGGAGCTTATGCTAACTTCTATGCGGTTATTATCTACCGTGCAGTATCGGGTACCAATGTAACCTTGGCAGATATTTACTTCTGGAACGGAAACGAATACGACAGAATTACCGTGAAGACTTCAGAATATGAAGGAAACGTAGAGGGGAACTTGATTAACGACTGCAACGATATTAAGAGCATTTCTCAAGAAACCCTTTCTTCCTTGAATGTACCCACTAGCGGTAACGGAGGTAGTAGTGAAATTTCGAGCGTAGGTTATCTAACCATAACTCCTGCTAAGCTAACCGTAAATTATACCTTTAATGACGGTGTCGCCGATGGTGATATTCTTCATAAGGTCAATTATTCCGATGGTGTCTCCTATAGCGTAACAATGAAAATCAGCGGTGCTTTGGTCGGCTCTGAAAACAGAGATAACACCAATGCCTTCTTGTCGGTTGCCTATTATATCGCTCAATATGACGATTATAACTATACAGTAGGCTATAGCGGAACAAGAGAAAGCTATGAAAGCAAAATGGCAACCTTGAGCGAAAGCGACGGTAACAGCTTTGGTTTCTCCGTCACGGCAAATAGAACCAATAAGGGTTCCGTTTATATTAAGCTCGGAACCGAGTCGGACAGCACTAACATTTTATCCGGAAGAAGTGCAGGTAACTATACCATCGAGTACTCCCACAGGGTCTTAGTCATACAGCGTGCGGAGTTGCATGTTCTTTGGTATGTGGATAGTGGAATGAGCTATTCCGATAATATGTATCTTGTTGCCTTGAATAGGGCAGTAGAAAAGCTTGGAGCAACGGAGTACTACATCCAATCCAAGGAGGGCAACCGTGCTATTATCACTCAAGATATGTTGACCTCATCCTTAAATAGTACAATGTATCAGCCCGTTGCAAGCGTATCTGAGGGAACAAGTAGCTACACATTCTCGGGCTACAACTTCTATGTAACTCCGATTGTGTATATTGACCTCGGAACTTCTATAGTATTCTTTGATCCGAGAGATATTTCCTCCGACGGTTCATACGGTGAGGCTTATTCGATAACTGCGGACAACGGTTCTGTTCTTTCTGCCGATAACAGAGGATCCTTTGTGTATCATAGTCTGAGTTTCCAAACCGTAGAAACGGTTACTGTTTCAGAAGTTAACGGTAGCTGGGCAAACTATCGTTGTCAAGACGATTCTACAAGCTTCCGTTGGAGAATAGATACTCGTCCAATCGACGTAAGTTGGGATGAATATAATCCCGATAACGGTAACTCCTTTAACAACTGGACAACAATTTTCGATAACAATCGTCATGGTGTTATCGCAACAATGAAAACATACGTCGAGCAGAATTCGACAGCTATCGGTTCCTATGGTGAAAGAGGTTGGATTAATGAGCAGAGAATAGTGGATACTCTCTGTAATCCTATGGGTTCGATTACTTCGGGAGGCTCTTATAATGCAAGTCAAGGAAGCGCGACACAAGCGGGACACGCTACTTTCTATGCAACTAATGCGGGTACCTATGTCGCAAATGCAGACAATGTAAGTAACAAGGAATATTATTTAGCCGAAGGTTCTTCCATAACCTTTACAATAGAAAAGTTTGTTATCGATAAGCTTGTTTGGTATATTGACGGCAACGAATTTGAACAAGCCACCTTTGTGGATTATCGTGCTTCAGCTTATACGGTAACGGTTGAAGGTTTCAACTCTACCACTCCCACTCCTACCACAATGATGGGTACCGTGGTATCCTTTGTTGACGGAACTAATGCTTATACAAATGCAAATGCTAATTCTGAAGGAGTTCTTCTTAACGGAAAATCGGCATATGTAACCAGAATTGTCTTGAAGGACAGTGTTAACTACTCGATTGCTATACAAGGTTCGAGCCCTGCTTGGTACATAAGACAAGCGGTTTTAGACTATAGCATGACTCCCACAAATCAAACCTATAACGGTTATGAGCAAAAGGTTATGACCTTGACCGTTTCCAATATCAAAGGCGAGGATACGGTTACTTTGGCTTCATTGATTATCGACGGTGAATCCGTTACCGCTCCTACCTTCAGCGGAACAAGCAATACCTATTACATAACACGTACTAACGCAATAATCAATTGTGCCGTATCCGTAACGTTACCTGCTTTGGCAAACTATTCTTGGAGTAGTGAGACTACAACTGCGCACTTTACCTTAGCACGTTTGGAAATCAATCTCGATTGGATAATTCCTTCGATGCTTATCTATAACGGAGAGACTCGCGTCGGTTCTGTGACCATTGGAAATATTCAAGAAATTGACCATGAATATAATTATGATTGGAGTATTGCCTCCGATTGGACAAGAAGCGGTTTGAAGAATACTCGTGAGCAGAGAGTAACAATTGAGGGTAACCTCGCGGGGGCTGAAGCAGACGTATTCTCCGTACTGTTTACTTATACTCAAAACGTTTCAAACTACAGTGCCGGCACCAGAGCAAAAACGGACGATTTATCGGCAAGCCTTTCGGGTAGTGATGCCGGTACCTATTCTATAAGAGTTTCTCAAATTAACAGCGGTAACTATATTCTCTCTTCTTCTGCAGAAAGAAGCTGGACAATAGAGCAAGCAAAACGTGAGTTTATATGGACAATTACCGATGCTGTCAACTCGACATTGAGCAATCCTTATGAGTATGCAGACGGAAAACTATTGAGCGGAACCTATGTTAGTGAATATGATGCTCAAAATATAACCGTTAAGGCGGTTGTATACGATAATGGCACCCTTTGTGAAATAAGCGGTTATACCGTAAACAACGGTATCGTTAGCGGTGATACTTATTCTGTAAGAAATGCCAATACCTATAACATATCGGTAAATACCGTTGAGGATTTCGATGAGATTGTAAATGACAACAACCATGCTTTGCAGGGATCAAGCGCTATAAAGGTTGTTATTTCCAAGAAGAAATTGTCGTTGGAATGGCAAAGCTCGACCGATGACAGTGCCGATGAGGTCAACAAAAATAACGGATATGCCGTAGAGTACGATACAAGACGTCACGGATGGATTGCTACCGTTTCGGGAATTCTCGAAGATGATAGAGGAAGCGTAACACTTTCTACAATCGGTACAAGTAATTCGCTTGAGATAACTACTGAGGGAATTGCACTGATAAAGAAATTCTTTAGTGCCGCAAACGTTCAAGAAAACGTTGCGACATACTATTGCTATATCTCCTCCGTTATTGACGGAGAAGAGGGTGGCAACTATAGCTTGTCCGGTTCTTCTCGTAGCTTTGTAATTCAACCGAGAAGGGTAACCCTTTCCAACTGGATATTATCCGACGGTATCACAATCGATAACGACGGAGAATATGAGCAAACCTACAACGGCAGACGTTGGAATATGAGTATAAGCGTTGAATCGGGACTTCTCGGTTCGGACACCGCAACCATAGTGGACGGTGTTTATAACGGAACCTATTATGCAATCGATGCAAATCTCGAAGGTTCTTACTCATGCTCTGCAACCTTTACCTTTAATTCGGGTAGCCAATACAATTATACATTGGCATCGGACGGTACTTATAGTTGTATCACCGATAACGTGGTATGGAAGCTATTACCTAAGAATATTCTTGCTTCTAATATTCTTTGGACACTCGATGACGGTGAAGTTTACGAAAAGACATATGACGGAAAAGAGCATACAATCAAGGCTCGATTCGCAACTATCGACAGTACATTGAGTAGTGCCGAGGACGGCTTGGTAATCAACGGAGATAACCTTGTTCTTTCCTTCACGGGAAATACAATCGCAACCGATAGCGGAGAATATATGGCTTCTGTCACTTCTATTCTCGATAACAATAACTATAACTTAGTTCTCGATAGCGGTTATTCCAAGCTTTGGACTATCAAACGTGCTTTACTTACTTTGAACTGGAGCGGTGTTCAAGGTGGAGTTTATAACGGTGAAGAGTATGTTCGTTATGCCACAATTAGCGGATTAGTTGAGGGAGAGAGCTTAACTCTCAGAGTTAACTACGAGGGGTTTGCTTGTGCTGATTCCGATTATGTATACGTTGACGGAAGAGAGGAAGACATAGGATATCCTATCGAGATTAAAAACGGTGTTAGAATATCCTATAAAGGAAAGAATTACAACGAGTTAGCATATGGTCTCAATATCGATAAGAACTCTCTGGACGACAGTTACGACAATAACGGCAAAGCCTCTAACTATGAGTTTGTCGAGGGAATCGAGTTTACCGATAGCTTTAATGTCTACAAGAAGGAGCTATCTGTCGTTTGGTCGGGAGATGCAAACGGTATGTATAATAAGCAAAGCTTTACGCGTACTGCAACCGTTTACGGCTTTGTAGGAGAGGAAGGTTTGTACTTTACCTTAAATATACCGGAGAATGCGGAGTGCGATAGTTCTTGGGGTGTATTCGACAAATATGTTAGCAATTCGGAAAATACAATTACAGTTTCGGCTATAAGAGCGGGTACGTATGAGTTCGTCATTAGTGCCGAGCTTAAGGATAACGGATATATCCTTGCCTCTAACTATCTCTTTGCATCTGGTTCCGATAGCAGTAACACTTTGGTGATTGCCCCGGTAAGCTTGACTTTAGAGTGGAATAGTACCACAAACGGAGAGATAGACGAGAAATCTTACGATGATGGCTATTCCGTTGTTTATGACGGTGAGAGACACGGCTGGAGTGTTAAAATCAGCGGTATACTTGAAGGAGATGAATTAAGTTTCTCTGCAATCGGAATGAACGATAACAGTAGCGAATACGAGTATTCTACACTTTCGTTATCGAGTAAGCTTGAAAACGGTGTCGATAACATCTTCTATATCGATTCGACCAATGCCGGTAGCTATAGTATAATCCTCGGTGCAATCGATAACAGCGACTATGATTTATCGGGTCAAAACTTATCTCGCAATAGTACGATCGCCAAAAAGACCCTTTCAATGAAGTGGAATGAGGACGAAAGTACCGTTCGTGTTTATAACGGAATATCGGTTGAGCGTGTTGCTTCCTTCGAGGGCTTTATCGGAGATGAAACATTAAGCTTTAGAATAGCTTCCTCGGGCACCTCTACAATTACACCCGAGCCAATTGACGGATTGGTAATAATCGGTGCCGACAATAATAAGATAGTTTACTCTGCAAAGGATGCAGGCACATATTCTTTATATGTATATACAACCCTCTATGACGGAAGCGGTCTAGCTCGAAATTACAGCTTTATTCCCGAAACAAGCAATAATACCCTTGTTATAGAAAAGAAAACCTTGACAATAAGTTGGAAGAGTATAACAGAGGGCGTTATTGACACGGTTCAAAGGGAGAACGCTTACAACGTGGTATTTGATAACAAATCTCACGGCTGGATGCTTGAAATAGGCGGAATACTCGATCAAGATATTGTAAGGTTTATTTCCGTAAACAATAATTATGCAAATTGCGAAATAAGTTCCGGTGATAATCTGGAAAACAGACAGTACATGCTTTCCAACACCGATGTAGGAAGCTTTAATATTGCAATCTCGGGAGTGACAAATTCTAACTATGATGTAAGCGGTGAATTGTCAAGAGCCTCTTCAATCGAACAAAAGGCGATTACTATTTCAATTGCATACTATGATGAAAGCGGTTCCTCCTCCTTGTTAGGAGATTCAAAGACCATTTCCTACGATAAGTATAGACACGGTTTAGTCTTGTCCGTTAACGGATATATCGAGAATAGCGGCGGCTTCAGTAATTGGACCGTTTCGGGTGCTACCGACTCTAAGGGACAACAAGTATCTGCCCCCGCTTTGGATGGGGTTTACGAACTATCGAGTATCGATGCAGGTAGCTACTCTGTTAACTTTACCTTTAATAACAGTAACTACATTGTCAACGGTAACAGCGATGGCGTTGCAACCTTTGCTGACAGATGGACGATTACCCCAGTTGCCTTGAATGCTCAATGGTATGCAATAATCGGCGGAACACTTCAATCGAGTGTTTACACACAAGACAATTTATCTTGCGTGTATGATTCTAGCTATAATGGCTATAGAATTGTAGTAAGCGGAGTGATTTCGAGAGACGGTGAACTCGATGACGCAGGTGTTCTTGTCGAGTATAACGGTACCTTATCTGCAATTTCCACTAAAGATGGCGGTTATGCGGACTACACTATTAATACATATACTCCTAACGCTTGGGAGATCAAAGTTATCGGTATGAATAGCGGTGCAGAGGACAACAGCAAGAACTACACCGTTGTCACCTCACAAAAGACCGTCACAATCACTCAAAGAGCTATGAGTATTGCTGTTGAGTCAATAGATAGTGTTATTACCGATAGCTCGTTGACTTCCGTTTATGATGGTGGAACGCACGGCTTTAGAATTTCAATACAAGACGTTTTGGATTGTGATATTTCACAATTTACGACTTGGGTCGGTGTCAATACCTCAGGCTCTCAAAGTAAACCTGACGGAAACGGAAGCTATTCCTTTGAAAGTAAAAATGCCGGTATCTATTCCATTTCGGTAATCTTTACAAACAAAGACTCCAACTATGCAGTTACGGCTCCTAGTTTTAATGTCAACGGAGAATCATATTCTTTCAATATTGAATGGAAAATCGAGAGAAGACCCGTTGATTTAACTTGGGATTTATATAAAGCGGTATCGGGCGTTGATGCAACTGCCGACGGTTTAACCGTCGTTTACGATGGCACTTATTATGGTTGGATTGCCTCTATAAGCGGAATGCTTGACGGAGACGAGGTAATGATTCAATCATCAAACGGTGGCGAATATATAACTACTACTCAGCTAGAGCCTACCAGTGGTCGCGGTAAAACAATTGCCTTCACGGTTTGTGATGTTAGGGTAGGCTTTGTTAATACAGAATATGTTGCCGCTGTCAGCAAGGAACTTGTAGGAGATGATGCCCCCAACTATTACATCAAATCGGACGGTCAACAATTGACCTCTGTCAGTGCTAAGAAAGTTACCATTTCGCCCAAAAAACTAGTTATTAAGACTTGTTACGATTATTATCCCGATATGTATCCTAAGGGATTCGATTATGACGGACAAGTTCATATTCGTTATATACATGTTGAAGGAATTGTTGCAAATCGCAGCTTAAGATTCTTGATAAGCGAAAACGGCGGCGTAACCTTTACTAGTGCTATAAGCAATGGCGGCGTTATTCTGGATAACGAAAGCAATTTGGTTTACAGAGCAATGAACGCAGGTTCTTATTCTGTAGGCATTTATGCAATAGAGGATGCTAACGACCGTGCAAGTAACTACTATCTTGAGGAATTAAAGAACGACTTGTTCAATATTCAAGCACAAGAGTTGTTCCTTAATTGGATTCCCCACAAAGGTCAGCTTAGCGATTATGAAGGAGTTAACGATGCATCGGCTGTCGTAAACTACGATGGTGCCTCTCACGGCTGGATGGTTGTTGTCTCAGGAATAAAGGAGGGCGATTATGTATCCTTTAAGACCATTGACCATAACTTTAATAATACTACATTGACCACCGGAACAACGATAGAAAACGGCAAAGCATACTTCTTTGACAGTGTCGACGTTCTCTATGATTCTAATGGTAATATACAAAGCTATCATGTGGAAATCGCACAAGTTAACGGCGGTAACTACTATTTCTCACCGCAAGAATATACGACGATAATAGAGCCCAGAACCGTAAACTTCGCTTTGTCATCCTACGATAACGGTACCAACTCTCTAGATTCCAATAATAAGGTTGAGTACGATAGCGGTACTCACGGCTTTATGCTGACAATTTCCGGCTTGGTCGAAAGCACGGATATCTTTGAGCAATGGTCGGTATCGAACGGTGTGACTATATCCTCCTCCTCTGCACCTATTAATAACGGATCCTTTACCTTCCTTGCCGAGATGCATGGTAACTATTCCTTGACGCTGAAGTGGAAGAGCTCGTATAACAAAAACTATAAGTTTGTTTTGAATAACGGAGAGGGCTTAGATGGTACATTAACAGAAGATTTGGCAGGGCAAACCCTTACTCAAAGTTGGGAAATATCTAAGAAGAGAATTATCTTCTCTTGGCAATCGGACGCAGGTGCTTCTTATGAGTACACCG
This sequence comes from uncultured Christensenellaceae bacterium, assembly GCA_964561145.1. Classification (GTDB taxonomy): domain Bacteria; phylum Bacillota; class Clostridia; order Christensenellales; family CAG-1252; genus RUG14300. The sequence goes on from CAZLNZ010000005.1 coordinate 25,854, forward strand.
GTAGTTATATCGAGTCTATTGCTTCGGTTTCCGGTATATTTGTAGGGGATTCCGTTCCTCTTACTTTCAATTATTACGGAAACGGCGTTACTTATAATGCCGATACGGTATTCGATTCTAAGACTACCACCGTAAGTAACGGTAGTTCGGTTATCTACAAGGGATTCCACGTTTCGAAGTACGAAGATGGCGTTGAAAACAAAAATAAGTATACCGAACCTTATGGTATTGTAATATCTATTTCCGATTCCGAAAATAGCAGTTATTGTATAGACGAGAATACCTCAAATGCAACCCACTATTTCGATATTACTCCTCGTACCCTTTATCTAAATTGGTCGGGAGAAAAGGTAGGATATTACCAAGGCGGAAGTACCTATGTTAACAGAAAGTGCCTCCTTTCAAATGTTGCTTCATATTATACAACAAACGATAACGGTGAAGAAGTATTCGATGGCGATCTTATTAAGCTATTCTACACAATGGACAACGACAAGGGTCGCATTGTAACCATTAATGGCTTTGATGTATTCGATGAGGCATATTCCGACTATGATTTTTCCGAAAGCATTTATTCTATTGCAAACGGTGAAAGCTTTACATACGGTTTGAATGCTGTGGGTAAAGTCAATATAACTATAACAGGTTGTGCTAATACGGATATTAATGGTAATTCCTATTATGACTATAAGGTTGAAGGTAGCGACACCCTTACAGTGAAGCCCACTCCTTTAGATATAGAGTATATTTCTGTTAATGCCGAGGGTTCTAGCAAGCCAAACGGATTCTCTACCATATATAGTGGTGAAGTTCAAGGCTGGAAAATCGTTATTAACAATCTCTTCGAGGAGGATATCATCACCCTTACAATCAGTAATAACAGCTACGAAAGTCTTACCACAAGCGAGATTGTATTTAGTAATAGTAATTACTATGCAACAGTCGGAAGCATAAATGTAGGCGAGTATTCAATGGATATTGTTGCAATAGATAATGAGAACTATACCCTCAGTGAAGGTATTAAGTTATCCAGTTCGATTACACCTCGTACGGTGGAAATTAATGTCGATGGCTACAATGAGTCGGGACACGATATCGGCAACATTATCACCTCAACAAATTCTACCGTTACTTATGATGGTAGGGAACACGGATATTCTCTTGCTGTTAGCGGAATTGTATCAAGTGATGTATATCTAAGCTTAGGTAGTGTATTAATGTATGATATTGGCAGGATTCAATCGGGTTATCTTGAAAATACTACTTACAATATATACGGCAAAGAGGCAACGAAGTATTCGCTTGAAATACTTGGAATCGTAAACGCAAGCGGCGAAGAGAATTCTAATTATCAACTCAGTATTCTTTACGGTGATATCGAGAATACCGGTATAACCCTTAATCAAACCATTGAAAAACGTGCTGCTCTAGTTAGCTATGAGGAGTATTCTGAAAACGGTAACTATATGACCGCAAACTCCATCGTTTATGATGGTGCTAAACACGGATATTCTGTAACGATATCCAATATCATCGAGGGCGATGAAATATTCAAAACCTGGAATGAAAATGATGAACCTGCAACGGCTCCAACCGCAAGCGGCACTTATTACGTTTATATAACAAATGTAGGTGAGGCGAGCTTTAGCTTTACAGTTGACGAAGATAATTTGACCAATTATGATTTTGGCACCTCTAAAACGGCGGCATCACTCTCTTGGAAAATCACAAAGCGTCCACTTTCCATCACTTGGAGCGGAAAGAGCGGTGCCGAGTACACCTACAAGGGGTATTATTATACTCATACCGCAACCGTTTTCGGTATTGTCGAAGGAGATTTGACAATCGAAACGACGGAATTGTCCGGCTTTACTTATCCTTCCCTTAATAATCGCGGCACTACCGACAATACAGCTTTCTATAGAGCCAAGGATTGCGGTAAATACGGAATCAAAGTTAATTTGGAAGAGTGTAATGAAAATGCTTGGCAGAACTATGAGCACCCGGATGAGGATTCCGACGAATGGACTAACACCTTTGAAATAACCACAGCACCTTTAACTGTTAGCTGGAGTTATTTGAATTCTCAAGACACCGCTAATAGCGTTGTTTATGACAAGCAAGAGCATGGTTTTGTTTTGAGAATAAGCGGAATACTAGGCGAAGACATGTTCTATCTCGGTGACCTTGCTAATAATGGTTTCAAGGTCCTTTTATCCAGAGATGACCAGTTGAATAATAATGAAGCCTATAGTTTCGTTGCAAAAGAAGTTGGACGCTATTCTATAAGCGGAATCAATGTTGTCGGTAGCTATGAATCTAACTATACTATTACCACGATTTATCCTAATCTTGACCAAGCCGTTAGCGAGGAACTGAATTTTGAAATAACTAAGCGTACAATCGGAATTAATTGGAGGAGTTTGACCGATGGTAACCTGGGTTCCTCAATAACCGGCAACGCTTCGAGTATGGTTTATAATGGCTTAACTCACGGATACGGCATCACGCTTTCCAATATACTTGACGGGGATAGCGTGTCTTTTGTCGGTTTACAGTCGACATTTGAAAACACCCTCCTCAATGGCGTACAACTCGGGAACTCAACCTACAATGTGTTCTCCAAGAATGCATCTTTCTATTCAATAAGCTTGGGTTCAATCAATAATGATAACTATACCTTAGAAGGTGCTCAAACCTCTAAGCAATTGACTATTGAACGTGCTCATCTTTCCATTTCTTGGAGTGGTACGGATGGTGGAGAGTATAAGAATGCGGCATATGAAAAAGCGGTATCGATAATCGGTTTTATCGGAAACGATGATTTAACCTTCAGCTACACTATTGATGCAGCAGGATCTACATCAAGTGCAACTATAATTCGTTCCGCCGATGATAATACTATCACACTTAGCGGAACCCATGTTGGCATTTATACTCTTACCTTGTCCAAAGATATTGCCGACGGCACAAAGGGATTAGCTCAAAACTATATCCTCAATGGCGGAGCGGATAGCACCTCTTCCATAAGCATTACAAAGAAGGCAATAACAATAAGCTATGAAAAATATGATAAATCGTCGACATTATCTTTAGAGTATGACGGAGAATATCACGGCTGGATCGTTAAAGTGTCGGGACTCATTGAGGGTGATTCCGTTTCCTTTACGGATATGATTTCTTCTACTTATGAGAAGAACGAGTTAATCGAATCTTCCTATTATATGCTCTCGAAGAATGTCGGTGATTATTCGATGACTATCGGTGGTTTTGAAAACGATAACTATATTATTCTCGGTGGAAATACCATTAAGAGCTTTACAATTACTCCTAAGCAATTAACCATTGTTTGGGGTAATGTTAACGGTGGCGTTTATAACGCTCAAAGCTATACAAATTCTGCCACCGTTTCAGGTTTAATCGAAGATGAGTCTTTGATTCTCGATATTACTCACAAGAGTGATGAGGGATATAAGACTCCTACTTATACAGCTCATACCGCTATTGTCAACAATTCTTCTATCTCTTGGTCTGCAATTCGTTGCGGCTCCTATCAAATTGAATTAGGTATTTCTAACGGTTCGAATGGAAATGTGGCAAATTACACCTTGGCAACCAACAGAACCGATAAAATGGAAATAACCCCCGCTACCATTTCATTAACTTGGACAGATTTACGCACTGATAATTCAGTTGAGAATATAAGCGGCATCTATGATAGTAACAGATATGGCTATAAGTTAAATGTTCAAGGTATCTTAGGAGAAGATGTAGTTAGCTTTAACGTAATTTCCTCAAACTTCGAGCAAAACGGCTTAAAAGCTAATGACAGAGTAAGCAATGCTTCTTATGAATTCTCTTCCGTGAATGTCAAAGCTGAAGGGTATTCTGTTGCAATTAGCGGTGTAGATAATCCCGATTACCAATTGATTGGCGGTACATATACCTTAAATATTACACCTGCAACACTTACCGCAGTTTGGGATGACAGCAACCATTCTGCTGTCTATAACGGAAATACAATTCAACGTACATTAACTGTAAATGGATTGATAGGAAGTGATACATTAACCTTTGCCTACACAACAAGCGGTAATCCCGAAGTAAATGTAACATCCCCTGTTCAATTGGGTAATAATGGAGTTATAACCTTCTCCGCAAAGAATGCCGGCACCTATACACTTACAATGCTTACAAGCATTACCGACGGAAACGCTTTTGCTTCCAACTATAAGCTTTCCGGCTCCGATGTATCGAGAACAATCACAATAACTAGGGCAATGCTATCCATTACCATGCAGGGCGAAGGCTCCACATATAACGGAAGCTCCTTTGAAAAGATTGCCTACATCAGCGGTTTGGTAGGAAACGAGAGCTTAAAGGTTAAGGTTACTGTTGAAAATGGAGAGCCTCAAATAACTACGGCTTTGACAAATTCCTATGCAACAATAGTAAATAACGGACAGATTTCCTTTACCGCTGTACATGCAGGCGATTATAAAGTGGTTATCGGAGATATCGTTTCCGATAGCGGAAACGCCTCCAACTACTATTTCGACTCGACAGTAGAGCGTGCAATGGAATTGACAATTGCAAGAAAGGCCCTGACCTTAAACTTTGGCGGTGATAGCGATCCAATATATAGCGGTGAAAGCTATACAAGATACGGTTATCTCACAGGTATAGTTAACGGGGAAACCTTGAAGATATCCTTTGCAAATGTACAGGGCGAAAGTGTATTATCTTCCGTAAACGGAATGGCAGAGGTCGCAAACGGCGAAGTCTTCAATTATTCCGCAAAGAATGTCGGTACTTACTCTATAAGCGTATCTACGACCCTTTCGGATGGTTCGGGGCTTGCTTCCGACTATTATATCTCTGATGGAATTACAACAGATGAGTTGACCATTTCTCCAAAGACCATTCACTTGAATTGGTTCGGTAATACCGATGTCACATATGACGGTAGTGAGCATTATCTGGGAACCTATCTATACGGACTTGCAAACAATGAAACCTTAACCTTGTCTGTAACGGTTGTTAGCGGTACTCCTACCGTAACTCCCGGTTTAACACCTGCTATAGGTAATGATAAGAGTGCTATCGCTTTGATGCTTAGTGCAAGAAATGTCGGCAGCTATCAAATCAGTGTTTCAAGCACCTTGTCTGACGGCACAGGACTTGCCTTGAACTACACATTAGATACAACAAATCTTTCCTCTCCCGAATTGACTATTGCGAAGAGAACTTTAAGCATAACTTGGAATGAATATCATGACTACGATGACTCCTACGTTTATAATGCAAAGCCTCACGGCTATAGCCTAAAAGTCAACGGTCTTGTAGATGGTGATGATATCTTTACCGAGTGGGGTGCTGAGGGTAATGTCACTTATCCTACTAAGCCTGCAAAGAGTGGTACCTATTACTTCACTGCAATTAATGTCGGAACCTATAAGGCTACGATAAGCGTTACAAATTATAGTAATTACTATCTCGATGCTTTTGATACAGAGAAGAGCTGGACAATTTCTCCTAAAGCAATTACCGTTACTTCAACTACAATAGGCTTATCTTCGGGTGAAGCAACTTATAGCGGTTCTACGGTTGGCTATTCGTTATCCGTTGACGGAATTATTTCAGGCGATAGACTTTCCTTGATCGTTGATACAAACGTTGAGAATGTTGGCTTCGTAAGTTCCGATTTAATCTCGAATACCTCCTATTCCTTCACTTCGGCAAATTGGCTAGACGGTGGATATTCGATAGCAATTAGCGGAACAAATAATACAAACTATATTTTGGAAAACGAGGTTAGATTATCTTTTATAATTAACAAGGCTACCTTAACCTTCACTTGGTCCGGAGAAAAGGGCGGAGTTTACAGTTCTCAAGCGTATGCACGTACCGCAACTCTTTCGGGCATTGTTGAAAATGAGAGTTTGACCTTTGCTATCGAGAAAGACGATGCAAGTAAAGTAACTCCTTCCGTTGTTTCTGATAGCGTTGCATTGTCTTATGCTCAAAATACATTGACATATTCTGCAGTAAATGTCGGAGAGTACTCTGTTAATATAATCTCCGTTTCCGACGGCTCGGGTAAAGCATCCAACTATATCTTTACCGAAAGCAGTGACTCGATGAGTATTTCTAAGAAAGCTATAACCGCTATTTCACTATCGGAAAATAGCAAGGTTTATGACACAAAGAATGTAGATTACACATTATCCGTAAACAAGGTATCGGCTCTCTTCAGCGGAGTACAAGGTCAAGATAAGCTTGTTCTTAATAAAGATTATTCATACTCCATTGTCAACGACAGTGTAAGCGTTATAGGGGAAACTCCTGTAAAGGTTAGTGTATCACTGTTAGATACCGCATTGTCTAATAACTACTCCTTGAGTGAAAACGAATTTGAATTTACTATCACTCCTTATACGTTGAGCTTGACCGATCTTGATTATACTTCTTCTGTGGTTTATGACGGAAATGCACACTCTGTAACCCTTTCTGCATCACCTCTAGGAGAAGAAGTTACATTTAGCGAAGTTAGCCTGTTTGGCTTCTGCAATTGCGGTAGTCATAATATCGCATATCCTAGCACAAGTAACAGCGTAACAAATGCAGGTAATTATTGGTTACAAGTAAGCGGTATAAGCAATTCTAACTACGTATTTGCATCACAAGAACTCTCGGTAGTATTCGGTAGCTACTATGAACAATTAACCGACCTAGCCCTTGCAGACGGTGCTTTAATTTATGCACCCTTTACGGTACTTAAGAAGTCTAATGGCTTTATTCAAGATGCCAAAGAGGAAACTGGTGTATTTAATGGAACTTATCAGTTTACCGAAAAACCTGCTCTTGCAGACGAATATGTCGCAAACGCTATGGTCAATATTTATTCCGATGAAGGTTGTACCGATCTAATTAGCTCCTGCACCTATTCGGAATATAAAGGTGTAAGAAATGTAGGAACCTATTACATAGTGTTCTCCATAGACACTCAATCGGATTTGACAGATGAAACCGATGATGGCTGCAATATTAGTACTTCTAATGCAAGCACACAACTCACTTGGAAATACACTATCAAAAAGAGTAATATAACGGTATCTTATGACAGTGTGATTTCTAAGGTATATGACGGGACCTCAATTCCTTCCGATAGCGAGTACTCGATTAGAGTTAGCGGTGAATTGTATACCGTTACAACCACCGTTACAACCTCGAACAGAATTACAACCTTAACCAATTCCAACGGTGTGAAAGTTACCGTTGCGGCTAGATATGCTAACGTTAATGTAAATTGGATTGATAACAGCATCGGAAATGTCGATGTAGTATTTACCTTAGGCGGAAGTGATTCCTCCAACTTCACCATAATGAATTGTGAGGATTCATATACTACTTCTGACGGTATAATCAATCCTAAGACCATATCAGTTAACTGGCAAATAGACGGAATGGATATTGACTCTGTTATTTATGACGGAAATGAGCATACCGCTTTACCGAGTATATCAGACCTTGTACTAGGTGAGGATTTGACAATTTCTGTTGTTAACAACATCTATAAGAATGCCAATGCCGATAACGGAAGAATTATACTAAGTGGCAAAAACAGCTACATTTCATCCTTTGAATTGTCAAACGGTGAAAACGGAAATGCTCTGAACTACACATTGCTTGACGAAAACGGAAATACAATCGAGGGTGCAAACTTCACTTGGACTATAACGCAAAAGGCAATTAACTCCATTAAATGGAGTAGAAGTGACGGTGAGTGGAATGAATACACCGTACCTTACTCTGCTAAGTACTATACTCTCACACCTTCTTCTTCAGATGTACTCGAGGGTGATTATATTTCCTTCATGGTGGAAAACAATTACAAGTTTAATGTAGGCGAGTATACCGCTATTGTAAGCGGAATTGATGGAAATTCTAACTATTACTGGAATGCTCATAGAGTAACCCAAGAGTGGAGTATTACACCTGTAGTTGTTGAAATCAACTGGAGCGAGTATAAGAGTGGCGGTAATTCCTTTACAAACAACAAGGTAGTATATGACGGTGAGAACCACGGATATCAAATCGAAGTAAAAGGAATATTGTCCGCAGATACTAAGGTAGCTTACCAAATCAGCATAGATTCTGCCGTGTCTAGCGGAGTTAGAGTGCAAAACTCCATTGCATATGCAACACACACGGGTATATACACCGTTTCAATTGAGTTGATAAGCGATAATGAAAGACACAAGAACTACACTGTTTACAATAATATAAGTTCTAAGACCTTTGAGATCACTCAAAGAGCGTTGACTATTTCTGTTAGCGATTACAATGATGATCTAATAGCTTCTGCTTGTACTTATGACGGAAATAATCACGGATTTGTTATTACAATTAACGGTCTGGTGGAAAACGACGATATCTTCTCATATGTAGTAGGTTTCGACCATCCTACAAAGGATGGTAGTTACAATGCTATACATAAGGATGCAGGCACTTATTCAATCGGTTATACCATTGTCGATAGCTATTCTGACTACAGTATCCAAGGAGAAAGAATTTTTGAAAACACTTGGACAATTTCTAAGGCATATATATCAGTATCCTTTGACGGCACTACAAGCGGAAGATATCAAGGCTCTTATTATGAACGTGTTGCAACATTTAGCGGTATCGCAGGTAATGAAACTCTTGGTGTAACCTTTACTGCTACAGGAAGTCCTGAGGTTGTCGGAAATATAAGCGGTAGTACCGCCTATGTATCTTCAACCGAAGGATTGACCTATAAGGGGTTGAACGTTGGCACTTACTCGATTACCATTAGCGGTATTGTTGACGGAACAGGTCTTGCAGATAACTATATATTTATCGATTACAATGTTGAAGAAGTCAAAGATAGCATAACTATAGGAAAGGCATATTTATCCGCAAACTTCCAAGGAACGGCAAACGGAATTTATAACGGCAGTGCCTATACACGTACCTTGGTAATCGATGGCTTAGCAGACGGCGAAGACTTGAACTTTGAAATTTCTTCAGTCGGTAATCCTACTGTAACCCCTGCCGTAAGCGGTAACGTGATTAACGTAGGAAAGGGCGATATTATTACCTATTCGGGTATTGATAGCGGTGTTTATAGGTTGTCAATTTCCTCCGATATTCAAGACGGTACAAAAGGTCGTGCCTCTAACTATACCTTTATAGGAGAGCCTATTGAGGATTCTATTACCATATCTAAGGCAATGCTCGGCATCGAGTGGAGCGGTTCAAGTATCGGAATATACAACGGTACACCTTATGAAATGATAGCAACTATTACCGGCTTTATCGGAGATGAATGTATAAGGATTAAGGGAGTTGCCGATGGTGATATTAAGGTTGATAAATTAACAGACGGATATGCGACCGTATCTGCTTTAAGTAATCAAATCTCCTTTAGTGCTATAAACGCAGGAAATTATAGCCTAACATTGCTTGAACTTGCAGACGGTGATAACGGCGGAATGGCTGAAAACTACTTCATGAATTTTGAAAATGACGGAGTAGCACAATTGACAATTTCCAAGAAGGCTCTTACATTGAAGCTTGAGTCAAGTGATAATTTGTATACATCAAGTGACAACAACTCCTTTGTTTGGACTTATGACGGAATAAAGCACGGTGTTAATATAAGCTTTAGCGGCGTGATTGATGGAGATTCTGTTTCTGTTTTGTATACCTTAAATGGCGGTGCTAATAAGGTTCTTAACGTTAGCGAGAACTTTGGTTCAAATACCGTAGGAATTAACAGCATTATCATTAGTTCAACATTATCTGGAGGTAAGAGTGATAACTACTTCTTAACCCTTGACGGAACTAGTGCGTGCGTAAATGATGTCATATATACCTATACAATTAAAAAGAAGACCTTATCCATATCTTGGTCTGAAGATCGTCAATGGACTTATGATGGTAACCTGCATAATGTAACAGTAACAGTTGAGGGTATTGTAGAGGGTGACGAGCTTACCTTTAGTTATAAGGACGGCGAGCATAGCGGTAACTTTACAGCTAGCAGTAACATCTTCTCAAGGAAAAATGCAGGAAGTTATACGGTAAGCATAGAGGAAGTCTATGGTGAAAAAGCAGAGAACTATTCTTTAAGTAAATCGGAGATAAGCTTTGAGATATTAAAGCAGAGCTTAATTTTGACTTTAGAGTCTAGTAACAGCAAGGGCAAAGGTGCGTATTCCGATCTTTTCGCTTGGACTTATGACGGAGAAGAACATGGTGTTATCGTAGCTCTCGAGGGAATTGTATTGGGTGATGAAATAACCTTAGCGTACACCCATAGCGGAGTAAACGGTAGTGCTAGCTTTACAAATGATAATAAGAATCTATTCGCTTCAACCGATGTTGGTGAGTATAAGTTGGTACTTAATGCCGAAATGAAAGGAGTGGATTCCGCAAACTACGAGCTTACAGGGGTAACCGAGAACGTAGAAAAGGATTACCGCATCGATAAAGCACCTCTAACCCTTACCGTTAACGTTACAGCGGGTTATAGTAATGTAGACGGAACTTATACTTGGACATATAGCGGTAGCGAATATGGTATCATCGTAAATGTAGACGGCATTGCCTTAGGTGATGACGTTAGGTTGACTTATACCGAAAATAACGGAACAGAAATTGAAGCACTTCTTATCGAGGATTGGCAGAAGTCCTTCTTAAGCACAAATGTTAAGTATTCCTTAATAGAGATAAGCAATCAATTAAGAGGCAGCGATAGCGAAAACTACCAAGTATATTATGAAGGTAATGTACTTAATGCTTCATTGCGTTACTCATTGAGTATAATTCCTAAGACTTTGACTTTAGATTGGAGCAATTCAGTTGCACAATCGGGTGATGGTACACTTGCTTCTCCCTATATTTATTCCTACAATGCTTCCGAGCACACAATAATCTCAACGATAAGCGGTATAATCGATGGTGACATACTGACAGTTAACTATCTTGACGGAGATAAAGTTATAAGCCTAACTTCTTCCTCCGATAGTATTTCAAAGAGTTTCTCTAGAATCGCTGCAAGTGACAATGCATATCTTGCAAGCATTGCATCGATTTCCGGCGATAAGGCTATTAACTATACCTTGGATACGTCTGAGGTTTACTATAAGATTAATCGCAAGGTATTGACCGTTTCCGCAACGCCTAGTAGCAATGCTAGCGGTGAGGGAAGTAAGAGCAGCCCCTATACTTGGGAATATGACAAACTCTTACACGGAATAAGCATTAAGGTAGAGGGATTAATTGCGGGCGACGATGTCAAGCTTGAATATACGGATAACGGCGTGGCGGGAAGTAAGGCATTTGTCGGTGAATCTGTTGAGATTAACTTTAGGAATTCGGCGGTTGGTTCCGAATATACTGCTTCCTTGTCCTCAACGCTTAATGGACTCGATAAGGATAATTATTCATTGTCTGCAGATATAACAACCTATTACTATACAATTAATAGGAAAACGATCACATTGAAGTATTATTTCACTACTGGTTATACAGGAATTGGTACAGCGGAAAGCCCTGTTACTTGGGGTTATACGGGCGCTGAATACGGAATGGTATTTGAATTCGTCGACTTTATTTTCGGGGACGATGTAAAGGTAAGCATAGGCGACAAGGATTATCTTGTTGAAAGTATGTTGACCATATCCAATAAATACGCAGGTAACTATAACCTAGTATTCAACGGCTTAACGGGTACCGATAGCGGTAACTATCGCTTGGTATTTGATAACGATGTTGAATTTACCGAGGAACAAACCTATTATATGCAGATTGACAAGGCGGAGCTTACACTCAATTGGACCCTATATAACGAATCGGGCAGTGCTCTGAAGGCTTCCGGTGACATTATCGAGTACGATGCTATATCTCACGGCTTCAAGGCAACTCTTGGCGGTACAATTTATGGTAATGACGATGTTTATTTGTCAAGTAATTCGGTTGGATTCGAGTCTATAGACTGTGGGAGAACCATAGAATTCTATTATGCTTCGGTTGGAAACTATACTATCGAAATCAACGGACTAGGCGGGGATAATTCCGAAAACTATGAACTTAAGTCTGATGATTTAACTAGAATATTTGAAATTGACAGAAGAAAGGTTGTATTGAATGTTTTCAAGTATACCGCAGGTTCAAAAGGTGAAAGCTTTAACGGCACGTCATATACTACAATTTATGACGGATTAACCCATGGTTATTCTATTGATATATATGGTATATTGGATAACGATGAAGGTAAAGTATCTCTAGGATTCGGTGAATACAATTGTCAAAGACATAACACTGAAGTTAGCTTCTATGCAAAAGATGTTAGGGATGCCGACGAATCCGCTTATAGTGTTGTGGTAAGAAGTGAGTTACAGGGTGATGCAAGTGGAAACTACAAGCTTGTAGATTTATCAGGCAAGGAGTATTCCTCCGATATTACGTTGACTTTTACCATAAAGAAAAAATCCTTGACGTTGAAATGGTATAAGTATATTAACTCTATGGGCAACGAATACTCTTCAACTTCTCTTGAGGTCGAGTATAACGGTGGTGAGTACGGTTATGGTGTATCAATCTATGGTGTTATAGGTTCCGATGAGGTTAGTCTAAAAGCCGTAGGCGATGTTAAGGGAGAGACATATGACGAGCACACTATTGTTTTTGTTGCTAGCAACGTAGGCACATACACCGTTGGAGTAAGTGCAGCTTTAGATGGAACTGCTGCACAAAACTACTATTTGTCCTATAATGGTGAAAGGGTAACAGATAAAATATCGAAGAGCTTTAAGATTACGCCTCGCGCGTTAACTTACGAGTGGGTGGAGTACAATCCGACTCTTACAACATCATTTGTTGATAACAAATTGACCTATGACGGCAATATTCACGGATTCACCTTTGTCATTAACAACCTTGTTGACGGCGATAAAGTCAATGTACCTATTTCGGGAGCAGAATTCTATGGTTCTACAGCTGGCTCCTTCTCTTATGGTGCGAAAAAGGCAGGAAGTTATACACTTAAGGCATCTCTTAACGGTTTGACGGGTGACGATAAGGATAATTATTATTTTACCGAAAATGAAGCGACAATTACCTTTAATATCAATAAGAAGGATATAAAATTCACATGGGTTCAATACAATCCTAGCAACACCAATGCCCTAATAGAGCAAGCAGGCGGTACCGCTTATGAAAAGACATATTATGTAGAGTATGATTCAAAGCGTCACGGCTTTGGTTTCACAATGACCGGGGCTATATCCGGTGATAATGTAAGCGTTAACGTTACTTGTAACAACTGTACAAAGGATGAGGACTCATATAATTACTATATGGTTAATGCCGGTGTAGGTACAATAACAGCTAATTCCACATTGACCGGTAGCGATGCAGCAAACTATAAGTTAGTAGACCTCTTTGGCAACGATATCGACATAGCACAGGTAAGAACTATTGAAATAACCAGAGTTAAGTTGTATATTAACTGGACCCCTTATAATTCATCCGATACTGCGGATTATAATAAGATTACAGATGTCAACAATATTGTCGAATCGGACGGAAATGCACACGGTTGGGAAGTAACCTATAGCGGTAATATTCCTAGCGGTCAATCCTTTACAATATCTATCAATGATAGTTACTATGAACGTGACGAAGACGGTAAGAAAGTTGAAGTCGAATTAAGTTCGTATCCGAAAACGACTATAGGTTCTAGTGCTACTTTAAATAAAACTAGCATATCTTCCGGTATGCGTTATTCTACAAACAAAGTTTGGAAAACTATCGAAGTTGATGAAGAAACCAAGAAGACCACAATTATCAATCCTATTAATATATACATCAAGATATCTGCAAAATCAGGAACAAGCGAGTCTAACTATAGCATAGTAGATGGAACCGATGTAATCACTTCTTCCGATTGGACAACAGATATTTGGGAGAACCCCGATTACAATCAAAGTGAAACTTTCCATAGAACATGGACAATAACTCCCGCCTTCGTTCAATTAAACTTCTACAAGATTGTAAACGGAGAATTCGAAACTACTGCGGACAAGGCTTCCTCCTTTACAGAAATGTATACAGGTCTAACCTTCGGTTGGGCTGCAGCAATTACCACTTCTTCAGGAGCTCAAATAAGCAATACTAAGGATGTCGGACTAAATTCGACCTATACCTACGATAATGCATTTACTAATACCTCTATCGAAGCAAAGAATTTCTTGACTCATCAAACCAGCACGCAAGATACTCTACTTCAAATGGTATTTATGCAGACTGCGGTAGTAGGTACATATGAGTTTACCATAACCGGTATTACCGGTTCCGATGCCGACGACTATGTACTACGCTATGACGGTAACTCCTACGATGGCGAGATTTCCATAACTCGTTCCTTTACGATTAGTCCTCTTAATCTCAATGTAACCTTTACAATAGATGGTGTAAAGGATAATCCGAGAGATTTTGTCTATAACGGAAAAGATCACACTATGGGAATATTCTTTGAAGGCTTGAAGAAAGAGGAATATTTTAATATAGAACGAAAGAATAGTGATGGTGTTATCACATATAAGCAAACATATGATGCCGGATGGAGTCTTGATAATACTCTCGGATATAGCTTCTCTCCGTCCGAGTCGGGTACTGTAGACGGAACCAGGTTATATCTTCCCTTTAAGGATGTAGGAGAATATCAGATACTAATCGGTTCATTTAAAACCGCACATGTTACAGTTCATGAGGCAACACAGAAATCCTTCTTATGGTGGAAATGGTATAATGAGAACGATTATGATTATTACGTAGATTTAGGTACAATTTATACTTTACAATTCGTATCGGGTTCACCAACAAACGTAGTAAACGTAACACCTGAGGAGATTAAGGTCGAGAGAGGATTTATCGCAGGTGAGGACGTCATATATGAGAATAACGAGCCTGTTATACCCTACGATGCAACAACGCATACATTCCTCTTTAAGTTGGACGGAAACAATATAAGTAGCGATTCTGGAACAATTAAGACCTCCTTAGGAGAAACCTTACGTTACACAAGAACGGGTACTTATGAGGCGATAAATGCTAATGCCAATTCTTCAAGGAAACCTATTTCTGCACCTTATACGGTAGAAGTGTCACTTCGTGATAATGGTGAATACAAGGCGTCCAACTATTCAATTACGTATGTATCTCAAAACTGGTATATTTCGCAGAGCAGTTTGCAGATATCGGTTCAGGGAATCAATTCCACAGTGGATAATTCCTATAACGTATACGATGGTTTAGACCATGGTTTCAGTGTCAACATATTGGGTTGGATATATGAGGCGGATGGTTCTCAGCTTGTAATCAAACATAACGGAAAAGATGTAACCAACTCCTTCCAATTTGCTATCAACGGACATGGTGACAGTGATATTAAGAATCAAACAAAGTCTTATACTCATACTAATATCGGTAATTATTCGTTAAGCGTAGTATTCTCTAACAGTTCCGCAAACTATGAATTCTCACTTGTCGACGATAATCAAGAATCCGACGGAGTAAAGAATTGGTCAATCACTCCTCGTAAGATATCACTAGATTGGGAAACAGAAAATGCAGACGGAATAGAAGGTAGCAACCAATTAACGTACACAAGCGGAAGTATTAATAATGTTGTCTATGATAGTTTGTATCGTAGACTAAGTGCAAACATTATTAATCTTGCTCCTTCCGATACACCGATTCTAGTCGGTCAAGCCAATGCTGAAACTAAAGGCTCTACCAAGACAATAACTGCAAAGTACTCCTTGTCGGACACCGTTTTATTAGTTACAGCGACCTATACCTCTTATGTGGATAACTTCTTTGATGGCTTTGAGTTTGCGGATGATTTGTATAGAATTACCGGTCTAAACGCGGGACTTTATTCTATTTCCTTTGAGATTTCCACCGGTTCTAACTATTCTATGGAGAGAGAAAAGGTTAGCTTTACAATCGAAAGATTAACGCAAACTGTTACTTGGAGATATGATAACGAAGTCGTATCGGGAGCAACCTTGACAAAAGACTATGATGCACTGACTCACTTGTTGACCGCTGAGATGAAATCCAACTCTCAAGCAACCGTTTCAATAGGTGGCTATGCTGTAGATAACTCTAATGCTGTTATTACGGAAAAGGGTGTAGAGGTAGTTAATGCTGGCAGCTATAAAATAAATGTCTCAGGCGGAATAGTTGCTGTCGGATCTCAAAACGAGATTGCAAACAACTATGCTTTATCGGGCAATGTCGAGTTTACCATTAATATCAATGCATTGCCTATAACGATAACCTCTAGTATAGTGGATGCGTATGCAAGCAATAACTTGGCAAACACTGATGATATACTTGAGTATGACGGCAATGTTCATGGTATTACTTATACCATCAAGGGAATTCTTCCTTCCGACAATGCGATTATTTCCTACCTGTTTGAAGGTGGTATTGCATCGGACGATGACAGTAACGGAAGAGTTCTTACCTTTACGGGTAAAAATGTTCTCACAAGCGGTGGCGGGTGGTATACCGTCAAATTGGTAATTAGTGAAAGCTCCAACTATACCTTGAACGGAAATACCCTTGAGGCAACAACTTATGAGTTTAGATGGGGATTGACTCCTAGAAAGATAATAACTGTTTGGAATACATATAACGAAGAGGGTTCGGCTTTGTCCTTCAAGACAGGAAATGATGACGGTAGCCTCAAGTATGACGGATATTATCACGGATATACTGTTAATTATTCCGGTGTAGTTGCCGGTGAAGAAATAACCTTCAATAGAGTTATGTCTAACAGTATTTCTCTGAACGGTGGAAATACCGTAGCCGCAATCAATCAAGGCTCATATACATTGAAGGTATCAATTTCGGAAGCAGACACCAACTATGTAATTGACGGAGTCAGCGAAAGAAGCTTTACAATAGAAAAGCGAAGCTTGATAATTGACATTAGCGAGTATCATTCAGGCGGAACGGAGAACTTTAACGAGGTGTCCAAGGAGATTATCTATAACGGTTACAGCCATGGTTACAACATTTCTTTAGGTGGTGACTATATTATAGAGAAGGATTCCAACTTGATAACGTTGTTATTCAACGGCGAAAGGGTAGAACCCTTAAAGGGTAATAATGTTCTGTCTGCTAAAGATGTTTTGAGAAATGGCGAAAGCGTAAGAAATTACGCCTACAAGCTCGATTTCTCTAATCCTTATGACAACTACCTATTGCTTAACTCCGATAATACCGCATATAGCGGAGAAACGGAGGGCGAGTGGACAATAGTTCCAAAGAAACTTGACATTAAGTGGCTATTGGATGGAGAGGAAAAGGATTCTGTAACCTATGACGGAAAGCCTCATACCGTAACCGGTTCAGTAGAAGGCGTATGTGAAAGAGAGCGCTTATCTATAAGCTACAGCGGCTTGATGCAAAGCGGTGCTAATGCAACTCCTTCGAAGGAGGTTCTTGGAGAAATCGGAGTATATATTTCTAATGCCATTATCGATTCTGACAGCGGAAACGTAAATAACTACTCTGCAGAAAACGCTTCCTTTGAATGGTACATTTTACAGCGTGCAATTAGCGGAGTGGAATGGAAACTTGATGGTGTTGTAATAGGCGAGGAGGAGAATGTATCCAAGCTTTATGACGGAGTTGTTCATACATTAGAACTTTCGTTAATGGGCTTAATTAACGGCGATGATGTACAAACAGCAAAGGACAGCACGATAGTATCATCTTGGAGCAATCGAAACGTCGGAGAATATGTAGCTTCCGTTAACGAGATCGTCGGAAAGGATGCAACCAACTACTATATTGAAACCATAGTACACAACAAAGCTTGGAGCATAACCCCAAGACCTCTTAATGTGGTTTGGACTATCGATTATGGCTATACACAGGAGTCAGAACTTGTTTACGATGCTAAGAGTCACCAAATCAAGGGAGTTTTGGAGGGACTTGTCGATTCAAGAGCTGAAATTAATATCGGGGCACTTACGATACTTGCTAAATGCGAAACCTTAGGTATAGTATTGATGGAGAATAACACAATCGACTGTAAGAATGCAGGAGAGTATGCTTATACCATTGAGACCATAACCGTCTATGATGAAAACGGAATAGACGTAACTGAAAACTATCAACCTGTCGAGGAAAGCAACAGAAGCGTAAAACTTACAATTTTGAAGAAAACCATTACTGTTAGCTACACTTGGACAAGCTGGGCAAAGGATGAAAACGGAGATTGGTATATGACGGTAATTGATGTGAACGGATCCATCGATACGGTATCTTATGATAGAAATCGTCCTAGACAGCTTACAATCACCTTGTCAGGAACATACGACGAAGATGATGTTAAGCTTCCCGATAGCATTTTAAATAGTGGCTTCTCTCAAAGCAATCCTCATACTGCCGATGGAAATCTTTGGGGCAATGCCTCCAATATTAAAGGCTCTGTAAAGATGAATTACGAGTCTAATGTTGACGACTACATGGGTGATGTTTATTACATCGGTAACGGAAGCAGTGCGACCTTTAACGGTACAGCCTCCGGTATTTATTCCTTTGCTATATCAGACTTCTCTTCCGATAACTATACCCTGGAAAATAACAGAGTAAGCTTTACTATTTCCAGACAGGGAGATGCACTTGGCGATTCTCTGGAGATGAAGTGGTATTACACTAACGAAAATATCTATATCGGAGAACCTCAAGAATATACCTCTTCTTTGACCTATAACGGATTCTACTACACCGTTTATGCTAAACTCGTAAGCGGTAGCGGAGATATCGACGACATAGGATTTGAGTATTCTACATTCCAATATACTACAGATTACGAAAGCGGTGCTCTTGCTACGAATACTATGAAGAATGCCAATAAGTACAGAGAAGAGATCAATAACTATGACTTCTATACCACAAGCATTATAGCAATTACCTATGGCGGTGAAGTAGGAAGTGGCGATATAACAGAGCAACGTAACAGCTTTGTTAACAACTATGATTTATCGGAGTCTGAAAGTTTCTTCTATCTTGAATGGCAGATTAAGCCCAAGACCATAGATAGTAATTATCTATATTGGGAGCTTGACGGAAACGAAGAAGTCGAATATGTGGAATATTCTAGCAGATACGGTTCAATTAAGTATCTATCGGTAACAGACGGAAATAAGTTGCTCTTCTATAGCGAGGACGGAAAGAACTTTGAAATAGCAGATAGCTATTATATCCAATATGCCGATGAATATAGCGACAATCTATATGTAAGAAATGGTAATACCTATGTTCTGTATGATGAAGAGTTACATGGTGTAAGACGTGCAGAAACCGCAACAACAAGCGGTTATCGTCTATACTATAGAACAGGTTCTTCCGGTAACTACGCATATTCAAAAGCAACGGAAGTCGAGGTCGCTAGAGCTGCAAGTATTGCTTTAACTACCACGGCGACAAAAGCTCGTCAAAGCGGTGATGATAACGAAAGCGAGTCCACTCTATATATTATTAGGGACAACTATTACAGAGTAACATATGATGCACGTGAGCATAGCATGAAGCTTGTTTACGAAGGATTTGCTATAAACGATGATGTTCAATTTACCTACAATGGAGATAACGCACAAACCAATGCATTCGACAATTATTATGTTTCAATTCTTGGCTTAAGTGGCAGTGACAGCTCTAACTACATTTTGGAGAATGGAGAAAACATTTCTCAAAACTGGAGTATTTCAAAACGCACCCTAACTCTGGTTACCGACTACAATTCCTCCTTCTATGAGTATAACGGAACAACCGATAGAGCTGTAACTGTACTTGTAAACGGATTGAGAAAAAATGATTCCATAAGACTTGATATGAGCATTACTTTGGGAATTTCAGCTAATCTCGATTCCGTATTGCTTGAGGCAACGAGCAAGGGCGGAGAGGGACAAGCTCAATATGTAGTGCTATCAGGAGATAATAATTACTTTGATATCAAGGTATTGCATGCCGATATGTACTCGATAATCCTACAAACCGCACAAGCTCTAACGGGCGACCTAGCAACGAACTATGAGTGGGAGGACGGTATCATAACAGGTATCAACTTCGTTATCGAAAGAAAGGAAATTGATGTTGTTTGGTATGAGTATAATGCCGGACAACGCTTAGAAACTCAAACTAATTACTCGGTAACCTATGATGGAAAGGAGCATGGCTACGAGGTTGTAAGTGACGGCATTTGCGAGGTTGACTTGAAAAATAATATTCTTCTCGATATAACCTGTACAAATGCAATCGTTAGATCGGGTATGGTTTATGCGAAAGATGTTAACTTCTCCGATGGAGTTAAGTCTTATGACGTAAGCGTATCCATCGATAGCACCGATTACACATTGAAATCCAATCGTAACAGCTTTACAATTTCTCCTGTAAGGATATCCTCACTTCATTGGAGTTTAACCGATGAGGACGGTGTATCCGGAGAATATATCGATAATCTATATAAGACAACCTATAACGGAAAGCTTTGGAGCTTGGTTGCAACACCCGATGCAAGTCAATTTATAGACGGCGATACCTTTAATGTGGTATACAGAAATGAAGGAGCTTATAAGGCAAGTGCTATAGACGTACTTGTGGATGCCGGTGTTGAAACAAAGTATACTGCCACAGTTATAGGTCTCGGTAACAATAACTACGAATTGGCACCCGAGCTTGTTTCCAATGGTTTGGATTCTCAAAACTGGATTATTTACAAGGCGAGAATTGACGTTCAATGGAGTCAAGAGTGGATTTTGCAATATACCGGTAATACGGTAGATGCCAAGGGTTATGTAACCGTGCTCGGTCGTGATGTCGATAACAACGGATTCAATTCAGAATTGTATCTCATCGACGGAAGTCGTTTCACCTATACCCCCTTTGTTGCCGGCGTGACTTCTTCTACGGTTAGAAATGCAGGTACCTATCTATTCGAGATCGTATTAGAAAATATTGCTGAAGATCTGGATATCAATAAAGAGATAGCTACATCGTTGATTAACAACTATAGTATCTATAGCGACAATGAGTTGGTAAGAGTTTCTTTGACAAAGACGATGACAATCAATCCTTCCCCTGCAAGCGTAAACTGGAAGCTTATTGACGAAAACGGTAACGATACATCTGCTGTTTATGATGGTACCATAAAGTATGCTCTTCCCGAGTTGAGCTTGCTTGGAAATGATAATGAAGTAGTACAACATGCAATAAATAAGTCTCAGATAGGTAGTTCTGTAGTTACAAATGCCGGAAGATATACCGACAACGTTCTTGATCTTTCAGATGACGGATTTAATAGCATAAGAAACAACTATGAGCTTTCCAACCTTACAGCAGACATTACTATAAGTCAGGCGAGCCTAGATGATTACTTAACCTTCGAGATAAGCGAAGAAATCGCATCGTTGTACGGTCTTATTTATAGTGAATCGCAAGGCGGATACGTTGCGACCTATAATTATGGAACAATATATCATTTCTTCGTAGAAAGGAAACTCGATAACGGCAACGTTGTTTTGTGGGCAGATAAGAAGCTTGACGGACTTGCTAACGCGTCTTATGCTTATCAAAACATTCCTTATATCTATAGCAGTGCTAATCCGGCTGACGGGGATATAGTGATTAATTACCATGGTGGACATGCAAGCTTTAAGCTTGGCAATGTAACTGTTGAGGATAACGGAGTGGTTCGGGCTTCCTCCGAAAAGTATACAATAACCGCGACCGTAGGCGAAACTGCCAACTATTATGGTTGGTCTAAAGAAATAAGCTTCTATATCGAAAAGGGTAGTGTCACCTTGTACATGAATAACGGAGAACCTGTCGATTACAACGGAAACGACAGAACTACCTTTATTACAGGAGAAAAGGAGAGCACGGATAAATATACAAACTTGCCCGACGGAACCTCTTTCAGTGCTAGCTATACTGCCAATTGGACACCTTATGGAAGGGTTTTAGGAGACTTTGAAAGCGTTATAATCGGAAATGACGTGTTACAATTAAGAAATGCGGGTACATATAACATAGTTGCATCAATTGATTCCTCCGTTTATCCTAATTACAACATTGTTATTATTCATGAAAACGGAGACAGTGCATCATTTGAAATACTTCCCAATGTAAGTGTGGTCGCTTGGTCTAATCTTAATGAGCTGGTATATAACGGATATAACCAAGCACAAAGCGTAACGGCATATCTGGGAACAGTCGGTAGCGATCCTCAAAACGTATATCTCCCGATTGTAATCAATAATACAAATCCTGAGTATGTAGCAAACGGCGGTCGCAACGACTATAGAGGTATTTACACAACCAAGGAACAGCTTGGAATGCTATATTTAGGAGAGATGCACTTAGCAGGAACCTATCAAGTTACTGCAGTATTTGAAATTGCTGATTATGGTAGTGTGTACAGTGCAGGGGCTAATCTCTATGGCGATAACGAGTATCTAAAATATTTAAGCAACAACTATGTGCTTGAAAATGCCGAGAAGAGTTATGAAATCGCCAAGGCGGAATTGAATGTACGTTGGTACTACGATACTCTGATGGAAACTTCAAACGGCTTACGCTCCTCTTGGTTCGAAAAGTATGCTAATCTTCGTTCCGATTATTTGGATTACATTGAAAACGGCTTAATCTTCAATAGTAGCTCGATGCCGTTATACGGGGTAGAGTATTCTAACTCGTATCCTTTCGTATATGATGGCTTTAATCATGGTGTATTTGCCGTGGTTTACGGGCTTATAGGAGATTCCTTCTATGATTATCCTTTGTCGAGCGTGGAGGTTACTCGTGACGCCTATGGCGGCTATGTCGGAAACGGAAAATACGGTGTAATTTATTCAACTTCGACCTATGAAAACGCCTCGGGTACTTATGACATATCGATTTCAGGCTTTGAAGGATATTGTCATTCCTTTGAGGATTACGTAACAACTAACGCACGCTTTGACTATAACTATAAGCTAAGCGAGAATTCCGTCGGTAATTCAACGCTACGCTGGAGAATAGACAGACGTGTATTAGATCAAATAGCCTCCTTTGAGGAAAATAATGTACAAACCTCTTCATTGAAGAAGTACTATAACGGCTCTGTTAAGTTTGACTTTAGCACAAAGAACGGACAGGCGTTGACAACAGAGTTCTATCTTGGATCCTTCTCGGGTGATGGTTCCTTCTTGGTTATGACATCACTTGAAGCAAGTGGATTGACTATCTCCGAATTTACAACAGACCTCGGATATAGGCTATATGTCAGCAAGGGAGCCGGTTATGCTTTGGCAACTGCTGCAGACCTTATCACGGGTCAACTTTATACTTTGGTAGATGAAATCTATGAGAGCTACAATGAAAATGAACATGGTGCTTTACCGAAATATGGTTATGCCGGCGGAATGCTGATCTTCCATAAGAATGCCTCCTACTTCGATGTAGCAAGTCTTGAAGAGATTGCAAACGGAAATGACCTATACGTATCTATTTCAACAACTAACGATTTCACCACTTCAAACGTTGCAAGGGTTGATATCGAAAATGTTAACGAGCTTCTTGTTATCAATACTATAATTAAGATGAATCTTAATGCGGAATACGATAATGAATCGGATACCATTGTAATCAACCTTGTAAATGCGATTGCCGGAGATTTATTCGGTCAAGGTGGTGTGGGCGATCTCTTAGGTAAGTATGCAAATCTTGTCAATACAGGTTCGATACAAGCTGAGCACGCTGATACGAGAAGCAATAATTCTGCGATTATGGAGCTCGGAGCTTTCAATGTTGCGGGATATACCTTTAGTCAAGAGTATAGCGGCACTAACGAAACCGAAAACGTTGTTGTCAATCTTGACATAACTATAATGCCTATCCCTGTTGAGATTCGTTTGAACGGAAACAAGGTATACGATGGAAAGGGATACAGCGGAAACATCGAAAACGATGCGTTGATAGGAAATAGCGATGAGCTTGCAAACAAACTCGGATTAGAGATTAATGTAAGAGATATTCGTTCTCGTAACGGAATTGTTGACGGCGGTTCTATCGATTTGATCAACGTGTTGAGTATATGGCACACAGAGAAGGAAAGAGATGACTCTAGATACTACTATGTGACGACCAGAGAAGTTAATTCTGTAACAGAGTATGGTGCAATTCTTTTTGCGGAGCTTGACGAATTCATCTCATTAGGCTATGCAATAACAGAGTATGTCAATTCCGCTGATATTGCCTCTTATTTTGGACGATATGTAAGAAGTGCTACTGAATACAATAGCGAAAAGCACGGACAAATATCAAACGGAAATGTCACAACAGGTAACTATGTTATTTATGCTAAACGAGGATCGAAGTATTACGAGGCAACTCTAGAGGAAATTTCCGGCGGTGTCGATTTGTACGTATTTGAAAATGCGGTATCCTATATTTCCTATGATCCCGAAAACGGCGGGGTATATGGTGCCGTAGACGTAGAGAATGGTAACACAACCTCCGAAGGCTATAGTGTTTATTACTTCAACGGAACGGATTACACCTTGGCAACAGGCGAACAGCTTAGCTTGGGAGCAAACCTATTTGTTGCTTGCTATGAGGTGATAGACAGTGAGTTGTTTGATGAACTCCTCAACTGCTTTGTTATCGATTCCTTGAGAACCACAGGTTCGAATGCAGGTAAATATACTCCCGAATATGTGGAGTATGATTCAACCACGCATGGAAGAATACTAGCTAGCGGAAAGACGATCTCAGGCATTCAACTCTTCTATAGAATAGGCGAAACCTATTATGTTGCCGATTCCGAGCATGCGAAGTCAGGTACTAACTTGTATGTATTCGATTTAACAGGCTATGTTCCTTATGACGAGAGCTTACATGGTGATCTTGAGTATATTCGTCAAACTGTCACAGACTTGGATGTGGTATACACTCTTTATTATAGCAAGGATGGAAATAATTTCTCCGTTGCAAGTAATGAACAGGTAAGAGATGGCGTGGATCTCTACGTATTGGAGAACGGTTTAGTAGTTAGCATTTTGACCTCGTCAGATTACTGTGGCGGCTCTTATGCAAACTATTCGATAACATTATCTCTCGATTCGAGCTATGAGATATATAAACGCAATCTCTATGTTGTGTATGATAAGCTTGTGCAATCCTATAACGGAGAATTAGTTGAAGTTACCGTAGATAAGTACTACGATATCTACAACGGAGGTTCTCGTTTGAGCGATAACGCTTTGAGCGATCTATTGATTAACGATAACCTGTTGAACATCAATAAGGAAGCAATAAAGGATGGAATTAAAGCTGTTCTTCCTACAAAGATCGATAGAGCCTTCTCTGCAATTAAGCTAGAGGCCTCATTCCTTAACGATAATAATAATCTCAATTATACCTTCAATGAACCTGTATTGATGCTTGTTTACTCAAAGGTACTGAATGTCGTAACGGATCACGAGTATGATATTAGAATCGCACTTTCAGAGGTTGAGGATTTGAACCATGCGATTTCCGATGTTGCAGGTATTAACAACACTTTGAATACCTATAGTATTACAGCAAGCTTGGCATTATGGCAAACTAATGATATAATAGCTATTGATAGACAAGGTAACGGAGCGATCTTTGAGTCCGGAGAATTTAAAGGCAACTTCTACGGAAACGGTTATCAAATTAACGGCTTGACCATCATCGGAAACGGCTTCTTCGATAAGGTATTACCGGGCTCCAATATAAGCGAGCTTAATCTCGTAAATACATTGGTATTATCGGAGGATAAGGAGGCTTCTGTCGGTGGAATTGCAGGTATTATGCTTGATTCTTCGATAAGCGGCTCAACATTTACCGGAACCATTATTGCAGATGAGAGTGCAACCGTCGGTGGAATTGTAGGTGCGGTGTATGGCGGAAGCGTAAGCGGCTGTTATGCTATCGGAAAGATAAAGGCAACAGGCGAAAATGTCGGAGCTTTGATAGGTAAGACAATCGAGGAAGTTTCAGAAAAGGTTGATTTCGATGTTACAACCGAGGACTTGACCGAGATTACCACAAAAGCAACCACTACGATAACAACGACCTTTATTATCGGTGATAGCGAGTATACTGTAGTAGAGTTCCTGATCGGAACAGTAGATCATACAGAGTACAGCGAAGATGGTGATAGAATTACGACGATAGAGTATATCGAAAATCTTGACGGTAGCTACACCGTAAAAACCGTTGTAAGGACAATAAACGACGTTAAGACTCAAATTAAGATTGTTCGTGGAGACACGATTATTGAGGTCGGAATCTTAGAGGTTAAGGACAGCGTAGACGTTACAGATAACGCAACCTTCATAATGACCAACAACTCCAATCATGGCTTAGAGCTATTTGCAATAGCTTCAACAGAGGGCTTGGGTCAATCGTCCGGTAATATTAACTGGACAGAAGATATTTCAGAAGATACGACACAAGGAATGTCCTATGCGACCTATTCGGAAATGTACTCGAAGAGAATGACTCAAACCTTGTATGTCAGAACCCTTGAGTTGGTAAGAAATTACTTAATGAGAACCTACATCTATGCGTTAAGTGATTACTACGCAGTAGAAGATGCGAGCGGTGACTATATTTATGTAAACGGTGAGTATAAGGAATATGCTATAGCTAGCGATCGTTATGATATAGTTGAATCCGAGTTTGGTGACTATGTGCTAATCGGTGATGAGCTCGTAGAATATAGCTCTTATGAAACGGAGCATATGGGATTGACAAGGTACAACATCGTAGAAAATATGACAGGCGAATTCATATTGAATAACGAGAGCCTCGTTAGGGTAAGTTCACTGTTAAGATACACTTTGGCGGCACAAGGTTTATCAAAATCCGATTCAATAAGAATAAATAATTATCGTCAGCTCATATTTGTGGTATCATATACATGGATAGAAAACTTCTCTATCAGCACAAGTATGCATATCCCGCAATCGTACAACCCGAACGGAACCCCCACTTATGAGGATGTTCTGGCGTACTATCGCAATGAGTAAAGGAGTAAAACAATGAAATCATCGGTGAAAGCTTTAATTTCAATAAGTTTAACAGCGGCGTGTATCGTTTTGATATTCGTCTACTCCTTTGCTTGGTTCACGGCATCTAATACCCATGTTGAAGCAAATGGCGGTATGTTTAGTGCCGCAGGTGCCGGTGAAACTGTAGGTGAGTTAACACTTGGCGGTGTTATGAACCTTAAAGAGGATGGCGAGTACAGCGGACAAACGGGAGAATACTATTACTATTATGTTCTTTCTCCCGATGATCCCGCTTATACTTACATCGATACCGATAGTGAGACAGAGGGTATTCAATATCTCACAAAGGAGTTTACCACATACGATATATCTGTAAATATTTATGCAGAGAAGGAGTATGAGGGTATTTATACGACTACCGAGGGGAATGTAATAAATGTTCTCAATCAAGATATGACCCACACTGTAATCGACTCTTCCTCCGGTACAACCTACTATACCGTCTATTCCGATTCGAATGAGATTTTATATACGACGGATCCTTTATTAACGGGACAAGCAAAATATGCTGTAAGAAAGATAACAGTTGATTACTCCGAGGAAAATCCGATTACAACTGTAAAATATCTTTCGGGGAATACTTCTCTTGTAGCTTATGGTGTATATACAAGAAAGCAATATCAAGGAATATCGGAAACTTACAGAACCATTATGACCTTTAAGGGCACCGCAAAGAGTGTGGAGGAGGATGGTAGCTGGATTATTAGCAATATAGACGGAACTAAAACAATAGTATCCGATCCTCAGGGCGATAATCCTATAATAAGAATAGTTAATGATTTTGGCGGAGAGTTGTTCGTGCAGGACGAATTCACTATAATCGAGTTATCCGAGGGTGATATTCCTACCACATCTGTAATTCGTAACGGATTAGCTTTAGATGTGGCTTCATATATAATGTATTGTGAAGGTGTAGAGGAGATTACCGAGGGTGATGCTCGTATTATCACTAATTCCGACGGAACCACCACAAAGATTGTGGGAATGGATTTGAACGAGGACGGAATATATGATCAAACACGCTATGAGATATATAGCGGAGACGTATTACTTTTCTCTCAAATAAAAGGGGAAAGTGATAGCGATAGCTACAAAATAACTATTCGTGAGAATAAGAATACCCCGCCTACAACCATCGTGGATATCGGAGATAGGATTACTACCACCAAGTATCGCATTATCTTGAATAAGGATGGTACTACAACCTACTATAACACAATGTCCCCCTATAGCTATGCTGTATATGCCGAGGATAATACCTTATTGTACTCCTCGAGCAATGACGAGTTATCTAAAACAAGTATTTCTATAGACGATGAATTGTGTACAACCGTAATGCTAGAGGGCTCGATTATTAACGGAGCGACCATTGTTTATAAGCATTATGAGAAGGTTGGACAAAAGACCTATGTTACCGAAACAATAGGAACATATGATTTAGAAGACGATATCTACTCTTATGTTGTCTATGATCGTAAGGGAAACGTAAAGTATGATTCTTTAAATTCAGACATTTCCATTGATCCCTCTTCCGTTATCGGCTATGCCGTAACAAACAGCAGTTCTCTAGACAATGCTTATAGGTTTACGAAAAAGTTTACCGTAAAAATAACCGTTCCTACAGGAAGAGAATTCAACTTATATTGTACCGCTCTTTCAATAGGTTTGGTAGGTGAGTATGAATTGGACATCGCTCCCGATGATTTGAGAAGTACCGGAAGGGCATTTTGTACATATATCACCATTACCGAGGAGGAAAAGGACGATAATCGGGAAGAGACTTCTCAACAGGGCGAAGAAGATAACGAAGAAGACGCTTCAGAAGGCGAAGATAATAAGGCTGTAACTAAGATTTATCTGTTTGGTCTTGAGGAGGATACCAAGATAACCTCCTTTACCGATGAAAGCGGAGTAACGAAAACAACATATATTGTAAATAATTATGATAACAGCATTACTACTGCGATATATGAGGATGGTGTTTTAGTATCCTTAAAGGTTGTTGGCGGTCCCGATCCCGACAATCCTTACAATTATACTTTAGATACTGAAAACGTAAGCTTAACTTTTAACCCGAGTAAGATTATATCTTATGTTGATCCTTCAACGCTTTTAAGAGATTTTTATTGGGAATTGGCACTTCCTCTTGAAGGAGGCTATGGGTTATTAACAGATAGCGAAGAGGATGCTTTTCTTTTTGAAAAATGGAAGAACGGGTCTGAGGGTTATGAAGATATCTATGTAAAAACAGACGGTGGATACGAATCCATAAAATATGAACAACCTACTTTTTCCGGATTGTATTATTGTGAGTTCGAAGAGGCAGATTCATATATTGAAGGAGAAAGGTATTTCAGCTATAATTCAAGTATATATTACTATCTACCGATTAAATCACAGAGTGAGTTTGACAATGCCTATCAAAACAATGGCAATAAACTTTATAAACTAATAGGCGGTTCAATTGATAACTCTCTTTCTGTATCGGATTATGTAAAAGTATTCAAAGGTGAAAAAATATTTACAAAGGGAATCGGTAGCGACGGTAATCCGTTCTTTATGTTGCAAAACGATGAATATATAAGCAATTTCAAACTGTATAAGAAGGAAGTCGATTATTATAAAACCTTCTATCCCGGTGCCAACGGAAAGCTGGTTGATGAGAGCGGCGAAGCGTTTGTCCTCAAGGAAACCACGATATTTGAGGATTGTAGTTTAACCTTGTATTTCCTTGACGGAGCAAGCTTGGATAAACTTGATGAAGTAGAATATGGTTTTGATTTCGATAACAATTATTATGTAGTAAATCAAAGCCAAGTAAAGCCCTTTCAATACAGTGATATTGAATTCATGGGTACCAGATTTATGCTAGAGTTCGACGTATTCGGCGGACAGTCAAACTAAGGAGGAGTATATGAACAGAAAAGCGATGCTAATCACTTCAGCTTTATTGTGTACGGTTATCTGCGGATTGATAATCGGCTTTTCTCTT
The DNA here is from genome assembly GCA_964561145.1 of uncultured Christensenellaceae bacterium. Lineage (GTDB taxonomy): Bacteria > Bacillota > Clostridia > Christensenellales > CAG-1252 > RUG14300. Next base: position 56,043 of record CAZLNZ010000005.1, read on the forward strand.
GCTTGGTTTAGTATCGACCTTCGTGCCGGAACAGATAGCTTAACTTTTAATATATCTTCTGATATAGAAATGGTTGTAGCTTTTGCCCCCGATGATTTAAAAATTAATTTAACCCCCGCAAAGGCAAATAAAGGTGCCGTTGCTGCCGGCTTAACCATAGGCGAGGGTGCCGACGTTTTGACGACAAATCAAGATAAGTATATCGACGAACCGGCAACGATAGGTGTAGCCAAAGCATCGATGTTATATCTTGGTTCTTCGGGAGGTGTTTCATCGAACTATCGAATGAAGGTTTCTTGCGGAATGTATACAGGCGAAACGGGCGGAGTGAATATTGCAAGCGATATTAATTACATGGTTTTTGCTTGTGGTACAGGCTTTATAATGGATGATGCATGGCTCTTGGGTAACGTAGAAAACTCAAAGGTTAGAGAGATAAATTCACAATATCGTACGAGAATAGAAGAGGAAATTTACGACGAACAATCAAAACAGTTTGTATCCTACAATTTCCAAAATGATATAAATGATAATGCGTATTATCTATTGGATACCAATATAAAAAGCCCCTCCTTATTAAAGGAATTTGGCATAAAGGGCGTGTGGAATAACGGTGAACTTGCACAGTCGAGCTATACGATTGTTCAAGAAAAAATGAATTTCCAATTTTTGGTAATAGCGTGGTATAATCGGGTTGACGAGCTGTTAGATCCTGAAATACAAGCATCGGACATTATAGTTATTTCATTGGGTATCTCAAAGGACGGAGGAAACTGATTATGATAAAAGCTTCAAGACAAACAATAACCATCGTGTGTATAGTAGTTGCAATTGTATTGGTTGTATCCTCTGTAAGTATCGGTTTAGCCTATTGGTCACAACAGATTAAGGCAAATACCAGCTTTTCCGATAATGCCGACTTCAATGCTTCGGAACGTGATTTGATTTTTCAGCCCTTGGATTCGAATAGAGAACTAATAAACTTTCAATCTTATGATCCTGCAATTCACGGAAGTCTAGAGTATTCCTCCTTGACTGAAACCGAGATTATGCTTTATTACAGCGAAAATGCGGGACAAACCGGAAAAATGGCAACACATGAACAGATTAAGAGTGCAAAGGAAGACTTTGATCTGAACGGTAATTATAGCGGATTGTATGTGTCGGGAGATCCGATTTTGTATAATCAAGATATTCACGGAAGTTTGCGTTACAGCTCTTATACCTCTTCGGGTATGCAAATCTATTCTTCCGAAGATATGCCAGCTAGCGATTATGATATAGCCAGCTATTTCAAAGGGGAGATCTATTCTTATCTTGTATATGATAACGGATATGTATCCTATGATCCTAACATTGCAAGTGATGTAAAAAAATACGGATATTTGTATTATAACAGCGAAACAGAAACAGATTCGGAAACCGGTTACGAACTGAGAGTTTTAATAGATGGCAGCTATATGGTTGTTACTCGCAGTACATGTCCCAAGCTCGATAAATTATATGTTACCACTTTTGTTCAATACGATCCGACCTATAACGGTCAAATAGTTCATAGCAAGCAAACCTCATTGGGCTATACCCTTTATTACAGCGAGGATTACGTTGAAAACGGACAGGTTATGTCAATTGCCATAACCAGAGCTCCTTACCAAACACAGTATGCCGTAAACGAGCCTCTAAATACCACAGGTCTAATTGTTACCGCGACCTATGAGGATTCCTCGGAGCGTGCAGTTTACGGTTATACCTGCTCAGGCTATACTACAGCAGATTTAGGGCAAGCTACCGTCACTGTAACTTATAGAGGTAAGACTGCAAGCTTCGATATCGAAATCGTCAACTTTAATTATATTTATTTTGACTGTCTGGATGGTGATTGGTGGTACGAGGACGATGCAATAACAAAATGTAAACTTACCTTTGATGACGGGACCACAGACTCTGAGGAAGCATTGGGTGAAGTTATGTCAAAGCAAGAAAAGGGTTTGAAATTGTTTTATACAAGATATGCTGATAACAAAACAGTTAGCTCCGTTATCATTAACAGAATCAATCCTGCAAATGAAAATGTGGTTTGGGATGAGGCTGTAAGCCTTGCAGATAATGAATACTCCTTGGAAAACAACTTGTTAAGGCTTAACGGTGTATCCTCCGCCGAGTGGGTCGCTTATGAAAGCGAAAAGAATTATGTTTATATGGATGTTGGCTCAGACCACAGAGAACTTGGTGCCTCTGATTCAGGCTGGCTTCAAGACGGAGCCGGTGTATATTGTTATATTGTTTATGATGGTGGAGATGAAAATGCTTCTTTCCCCGGAGAACGAATGGAGGAAAGGAAGATATCTTCTGTAAATAGCATTCTCCGTCTTTATGTCGGCACAAAAGCAGTTACAAAGATCGTATTTGTAAGATGCTCTACTCAAAATCCTGAATTGGAAGAGAATCAATACAATCGTACAGGTGATCTTTCTTATGACCGAGACTATAACGTCTTTTCCTTTACCGATTACAATAGTTTCAGCTCATTCTCCTATGAATGGCTGAATATAGAGGGGAATCCCAATCTAAGCGAGGCAGGCGGAGAAGGGGAGGCAAGTGTTACGGGGAAATGTACCCTTACCGAGTTCCACGTTGCTCTTGAGAATGAGATAGTAGAGGGATACAATTTATATGTAGGCGGCAATATTGTTGCTTTTGCGGTTGTAGGCTATTCCGGTACGGTTTCTGATGTCATTATTCCTGCTACACATAAATCCGACAATCTGGCTAAAGAGTATGACGTTGTAATGATCGGTGCAAGTCCCGATTATCCTAACCAGTCTATGGGCGGCAATGCTTTGATTACCTCCTTAGTTATAGGTGCAAATGTAGATACCATTGCCGATGCAGCCTTTAGATCAATGGATAATCTTGTCAAAGTAACGGTAAACGGTGTCGGACGTCTCGAACTTGGACGGTATTGCTTTGCAGGTTGTTCAAAGCTTAGCGTGGTATCCTCAGGGAAAACCCTCTATGATTATGAAGGTAAGATGATTACTAACGACAATGCAAGGAACAATGCCTTCTTTGCTTGCATTAACGTTATAATTGAAGATTAATTGAAAAGTTGAAAAGGCAACTACCCAAAAATATAATACTGATTATTTTAACAGCTTGTTTCTTACTCCTTGCATTAGGTGTTTCTCTTGTCAGCTATAGTATTGTTTTAAATAAAAAACCAACCGCACCGACTGTTCCTAATAAACCGCAGGATATTGAAGAAAACCCCGAGTTAACCTATGTTGAAAGAATAGCAAAAAGTTACACTTGTACTTTTTATGATGATAGCTATCACATCATTACCTTGGAAAAGGATTGTACCTTTGTTTTGAAAAACAGAGGAGTAGTTTTAGAAAAGGGAAGCTTTACAGTACAAGCCGATGGCACTATCAATTTGACTCTGTTTGGGGAGAAGTATTTACTAAAGCCCGATCTGCTTAAAAGTCTGATGCTTATGGTGGCGGTGCCTATCGGTGATTATACAGAGTACTCGAATCAGGTCGGAGAATTTGTGTACAAACTCAGATTGTATAATGAGGGCTATGCAAGACTCTTTTTAGAGGGGAATACCTTTAATGTGTATGGAAGTTATGGTGTGGATGGTGAAAAATGCACCGTAACCTTTTTAAACGAGAAAACCCTTTTTGCATTGTATAAGGAAAACGGATCAAATAGGTTTAAAGATTATAGTCAATATGAAAGAAACTTTTATTTGGGCGACTATGAGTGTTCCTTTATGAATAATGCAACATTGACGTTATATGAAGGATCCTTTAGAATACATAACGGAAATACCTTATTCGAAGGTGATTCCTATGAGCTTGATGACGATGAGCTGTGTTTATATATCGGTGGTACCAAGTTGTTTATCGATATCTATAGCGATAACTGCAAGAGGGCTTCGCTCAAGGATATTACTGAGGGCGAGGGTGAGACTTACTTATATTATTCAAAAGATTATAATGAGGATTATTACTTTACTTTTTATTCCACAAATGGCACCTATAAGATGACTTCGACCTCTATGGGCTATACCTTATATGGTTATTATAAATTTTTTTCTCAGAATCGTTATTACGTAATGTGTTTGAAAAATAGTGCCATGGTTGTTATTGAGAATGGTAAGCTTTATCTTGCTAGTGAATATGTTGAAGATACGAGAGAGAAGTTTTCTTTTGAGAATAATGACGGTGTTTGTAATTACGAATTGTCTGTTTCGAGTGACGGAACTTTTACTCTTGTACGTAAAACACAAAATATTACAGGGGATGAACATAAGGGTACTTATACAATAAATCCTTACGGCATAGTATTATCCAACAGCTTTTATGGAATTTTCAAGGACAAGATTGTTGTTTTAGATTATGAAAATCACCTGTTTGCTTTAGTTAAATACTATCAATATACCGATTATAACGGAAAGAATTATTATCTCAAACAAATAGCGGTAAATAATGATACCGACGAGTTTGTATTAAGCTCTTCCTTTGATTCTCAAGAATTTGCAAGAGCTACATTCGATAAAAACAATTTGAAAGAAGGTTTTAGATTTTTAGGAAATAATGAAGATGAACTAATATGGGTATCGGGAGATATCTTTGTCTACGTGGAGAGCTTGTTGGGAAAATACTATTATAACGATAGCGGAATAGACTATTTATTGCTTTTAAAAGATTTGTCCTACGAGTTAAGTATTAACGGATATCAAGAGAAAGGATTCTATAATATAATCGATGGGCAGCTGATTTTGGATAACGAAACCTATGTAACCTTGGCTTCAAACCGTTTTTCCTTTACTAAAGATAGAATAACGAAGGTGGAATGCACCCTTCCTAATATGATAGTAAAAGGGGAAGATGTAAAACTTTCCGAATATACCATAACATTACATACCCTTTTAGGGAACGTATACCATACTTCATTAGATAAAGTATCGGTTGAGAAACTTCGCACGGATATTGCGGGCGATTTTGAATGTAGGATTGTATTTAGGGACTATACCTATATGCATAGCTATAAGGTTATAGAAGAATCTCCTTCCTATTTAGCGGTAGTAAATCTACCTGACACTGTAAATTTCGGGGAGGGTATTAATCTTTCTAATGCCGTCGTAAATGTAATAAGCGATTTTGGCAGAGTGATGTTTTCTTCTGCGATAAGAGAAGATATGTTTGTCGATTTAGATTTATCTTCAATTGGAAGCAAGAGTTCTATATTATGCTATATGGGCTTGACCTATACATATTATTATACAGTTGTTAGTGATGTTTATGATGTTGAAATTGTCGGATTAACAATGTCGAAAAATGTCTTTTCAGTTGGTGAAGAAATAGATCTTACGGGTGCAAGAATAAGGATTAGGACAAATCTAAACACCTTCCGCTACGAAAGAGTAACTCTTGACATGCTCGTCGGTTTTTCAACAGCGAATGCCTGCTATGGGGTATTTATAGTTGAATACAACGGGATGAGATATGTTGGGTCATCTTATATAGTAAAGTCAATACCTCGAAGCTATGAATTAACGGTAGATGTCGTTTTGTCAACAGTAGCAGGAGTAGAAAGCGATATTCAATATATGACCAATGCTTACTTTGTGGCACTTTCTGACGGAAAATATAGGTTCGAAAGTAAATCTCAATATGGAATACGGGCTTATTTGTATGATGAGAACATGACCTTATTGGCATACGATTATGCCGGAAGCGAGAACAGTGTTGACTTTGTTATAGAGTATTCCCTAAAACAAGGAGAAATGGTAAGACTTTACTATCGAGTTGACTCCGATAGTGACGAGGAGATTGAAATAATCGCAACCCGAATTGGTTAGTGATTGAAGGTGCTTTATTATAAATGGAGGTATGTTATGGAATTCCAAACAGAAAGACTGGTTTTACGCCCTTGGCAGGAGAGTGATGCTGAAGAGCTCTATAAATATGCAAGTGATCCCGATATCGGACTGTCTGCCGGATGGAAACCCCATATCGATGTCGAAAACAGTAGGGAAATAATCCTAAATGTATTGTGCAAACCTGAAACCTATGCCATTTGTTTAAAAGAGAGCGAAAAAGCAATCGGCAGTATAGGTTTCCACCACAATGACTTATTTCCCGACGAATATGAACTTGGTTATTGGATAGGAAAACCCTTTTGGGGTCAGGGGTTTGTTCCCGAGGCGTCTCGAGAACTTTTACGTTACGCTTTTGAGAATCTTGATATGAATCGTATATGGTGTGCTTATTTCGAAGGGAATGCCAAAAGTCGCCGTGTTCAAGAAAAACTCGGTTTTGAATATCATCATACCACCGAAGGCGTTCGTATAAAGCAACTAGGCGAATTCCGTACCGCCCACTTTTCGCTACTAACCAAGGAGCGTTACTTTTCCCTATAATACAACTACTAAACTTTTTAAGTATTCTATATTTCTTACAAAAAATCAGTGAGGAAATAAAAAGATTTTTAAAAGGGATTGACACAGGGTAGTGCTCGGTAATATAATTAATCTATAAACGTAAGGAATATAGTATGACAAGCTTAAAACAATTTGGCACTTCTTATACCTTCTACTTTAGCTACTTCTTTTTTGCAAAGAAGTAATTTTGAGTGTGGTATAAAATCCGAGTTGCTTTTATGGCTTTAAAGACCACACTCAACAGAGCGTGGTCTTTTTTAAAAAGGAGATATATTATGATAGTTGCACTGAAAAAGAATGTCGAGGAAATACAGGTTGACAATCTTATTAATTGGATTAAATCTATAGGCTTAACCGTTCATATAAGCCGTGGTGATAGTAATACCATAGTAGGCTTAATCGGTGATACAGCGAAGGTGGATATCGATCTTTTGCGTTCATTGGATATAGTAGAGTCGGTAACCCGCATTCAAGAGCCATATAAAAATGCTAACAGAAAATTTCATCCTCAAAATACGGTAGTTGATGTATGTGGTCATACTTTTGGCAACAGTAATTTTCCTATTATTGCCGGTCCTTGTTCCGTTGAGAGTTACGAACAGGTTTTGGCGATCGCAAAGGCGGTCAAAGCATCGGGTGCAAGTATATTAAGAGGAGGTGCCTTTAAACCTCGTACTTCTCCCTATTCTTTCCAGGGCTTAGGTTGTGACGGTTTGGAAATTTTAAGAGCTGTTAGAAAGGAAACCGGGATGCCTATTATAACGGAAATAACGTCGGAAAAGTATATAAAAGAGTTTATGGACGTTGATATAATTCAAGTAGGTGCAAGGAATATGCAAAACTTCGAGCTTCTAAAGGCTTTGGGACGGACGGAAAAAACCATTCTATTAAAAAGAGGCTTAAGTGCAACAATAGAGGAGTGGCTTATGAGTGCGGAATACCTTATGGCGGGTGGTGCGAGAAATGTAATCCTCTGCGAAAGAGGAATTAGAACCTTTGAGCCCATGACAAGAAACACTCTGGATTTATCTGCGATACCCCTTGTAAAAGAGAAAACGCATTTGCCGGTTATCGTTGATCCTAGCCATGCCTCCGGCTTGAATAGGTTGGTAAGACCCATGTCGTTAGCAGCAGTCGGAGCGGGTGCAGATGGACTGATAATCGAGGTTCATAACGATCCTCCTCATGCACTTTCTGACGGAGCTCAATCCTTGCGTCCCGATCAGTTTGACGAGGTTGTAAAAGCTATAGATATAATGCTTCCTATCGTTGGTAAAAAGAGAGGATAATATGAATATCGGTATCATAGGATTGGGACTGATAGGCGGTTCAATAGGCCGTGCCGCCAAAAAGAAAACCTCACACAAGGTTTTTGGCTTGGATATCGACAAAGAGGTTATGTTAAAGGCCAGACTTTGTATTGCCATCGATGAAGAACTTAACGATGATAATCTTGCCGATATTGATTTGCTTATATTATCCCTGTATCCGGATACTGCAATAAAGGTTATGAGAGAGTCTCTTCCGAAACTTAAGAAGGGTGCTATTGTGATAGACTGTTGCGGAACAAAAAGAAAAATAGTCAACGCTATGGAGGAATTAAAGAAAGATTATCCTCATATAGAATTTGTCGGAGTGCACCCTATGGCAGGAAGAGAGTTTTCGGGAATATCTCATGCTATTCCTACGTTGTTTGAAAACGGGTATGTAATAATGACACCGGTTTATTCGGATATTGCTACATTGGCTTCGGTAAAGGGCTTTTTTATGGAGTTGGGGGCTTGTGGCGTTGAGGTTGCGTCAAAGGAAAAGCATGATACAATGATAGCATATACATCGCAGTTGGCACATGTATTATCCTCAAGCTATATTAAAAGTGAATTATCCGATAGCTATACGGGCTTTTCTGCAGGAAGCTTCAGAGATATGACAAGGGTTGCAAAGCTTAACCCTCAAATGTGGACAGAACTCTGTCTTGAGAATGCAGACAATCTTGTTATACGAATTGATGAGCTCATTCAACATCTTTCGGAGTATAGAGATGCATTGAAGGCTGGAAACGAAGCGGATCTTTATAAGCTTTTCTTGGAGGGTACCGAGATGAAGGCTAAAGCCGACGAGCTGATGAAGGAGAGAAAGAGAAATGATAAAAATCAAGGTTGAGACCGAACCTCTTTATAATGTCTATATAAACGGCGGTTTGCTTTCCGATAGCGAATTCATAGCAACAGAATTAAAAAGCTATAAAAAATTAATGGTGGTAACAGATTCAAATGTGGCACCGTTATATCTACGGACTCTTCTTTCCGCCTTGAAGACGATTCCTGTTGATATTTATTCGTATGTCGTTGAAGCCGGTGAGTTATCGAAGTCGATAGATTCTTTTTCCAAGATACTAAGTTATGCAGTTGAGTGCGGCTTGACCAGAGGGGATGCATTTATTGCATTAGGCGGCGGTGTGGTAGGTGACTTGACGGGCTTTATTGCGGCAAACTATATGAGAGGGGTGGACTTCTATCAAGTTCCCACGACCCTCCTTGCGGCAATAGATTCTTCTGTAGGCGGAAAGACTGCAATAAATCTTCCGGAGGGTAAAAATCTTGTAGGCGCTTTTCATCAGCCAAGGGGCGTATTTTTTGATATTGACACATTGAAAACCCTTCCCGAAGAAGAGTGGAAATGCGGCTTGGGAGAAGCAATAAAGTATGCAGCCCTTGCCGGCGGAAGGATTTATGACATAATAAGCGATGGAGTGAACGATGATAATATTCAAGAACTCATTGCTTTATGTATTGAGTACAAAGCCATGATTGTAAAGTCTGATGAAAAGGATGACGGCATAAGAAAAATTCTTAATTTGGGTCATACCGTAGGTCACGCAATAGAGAAGCTTTCGGGCTTTACTATAAAACACGGTGTTGCTGTAGCACAGGGATTACAGGCAATTGTCAAATATCAAACAAAGGAAGGGAGCTTGTCGAGAAGTGAGGCAAATAAGCTTTCTCACATAATAGACAAATATCACTTTAGCTATGTAAATCCATATCCGCTATCTAGTATTGTCGGTTGTATATCAAAGGATAAAAAAAGTTTGGGCGGCGGAGAAATTGAATTGATCAAGCTGAAGGAAATAGGAAAACCTTTTGTTGAAAATGTTAAAATCGAAACACTTGGAGCACTTTTATAATGATAAAGATATATCCGTCAAAAATATCCGGAGAGGTTAGAATTCCCTCCTCGAAATCCGTTGCTCACAGAGAACTAATAGCAGGCTTTTTAAGCGGACAACCTTTTTCTATATTCGGTAGCTTTACATCTAGTGACATCGATACTACAATGCATTGTTTAGATAGCCTTGGCGGTTGCTTTGAGGTTAATGATGATCATACAAGTATTTCGCTCGTAGGATATAAAGACATAAACAAACCTCTCCTTGATGCAAGGGATAGTGGCTCTACCTTGAGGTTTCTTCTTCCTGTAGTTTCGGCTTTAGGCGTAGAGTGTAGTATGATAGGAACGGAAAGACTTTCTTTAAGACCGATAGGCGAACTTCTTTCCGTGCTTACCGCTAATGGCGGAAACTATTCCTCGAACAGATTGCCGTTGAAAGTCGGCGGAATTCTTCACGGCGGTGATTACCAAATAGATGCAGGAATAAGTTCGCAATTTATAACGGGCTTGTTGTTTGCACTTCCTTTATTGAAGGAGAACAGTAGAATTATTTACAAGAATCCATTGGTTTCCTCTAATTATGTGGATATAACCTTAGAATGTTTGTTAAGACACGGAATTCAAGTAAAAAAAGAGTCTTACGGTTTCAATATCAAGGGCAATCAAAGCTATATATCGCAGAAAAGCCTTGAAATAGAAGGCGACTGGAGCTCTGCCTGCTTTATGGCGTGCTTGGGTGCGGTTAGCGGAAAGGTTTTATTGACAGGCTTGAATCACAATTCCACTCAAGGGGATAGAATCATCGTTGAGTTCTTAAAGCGAATTGGTGCTAAGGTTGAATATACCTCAAAGGGCTTATGTATTCAAAAGGATAGGATTAGACCTATAGAGATCGATGCGGAAAACTATCCCGATATTGTCCCTGTATTGGCGGCGACCCTTGCTTTTGCCGATGGGAAATCTATAATTCACGGAGTTGATCGTTTAAGAATTAAGGAAAGTGATCGCATCGCTGAAATTATAGAGCTATTAAGTTGTTTTGGCATCAATGCAGAGTACTCGGACGATACTTTAGTGATTTACGGTGGATATGTTACAGGAGGAGTATATCACTCTCCGAATGACCATAGAATGGCAATGAGCTTTGCATTGTTGGCTATAGGAGGAAACGGTGAGAGTGTAATAGACGGAGAAGAGTGTGTGAAAAAGTCGTATGCAAATTTCTTTGAGGAACTAAAAAAGCTTGGAGGTAAGTATGAGTGCCTTTGATAAGTTGAGGGTCGAGATATACGGAGAATCGCACGGAGATTTAATCGGGCTTAAGCTTTATGGTCTACCAAAAAACTTTAAGGTTGATATTCCTTCGTTGACTTCTTTTGTCGAGAGAAGAAAAAGTGGCAACAATTCGTGGTCTACACCAAGAAGAGAAGGCGACTCTTTTGAGTTCTTATCGGGAATAAATGAAGATATGACCGACGGAGATGTGCTTGAGGTGGTAATAAAGAACACAGATAAAAAAAGTGAGGATTATAATGAATTGGCATATACCCCCAGACCCTCGCATGCCGATTATGTAGCAACGGTAAAGGACGGAGTTCCTGCGTGTCCTAAGGGAGGCGGTCGTTTTTCCGGTCGTCTTACAGCTCCATTGGTGGTAGCAGGAGGAATTGCAAAGCAAATTCTTGAGGAGAGAGGAATCGAAGTTTTATCGTATATTCGCAAAATCGGCGAAATAAGCGGCGAAAGTTACCTAACCGAAGAGATTACAGCCGAGGATATAAAACGCATTTCCACTCCCCTTAAGGCTTTATCTAACGCTTATGAAATGGAACAAGAAGTTCTTTCCGCATTGAAAGACGGCGATAGTGTAGGCGGAATTGTTGACGTGATTGTCTATGGCGTTCCCGTAGGTTTGGGAGATAATCTTTTTGACGGACTGGAGGGAAAGCTCTCGCAGGCCGTTTTCGGTGTGCCTGCGGTAAAGGGAGTAGAGTTTGGAAGAGGCTTTCAAATTGCAGCGCTCAGGGGTAGCGAGGCAAATGATCCCTTTGTGTATGACGGAGAAAAGGTGGTTACTCAAACAAACAATTCCGGCGGAATAAACGGCGGCATATCTAACGGTATGCCTATAACAATGTCTGTAGCGATTAGACCGACTCCGTCAATCGCGAAGAGTCAACGGACGGTTAATCTGAAGACAAAGGAAAATGTCGAAATAGAGATTAAAGGCAGACACGATGCATGTATAGTACCCAGAGGTGCGGTTGCAATTGAGGCGGCTGTAGCATTAGCGATTTTAGACGAGATATTATAAAGGAGATAAATATGGACTTAAAGGATGCAAGATTGCAAATCGATGCGATAGATGATCAAATGACGAAGCTGTTTATCGAAAGAATGAACTTATCTAAAAGCATTGCAGAAATAAAGGATAGAGAGGGCTTGAATATACTTAATACCGAACGTGAAAGGGCGATTGTCCTTGAGGAAACCGCAAAGATGCCCGAAGAAATCAGGGTTTTCGGAAAGCAGTATTACGAAAATCTTTTTAGCGTATCGAGAGCCTATCAAGCAAGAACCGTGCAAGGTGAAAGTACAACCTTAAATGTGATAAGAGAAGCTTTGAAAAACGGATATTCTACCTTTTCAGACAGTGCAATAGTAGCTTGTCAGGGTGTTTTGGGAGCGTATTCTCAAATTGCTGCAGATAAGATGGTCAAGCTAGCAAATGTTGTTTATTTTAAAGATTTTAACGGTGTTTTCAGTGCGGTTGAAAAGGGAATGTGCCGTTATGGTGTTTTACCTATTGAGAATAGCTCTGTGGGAAGTGTCAATGACGTTTATGACTTAATGTTGAAACATAAATTCTATATCGTTAAGGCGGTTAAGCTTAGAATTAATCATTGTTTATTAGCGAAGAAAGGTGTAAGCATTAAGGATATAAAGGAAGTCTATTCTCATGAAAAAGCGATTGAACAATGTGCAGATTATTTGAAGGCACTAAATATTAAAGTTACGGTATGTGAGAATACTGCGGTTGCCTCCAGAATGGTTGCAACAAGTGACAGAAAGGATATAGCTTGTATTTCCTCTAAGGAATGTGCCGCTATTTACGGACTAAGTATTTTGGATAGTAACATTAACGACAATGGAAACAACTTTACACGCTTTATCTTGATCAGTAAGGATTTAGAGGTTTTAGAAGGTGCAAATAAAATAAGCATAATGGCAAACCTGAAGCATGAGGCAGGGAGTCTTAATAATATCTTGAATAGATTTTCCGCAGAGGGCTTGAATTTGACTAAGCTTGAGTCCCGCCCCATTCCTACAAGTGTTTTTGAATTCTCTTTCTATTTTGATTTTGAAGGAAATACGGCTCATCCGGAGATTCAAGGTTTGATTTCAGAGCTCGAGAATGCTTGTGAAAAGTTCGTATTCCTAGGAAACTATTCCGAGTCAGCGTAAGATGAGTAAATACTGTGTTATAGGAAAATCTTTACCTCATACCTTATCTCCCGAGATACACAAGTTTTTCGGGCTTAATTATGGTGTGGAGGAATTGCACGAGGATGAGCTAAAGAACTTCCTTGAAAAAAAAGAGTATGACGGCTTTAACGTTACTGTTCCGTATAAGAAGGTCATCATGTCACTTCTCGATACAATTGATCCAACTGCCTTGAGAATCGGTGCTGTAAACACGGTGGTTCTAAAAGACGGAATGTATATAGGCTATAACACTGATTACGGTGGAATGGAATATGCTTTACTTAGAGGTGGAATATCTTTAAGCGGAAAAAATGTTGTAATACTAGGAACAGGTGGAGCCTCTATGGTTGCGGAATATCTATGTAAAAACAAAGGTGCCAAAAGTATAGTTAAGGTTGGAAGAAATGGCGAGATTAACTATACTAATGTGTATAACTTGGTTGATACCGAGATCATCATTAACACTACGCCTGTTGGCATGAGTCCCGATAATAAGGGCTGTCCCGTTGTTCTAAAGGCTTTTCCTCGCCTTGAAGGCGTTTTTGATGCAGTATATAATCCACTTGAAACAGAGTTAGTACGGACTGCTAGAGAACTCCGTATAAAGGCACAAAACGGACTGGCGATGCTCGTTGAACAGGCAAGACTTGCCAGGGATATCTTTACCGGAGAGAAATCCTCGCCCGAACTTACCGAGAAGGTGTTGAATGAGCTTTACAAAGAAAAATTAAATGTGGTTTTAATCGGTATGCCTGCTTCAGGGAAAAGTACAATAGGTAAGATTTTGAGTGAAAAGCTTAATAAAAAGCTTGTGGATCTTGATGAGGAGTTTGTAAAAAGAGAGGGCATTTCAATAGAGGGATTCTTTATGCGTTTCGGCGAGAGGGAATTTAGAACCAAGGAAAAAGCTCTTTGCCTGGAGTATGCGGGTATGCTCGGTGAGGTGATTTCAACAGGCGGTGGAACCGTAGTGGATAATGAAAACTTCGTCGAACTGACACGTAACGGAATTATTGTATACGTAGACAGACCTATCGACTTACTCATTTCCGACGGAAGACCGCTATCGAAGTCAAAGGGAGTAGAGAAGCTTTATAAGGAAAGGAAAGGTGTATATGAACAATGCGATTTAAGAGTCGTAAACGATGGGAGTATAGATAAGGTTATCGAGGAGATATTACAGTATGAAAAAAATCTTAGTTATTAATGGTGTCAATTTGAATATGTTGGGAATAAGGGAACCTTCCTTGTACGGTACTAACAGCTTAGATGCATTAGAAAGGTACATTTCCGTTGAAGGAGAAAAAAGATGCCTGTCCGTAGTTTGTATGCAGAGCAATTATGAAGGTGTCATCGTTGAGACGATACAGCAGGCGTATAATGTGTATGACGGAATCATTATAAATGCAGGTGCCTATACACATACAAGTGTTGCAATCCTTGATGCTTTAAAAGCGGTAGCGATTCCGACTGTAGAAGTTCATTTGACCGATATAAACTCAAGAGAAGACTTTAGACATTTCTCATATATTTCTCTCGTGGCGGAGAAAACGATATGCGGCAAGGGCTTTTTAGGGTATTCCGAGGCATTAGATTACTTTATTGATTAAGAATAATAAAGAAAAGTGCAGAAATATTAAAAAAACTATATAAAATAATTTATTGATTGCTATTTACAATGTATGTCAAATTGAATTATAATATTACCAAACGGAATTAAGACGCAGCTTAAGAAGTTTTAAAAATATATCTGGAGGAAATGAAAATGTATCCAATTGACAATGCCCCTGGGATCCAAGACCAACAACAGGGAAGTGAAGAAGTAAACAGCTATCAAGGTCTTACGCTTAACCGTTCGCTAACTGCCAAGCTGATTGCCTCTGCAGATGAGGTTAAAGGAAATTTTGTAGATGTAGCCAACCATATACTTTCCTTTGAAGGTGTTAACGAAAGAATGAGCTGGAGAAATCTAACATTCAATAAGGGCAGAGTTACTTTGGCTAAACTAGCTTTGAGAGGAAAAACACTGTGGTTATACCTTGCTCTCGATCCCGAAGAATTTATCAACACAAAATATCATGGAGAAAATCAAGGTTCCTCCAAAAGATATGAAAAGACTCCGTATGCCGTTAAAATCAAATCTCAAAGAGGATTGAATTATGCAAAGTGTCTTGTCAATATATTGATGGAAAGATCGGAAATACTTTTTAAGAATCAAGCTAGTGTATATAGTGTGGAAAGTTTTCCTTGTGATACGGAAGAAAACTTGATTTCTCGTGGATTGATTCGTATATCTAATGCTAATGAGGAAGCATGTGATTAGATACTAGCAAACGCATGAGTTTTTTATCTTAAAGATTCGCACGCCTTTTTACCAAAAGTAAGAAAGGGCGTGCCTTTTTTATTAATGGTAGAGTGGTGTAAAGTAGTGTAAAATGAGGTGGTAAAAAACAATCAATTAAAGGATCATTTATAAGGTCGATAAGGGCAATTATGTTTCATTCTTTATAAAACAGACAATGAGTTTTGTTTTATCGGAGTTGTTTGGCCACTAGATTTTTTCAAAAAAATTTCAAAAAGGTATTGATATCGTGTTTTTAATGTGCTATAATTTGCTTAATCGATTAAGCAAAGCTCTTTGTATCCTCGTTCTAGTGTGCTTAATCGGTTAAGTTTGGCATTTTAGACAATTACGACCAAGTAACAGAGGTCGATATATTGATAAAATTATTAGGAGGAATGAAAATGAAGAAAAGACTGTTAACAATTATGATTTCTGTTTTAGTTCTTATGCTAGTCTTTGTTTTTGTCGCTTGTAATGACACAACAGACACAACAAAGCACAAGGTTACCTTCTATGACGGAAATAATAATGTTCTAAAAGAAGTAGAAGTAGAGGACGGAGCAACCGTTGCTAGCTTTATTCCCGAAAAATCCGGTTACCAATTTATCGATTGGTATTCCACACCGAGCTACGGTCACAAATTTGACTTTAGCAAGGCTATCACCGAGGATGTAAGTGTATTTGGCGGATTCACACTTTTTACCGATGACGTTCGTCCATTCTATGTTGTAGGAAGTGGTACCAGTGAGTTATTACTTGGACAAGATTGGGGTAAAAATATCAACGAAAGCCATAGGCTTACAAAGGTTGACGGAAAGAACGAGTACACGATTACACTTGATCTATTAGCTGGTGATGAGTTCCAATTCGCTTCGAGTTCTTCCTGGGAGAATAAGCGTGGTTACGGATATTTGACAACAAATAAGCTTGCCGACGGTACAGAAGCATTCGAAGGAGAAGGTGGCGGTTTTGGTGAGGTTAGCTCAAAAGGTCGTAACATTAAGGTATTAAAGTCAGGCAATTATACCTTTACATTAAAGACATATCCTAACGAGGATACCTACAACACCTCCGATAGCACATATTCGGAGGCAAACAAGGCTGTATATAATGTAGGTACCTTCGATACAATTGAATTCGTTCGTAACGGTGATCCTCTTGTAGAAAAGGTTGTAACTGTAAATTATTATATTAAAGGTTCTATGATTACCAATTGGGCAGACATGTACAATGCAGCTACAACAATGTCTAAAGCAGGCGATGTTTATTCCTTGAGCGTATATCTCAAAGAGGGCGATGAGTTTATGTTTGCATCATATAATTCCTCCGCAGACGGAGTAAGTACAGGATCTGTTTATATTAAGTCCAATGCACTCGATGAGGCTTCTCGTGAGCTTATTGGCGGTTACAGTGAAGGTGGTAGCAACATGAAGGTTAATAAGAGCGGCATGTATTCTTTCTCTTATGCGAACGATGTTTTAACAGTTACCGTAGATGAAAGTGCAAGCATGCCCTCATATGATTATTACCTTGACGGTAAAACACAAGCCGGATTGAACTGGAAGGATAGTGAATTGGTAAACAACCAATTGATTGAAAGCGAAGAGAATAGCGGTGTTTATGAGATTAAGAACGTTGTATTGGTTTCAGGTGACGAGCTTGTTATCCGTTCCTTCGAAAAGGGTGCAACTCCTTCTTATTCTAATAAGCTTTCCGATTACAACTCCTCCTATTTACTCACCAAACTTGCTGCAACAGACTCTTTCTCTCAAGTAAGTGCAACCAATGCAAATATTAAAGTATTAGTCGACGGAACTTATAATATCTCCTACAACGCTTATACGAAGATAATAACAATTGCTTCTGCCGAAGATGTTGCAACTGCATATGTTAAGGGAAGTGCTATCGAAGGTTGGGGCAATAAACCGGAAAGCGGAAAAATGGCCCTTGTCGACGGCAAGTTTCAAATAGAGCTTGCAATCAATGAGGGCGATCAAATAATGATTCAATACTATGCTCCCGGCGATGACAGCGAATACGGTGCAGCCTTCTCTGCAAAAAAGGTTAATGAAGGTGGTGCAAGTGCAAACTTCGATTTAAGCGGAAATAACATTGTATGCAGCGTAGCAGGAACATATATTATATCTTTTGATCCTAAAGAGGGCAGCATTGAGATAACTGCTGTTGTGCCTGAGGCTAAAGCATATGTTAAGGGAAGTGCAATCGAAAATTGGGGCAATAAACCGGAAAGCGGAAAAATGACTCTAAATGATGGAAAATTCAGTTATGAGATCACAATGGAAGTAGGTGATGAAATAATGATACAATATTTCTCACTTGATGAAACATCCGAATGGGGTGCAGCTTACGTTGCTAAGAACGTAGTAGCTGGCGATGCAAATGTTAATTTTGATTTAAGTGGAAATAATATTAAATGTCTTACCGCAGGTACATATATTATCGTACTCGATGTTGAAGCGGGATCGATTGTGATTTCTGCTAAATAATGTATAGCAAAGTGATCGGGTTAATATACTTGCTCTCCTCAATATGCAGATAATGCATATGAATAAAAAAGCTCCGTCTAACAAGACGGAGCTGCCCGATTGCTTAAAGTTTTATAAAGTGCATTTCATCGGGAACCGATTCTCGATTAATTGCTTTTTCAATACAATCCAGAATACAGGAAGGCTTATTAGATATCCTATCGCAAAGGTTGAGTTTAACCTTATCCTTGAGCAGTTCCATCAATATCTTATCGGTTACAACAATATTGCCATCAGGAATATTTCTTAAATCGGAGATAGTGGAAATAAGAATTGTATTGGTTATTGTAGATAAAAGCTCTTCCTTTAGCGGAGTATTATTGGGACATAGAGCAACATATAAGTAATCATTGCCGAAATGTTTCTCTGCTAATTCCCTAATGCTCTCGTAGTTATTTGATATTTGATAGAATACAGGGTCGTTTAAAAGAGAATCAACGGCTACTAATGGAATGAAGTTTTCATTAGCAAGCGTGTGAAATTCATTGTTGTCAAGCCCCATGCATACGCAAGCGGATGCCGCAATTCTTTGCGGTTGAGTTTCAGCGGAAAGTGTTACCTTATAGTCGCGAGCTACGCATACCTCCGTAAACTCTTTTAGAAATGCAAATAACTCTGCATTTTGCAAGGAAGAGTTGTTTTTAGAGGATCTTATAATAATATCACGAGTGTTTGTTTTGATTGCAGTTGCATGCGGATTAGGACTATAACAAAGAATATTTATCGCATGGAGTACCTTTTTAGTAGTCTCCTCGGATATTCTCTTATCTGTACGTCCGTTGACGACATAGGACACTGTTGCTACCGAAACACCGGCAAGAGCCGCCACGTCCTTATTGGTAACTTTATTAGATTTTGTATTAGACATAGTAAAATTAGAATAACATTTTTCTTTTGTTATTGTCAAGGAGAAATATGAATAGAAAAGCCATTTTACATATAGCAGACAGTAAATTCTGCTATGCGATAGATAAAAAAACAGTTGAGTTACTTCTTAGAGTTGACAGAGATGACTTCTTTGAGAAAGTTAATGTGATCTATGGCAATAAATATGATTACTATCTAAAGCAGAAGGTTCAACCTATGAGCTTGCGATTTACCGATAGTAGTTTTAACTATTATTTTATAAGATTACCCCTTGATGATGTAAGGTTAGTGTATGTATTTCAACTTAAAGATGAAATAGAAAATGTTTATTTTTGCGAAGACGGAGTTGTTGAGCAGTATGATTTCACGCTGGCTTACTTTAATTCCTTTCAACTGCCATATATAAACAAGATAGATGTTGTAAAGAACGTCGAATGGCTGAATAACGCTGTTTTTTATCAAATCTTTGTGGATAGATTCAATATCGGAAATAGGAATAAGGATTTATCCTATGTGAATTTGAAATGGGGGGATATTCCCAATCCGAAAAGTTTTGCCGGTGGAGATTTACAGGGAATTGCAGATAAGCTTGATTATCTAAAAGAACTCGGAATAAACGCTTTATATCTTACGCCCATTTTTAAGTCGAAATCTAATCATAAATACGACATAAGCGATTACTATAACGTTGACGAGCATTTTGGCGGCAATGATGCTTTTAGAGAACTTGTTCAAAAAGCACATGCAAAGGGTATTCGTGTTGTATTGGACGGAGTATTCAATCACTGTAGTGAGGATTTAGCTCAATTCCAAGATGTATTGAAGAACGGAAAAAAATCGCAATACTTCGATTGGTTCATTATCGATGGCGATAAGATTGACAGAAGAAAAGGTAACTATGAGTATTTTGGAGTATGTAAATACATGCCCAAGCTTAATACCTCGAATATTGATTTACAGAACTATTTGATAGGAGTTGCGACTCATTGGATAAAGGAGTACGATATAGATGGCTGGCGTCTAGACGTATCCGATGAAGTATCACATGATTTTTGGAGGAAGTTAAGATCTGCAGTAAAAGAGGTGAAAACCGATGCGGTTTTGCTCGGTGAGAATTGGCATGATGCATATCCTTATTTGAGAGGCGATGAGTATGATGGTATAATGAACTATGCTTTAACTAAGGCATTGATGGATTATTACGTCAACGGTAGTTTAGATTCAAAAGGGTTATCGGAAAGATTATCCGCTTTATATGTTAGAAACTCCCGACCGATAAACAACATGATGCTCGATCTTTTAGACAGCCATGATACGCACCGCTTTTATTCTCTTGTTAATTCAGACGTCGATAAGCTGATCTGTGCCTTAGCAATCGTATTTTGTCATTGTGGTTCAACCTGTGTTTATTACGGAACAGAACTTCCTCTTGAGGGCGGGCATGATCCCGATAGCAGAAGAACGATGGATTGGAACGGACTCGAAGGAAGTGTGGTAAAAGAGTATATAACCGCCCTTGCTGAAATTAAAGGAAGAGAGGAACTTAAGAACGGCGAGATAAACTATGGGTTTAAAGATAATGCGTTCATTTTGGAGCGTGTTACCGAAAAAGGTAAAATAAGGCTTACAGTAACAAATGGTGAAAGCTATTCCTTGGAAAACAAGGGAGTGCTACTATCTCATAATTATGCCGACGGAGATATCGGTAAAATCGGTTTTGTAATACAGGAGGTGTAAAGGTGAAGAAGGTAATAGCCGCAATATCCGTTCATCTGGTGCTGATTATCGCTTTACTTTCAGTCCTCGGGGCAATCTCGGGAACAACTGAAACAGAAGCGGTAAACAAGTTTACGGGCGAATTGGAAAAAAACATTGTAATAAGGGTACTGGAAAACGATACTGCAATCAAACAGGGTTATTTGAAGGAACTTCTTAATGCATTCAACGAAAAGTACGCCGAATATGGTATAGTAGCCGTTGACGCAAATATGGACGAGTATAGCGACCTCGAGCAGGACGGTCCCTATGGATATGGTCCCGATGTACTGTATCAAGCCAACGATGTTCTAATGCGTTATGTAAACGGTAAGCATATAATGCCAATACCTATTGAACAGCTTGACTGTTATAACTATATAGGCGAAAAGGCCTGGAGTGCTTACGAGTATGAAGTTACTAACGGAAGCTTGAGTGAAACCTATACCTTTGGCGTACCTGTTAACATACAAGGGCCCCTTCTTTATTACAGAAAGGATTTGCTACCCGATGACTGGAAAGAAAAATGGGACGATAATCATAACGATATTCCCGATATGCTAGAGAGTTGGAATGCTATGTACAAGTATTCCTTAACCGTAAAGCCAAGCGGTAAATTCGGATATATGAAATCTTTGTACGACTCATATTTTGCAGTAGGTTATCTTTATAGCTATGGCGGATATACCTTCGGAAATAATAATACTGACCCAAGCGACATCGGTCACAGCAAAGGGGAAAGCTGGAAGGGTGCGAGTGTAATAAGGCAGCTTGCAGGAAGTATGAACGAGTGGTGTATAGATGATACAATCACGGTAAACGCATATTCACAGCTTGCAAAGGGTAACTATTTTGCGACAATGACAACCCCGGATGTGTACACGATGTTTATAGATGAAATGATGAATGAGGGTTACACTAAGGAGTATGCAGTGGAAAATTTGATTGCCACATATATTCCAAAACTTCCCGAGTCAGGTAACTTGTCTGAGGAAAACCCCACCCTTATAGATTCCAAAATGATGGGCGGTGTAAATGGCTACGCGATATCGAGTTATACGAAATATCCCAATGCGTGTTTGGCGTTTGTCAACTTTGCAACAAGCTATCAAATGATAAAACGTCGCAGTGAGCTGTTGGGTATTGCTCCCGCTCGTACCGATGTCGCAAACGATGTCGGTGGACTTTCAACTGTAATTAACGATAATCTAGAGGCAGGTAATATTGTTGTAATGCCTTCGATAAAAGAAAACGGTCAAATTTGGACACCGTTACAGACGCTTTTTGCAGATCTTGCAAAGGATCCTTTTAGAAAGGACGGTTATAAATATGATACTGTCGATAAGTTGCAGGCGGCTTTAGAGAAGGTAGATCAGCAAATATTTGATGCTATATTTACTTTGCAATGAGAGGTGGAGTATGAATATGGAAAATGAAAAGAAAAGGATTGATTGGAAAAAGCCAATTGAAAAGCTTAAGAGCATAAATTGGAAAAAGCCTTTTGAAAATCTTATTGAAATCTGTAAGTATGGCAACGGTAAGGTTGCAGCCTCCGCATGTGTTATGGGGCTTGGACAGCTTTTGTATAAGCAATGGGCAAAGGGTATATTGTTCCTTTTATTGGAAGTGGGATTCATTGCATTTTTTGCCTTGTATGGGGCAAAAGCTATAGCAGGATTCTTTACTCTAGGGACGGTGGAAGCTAACCCCTGGTATGGTGTAGAAGGCGATAATTCCGTTACGATGCTTATAATGGGAATATTTGCTTTTATTATTTTGGCGGTATACCTTATTATATATTGGAATAATATAAAGGATGTTTATCGCACTCAATTGAGAGCCGATAAGAATCTTCCTCCGATTCCTTTCAAAAAGGAATTGAAGGGATTGTTTAACGAACACTTTCATGTTTCTGCCCTCTTTTTACCAATTCTTGGTGTTTGCGTATTTTGTGTACTGCCCATAATTTTTATGATATTGATCGCCTTTACCAATTATGGCGGCAATATTGTACCGCCCGCATTGGTTGATTGGGTCGGATTTGAGAATTTCGGAAGGGTAGTAACGTTATCGCAGTTTGCTCCCACCTTCTTTAAAATACTACTTTGGAACTTTATTTGGGCAATAGCCTCAACCGCATTAAACTATTTTGCAGGTCTCGGACTTGCATTACTATATAATAGAAAATGTGTAAAGGGTAAAGCCTTTTGGAGACTGTTTCCGATTTTGGCATATGCGGTTCCCGGTTTTATAACAATGCTTGCTTTTAAGTTCATGTTCTCTTATGGCGGACCCATAAACCAATATATAACAAAACTAGGCGGAAGTGCCGTAGGCTTCTTGGATATCGATGCGAAGTGGTCAAGTAGAATAATCGGATTGCTCGTTAATTGCTGGTTAAACATTCCGTCGTCGATGTTATTGGCTACGGGAATATTATCGAATATGAATACCGACCTGTATGAGGCTGCAAGGATTGACGGAGCAAGTGAGTTTAAGCAATTTACAAAGATAACACTGCCGTTTGTAGTTTTTGCGACAACTCCCGTGTTAATATCTCAATTCATAGGAAACTTTAATAACTTCGGAATATTCTATTTCTTAAGAGGCGGCTTGTATACCGACGGTTACTTCTTGGCAAGCGATACAGACCTTTTGATAAACTGGTTGTATAATCTGTCAATAGATAATAACTATTATTCCATCGGTGCGACGATAAGCATAATTATATTTATAATTACTTCAATTATTTCCCTAGTGGTTTATATGAAGTCACCCAGCTATAAGCAGGAGGATACCTATAAATGAGAAAGTCGATGAAAGGAAGACGTATAGTAAACGCAGCGTTTACCTACTTAATAATACTTATAGTAAGCTTTGTATTCTTATTTCCCATTCTTTGGTTGATATTGGCAAGCTTTTCCAAGTCGGGTTCCATTTATTCCTTTGATGGTTTTTTCCCGACAGAGTATAGCTTTGCGAGCTTTGAAAAGCTGTTTACAGATACGGCTATGTATAACTATCCAAGATGGTTTTTCAACACTCTTTTCATTGCAGTTATGTCCTCTTTGATAGGAACGTTATTAACGATATTAACTGCATATTGTATGTCACGTTTTCGTTTTAAGAGCAAGAAGGCATTGATGAAGGCGACGCTTGTGTTGGGAATGTTCCCCTCATTTATGACAATGACTGCGGTATATATAATGATGACTCAATTTAATCTTATTAATCAACATTGGGGCTTAATATTGATTTATTCTGCAGGTGCACCCATGGGATATATGACTCAAAAGGGCTTTTTCGATACAATTCCTCTTTCGATAGATGAGGCGGCAAGAATAGACGGCGCAACCAATGCACAAATATTCTTTAAGATCACCTTGCCGTTATCGAAACCGATGATAGTCTATACCTTGTTATCGCAGTTTGTATGGCCTTGGAGTGATTTTATTCTTCCCAAGCTATTGCTTAAAGAAAAGGATTTGTACACTGTCGCAGTTGGATTGATGACGTTAGGCGATACCGAATTCGCAAGATTCGCAGCAGGATCGATCTTTATCGGTGTACCGATAATAATCTTATATTTCCTTTTGTCGAAGTTCCTTGTAAGCGGTTTATCGGCTGGAGCCGTAAAGGAGTAGCATTACTTTTTAATACATCTGAAATAAAAGGTTTTGCCATTAATAACGTCCTATTGGTATATAGTAATTGAACAGAGATTACTTGATAATAAACTCATGGTGAAGAAAAACTAAATTGTGGGGTTCATCACCGTGAGTTTTTTTATGGTTTGCTGTTATTGTCATATTATCTTTAACAGCTATTTTCATACCCTTTTTCGCGATTCTTTAGCTTATCTTTACATTCTTAGCATTCGAAATAATAACCCTTTTATTTTTGCTTTTAGTGTTATCTACGACGAAAAGCAACCATAAGATTTTATCCACTATGAAGCCGGGAAATGATATGGATAATAGGTTGAATTTTTAAAAACAGTATTGACAAGCCCCGTTTTCACAGATACAATAAAAAGGTGGAAAACCGCTAATTATCATGTGAACCTTAAAAATGTTTGAATTTCTTTAATTATTTTTGGTTCGCCATTAAATGGAGGAATAATATGAAAAAGAAAATCTTCTTCGCAATACTTCTAGTGCTCCTTCTATCCATCGTATCAATCTCTGCTTGCAATGTCAAACCCGACGATGGTAATGATGATCTGACTGTTACGATTAACGGTACCGAGCTAACGGTGATGCCGGGTTCTCTTTTAGATGAACCGGATATTCCTGAGAAAGAATCCACTAAAGAACACGTTTATGTATTTGTCGGGTGGTATATCGAAGGAACAGCCGTAAAATGGAGCTTCCAAACCGATAAGGTACAGGAAAACATTAAACTAGTGCCTATCTTTATGGAAACAACTAGGAAATATAAGGTTACAATAGGTAGTGACGCTCCTATACTAATGGAATATGGTGCAAAGCTTACAGAACCTATCGATCCTACAATACCCGACAATCTTAAGTATCATTGGATAAATGAAGACACCGGTGAAACTTGGGATTTTGAAAACGATTTTGTGCAATCGGATCTTGTTCTAGTTCCCGATTTTACTGATTTATTTACGTTATATTTCCTTCCTGAGGAAATTACCGTTGCAGGTAATAAATATCAAACGATAACCTTTAGCGATAATGATTATGAGGCAATGGATATAACCATCTGGAATGAAAGTAACGAAATAATAGAACACGGCACTATCACAAATAAAGCCCTTAAGCTCAAAGTTGCCCGGGGCGAATATACCTATAAGGTAGAATTGCATGATAAGACTTTTAATGGAGGATTTACTGTCGGCTCATCCGGTTCGTATAACGCTATTCTCATTCCCGAAGTCGTAATCGGTGGATATATGGGTGGCGATGATGACCCGTATAAATATCCCTCTTACGGTGCAAATTACTCGGTTGATGGCGATTCGATTTCTATGTGGACCTACACCTATGCTTTCGTAGGAGACGGTACTCTCGTTGACAAGGTCTATATCGAAGCGGACGTAACATTTCCTCAAAACGCACTTGGTATGATGGCGGGAATTATGCCTGCATGCGAAGTTGCAAACCTTTCGGGTGATGACAACAAAGCGTTGCAGGGAACTTCCGATAAGAATAAACCGAAACTCGTATTCTCGGTATCGGCAAACAATTCCCTCTATTCGCAAGAAATAGCCGGTTGGGGCGGGTGGGATATCATTTCCGAAAAAACCAATGTTGCTGCGGTTAATACCAATTATAAACTTGGTGTCCTTCGCTACGAAAGTAACTACTACGTATTTGTAGACGATGAGCTAAAGCTTGTCTATACTACGGAAGATTTCGGAAAAAGCGGATTCGGCTTCTGTGTAACCACGGAAGGAGGTGCAAATTCAAGAAATCCCATTAAAAACGCTAACGTTAAATATATTACAGACGAAACTGTTTTGAATAAAATGCTTATAGACGTAATAGGAACATCTTCGATAAGTTATGATGCAACGACGATTAGAGTAAAACAATCGGATGTTGAGATTGAAAATAACCTCGCTACGGCAGGCGTGCGTACTTATATTGAATTCAAAGCACCGGAGGGGCAAATTCTTGTCGACTATTCGGTATCGTCGAATGGTGGCACTGTTCCCGTTTATGAAGACAATGGCAAGGTTTACTTCCTTCCAGAAAAAGGCAAGGATTATAACATAACTGCAACCTTTGAATCGGAATCTGATGCAACTGTAACTGTAAACTTTAAGCCTTCCTCTATAACTATAGACGGGAAGGAATATGAACTTAACGATAATACAATTAATCCTGAAGACGTTACACTATCGTTATACAATTTCTCTACATCGCAAACGCAAACGGTGAAGGTTGATTCGCTTTCTCTCGAGCTCGATCTTAAAATTGGTAAATATATCTTCACCGCCACGTATGCAAACAATATTACGGAAATACCTATTTCTATAACCGAAGAAAACAAAACGGTAACCATGCAGCTTTCTAACGCTTATATGGGAGGTGATGTCCTCGGGGACGGTTACACTGCAAAGAGTTACTATAATGCAGACAAGCATGCGACAGTCGGTACTAATTGGTCTCTTACCGAAAACTGTCGTGATACGGTAACAATGACGAATTATACTTACGTCTATTATGATGGCTTGTACGGTTCGTCTTACTACGCAGAAGCGATTTTCGACACCGCACTTCCCAATTACATGCTAAACACTTTCGATAAGTTTAATGGTATAATGATCGCATCTAAGCACGTAGATCTTAACGGTAGCGGTGTATCTAATGATGATAAGATGAAGGTTTTCGTTGGTATTTACGGGAAGAGCATTGTTCTTAACCATACCAACTCATGGGACGCCGATAATATGATTACCATAGCAAACTGGGAGCAAGTAATCGGTGAAACACCGGAACAGGTTAAGCTTGGAATAGTCAGAGACGGAACCGATTATTACTTCTTTGTAAACGACATTTTTATTACAAAGAGAACATTTAACTATATCACTAATAAATGCGGCGTCGGTGTAGGTAACCTTACCGGAAACAACACCATTTACAAATTTAACGCTTCTACTAACCCCGAGCTTATTGCCGCATTAAAGGCTCAGGCTACTACGAACAAACAAATCGATCTCTATTTGATTGCAGGTCAGTCGAACGCTTCGGGGTACACTATATACGACAACAATACGATGCTCGCCATCGATGAAACGTTGGTGTATGGTAATAACAACATTTTATATGCAGGAAGAGCACAGTACACTAATGGCTCGAGTGTAGGCGTTAACGAATACGATTGGGGACTTGCAAGAGTAGGTCAAGGTGCATCGAACAACAAAATGAGTGCTGAGGCGGCTATGGCAACTGTTCTTTCCTCATATTACAATACTACAAGTGGTAAGGTTGCAGGTATTATCAAATTGGCCCACGGAGGAACTGCCCTTCTTAACTATTTAGAGAGCGAAAATGCAGTCGGAGGAAACTGGACACCTAAGTCATTTGCAGATATAAAAGGTTACCAATGGGCGGAAGGAGATCCTATTACCGGCAGACTTTACAGGAATTTTATTCAACAGGTCATACAACGTATTAACGAACTAAAAGCAGAAGGATATACCGAAATTAATATAAAAGGCGTATGGTGGATGCAGGGAGAAACAGATAAGTATGAGCCGAACGAGTACAAGATTGCACTTGAATACTTTATTTCCGATTTGAGAAGAGACCTCGGTGAAATTTCCGGTGAAGACCTTTCAGACCTGGCTATTATAATCGGTGAAATTTCAAGAACTTCGGGAAGTGCGGAAAGCAGCACTGTACTATTTAACAAAAAGTTTATTGCAATGCAGGATGCTTACTGTGAAACCCATGATAACGTTTACATCAATAAGAATGGTGATTACGATATCAATCAATTAATAAATGGTACAAGCATTGCCGTCGGAACCGATACATGGCACTGGAATCAGAAAGATATGGTCGAAATCGGTAAGGATGTCGGAAGGATTATCCTTGAAGAGATACTTGACGATCAATAATTTGAAAAAAAATAATAAATGCTTCGGAGTGCCCGAAGCATTTATTTTAATTATTATTTATTTGATCTAATTTTTTTTTACAAGTTTCAATCTGGGACTATAGAAAAATGTTATACCATACATTGTCATAATATGCAATAAAATTCTTTAAGATTTTTATCACATTAATCTCAAGTAGAAATCTTTCTATTGCAAAATAAGCATTGACATTTGCGATTTGTAGTGGTATAATTCACCATTATACGTTGCCTCGAAATTCCTTTCGGGGCAATACATATTTTTATATGGAGGATTAATGATGCTGTATACGAATATGATTTTAGAGCTTACACTTGGAGAAAAAATGAAGGAAGCGGTTTTACCCGACGATGTTGATTTTTTGGGATTGTCAGTCCATCCCTCTTTTTATTCTGCATTGATCGTTACCGCACTTCTTTTGGTTGTGGCTTTGTTAATTCGTATATTTGTTATTCCCGGATTTACAAAGGTCCCCGGTAGATTTCAAGCTTTGCTTGAGAGGTTTGTTGAGTTTTTTGCTAACCTTGCAAATGAGAAATGTCACGAAAAGAATGCTTTTATCGGTCCCTATGTTTTTGCATCCGGAACATTTATTTTCTTCGGAACGGCAATTGAGATGCTTGGATTTACTCCTGTGTTCGGAGACATTAATGCATGTATCGCATTGGGACTTTGTGCTTTTTGTAGTATCTTCTGCGTTGCGGTAAGGACAAACGGCGGTAAAGGTGTGATAAATGCGTTAAAGGATTTTTCGTTGCCAATATCAATGTCGTTCAGACTATTCGGAGCAATGCTTTCGGGCGTTCTAGTCAACGAACTTGTTTTTAACTTTATCTTCCTAAGTTTTGGTGTACCTATTTTTGTATATGTCTTGTTTACGTTATTGCATGCAATAATCCAAACTTATGTATATACAATGCTGGTATCCATATTCTTTGGAGAAAACACGGAGAGGAAGCCTAAAAAGGCTAAAAAGGAACAAAGCGAAGAAGGCACATGCCTAATTCGTAATACATAAAGGAGGTTCTTATTATGTTAAACATGTTATGTGCATTGGAAACAAAAGCGATCTTAGGTATTATCGCAGGTGTAACCATTGGAGCGGTTGCAATTGTCGGTGCTATCGCAATGGCATTGGTTATCATCAAGTCTGTTGAGGGAATCGCGCGACAGCCCGAAGCTGACGGAAAAATCAGATCCACCCTTATTTTAGGCTTGGTATTTATTGAAACCGTTATCATCTATGCATTAATTATAGCAATTTTGATTGTTATTAACATTTTAGGATAGTTATGATTTTTCAATTATCGGCTTTGCCCTTCGGAATAGATTGGCTAAAAATCCTATTACATCTTGTAAACTTTGCCGTACTTGCAGTAGGGTTATTTTTCCTATTGTATAAGCCGGTAAAGAAGTTTATGGACAAGAGAAAAGAGGATATAGAAGGCGAGATTGAAAAGGGCGAGAAATTACAAAAGGAAGCTCAAGAAATCAAGGCAACCTATGAGGAGAAGCTTATCGAGGCAGAAGAGGAAAGTGAAAGGATTAAGTCCGAAGCTTTTGAAAGTGCAAATAAGGAAAGAGATCGAATTATAGCACAAGCCAATGAAGAAGCTAAGACCATAAAAGAGGAAGCAGACAAGGAACTTGAAGAACTTAAGCGAGACACGATTGCTCAAGCTAAGGATGAGCTTGCAGAGGTTGCGTTAAAGATTGCCGATGAGGTAATAGGAAGAGAGGTGTCAAGAGAGGACAACAGACGTATTGTTGACGAGTGTCTTGACGAATGGGGCAATAAGAAATGAAAAAACTTGTTGTAACCTTAGCCTATCAATATTCTCCGGAGGAGGAGCAAGCATTAAGGGAAAAGCTTATTGCCTGTTTCGGCGAGAGAGAAATAGAATACCATGTCGACGAGGAAATTATCGGAGGCATTATTGTTTTCGACGGTGATACCGTTTATGACGGTACGATAAGATCTAAACTGAGGAGCGTTGAATCTTTACTTAAGAGGTAACTATGAATTTGTTTGGCGATTTTTTAGAGGGTTTAAAAGGACTTGAAGTATATACGCCTCACAAAAGTGCAGGAAGAATCGTCGCATGTAACGACGGTGTTTTGACCATAGACGGAATACCCGATGTTAGAAACGGAGAGCTTCTGGAGCTTGCAGATGGTACTCAAGCCTTGGCGATGAATCTCGAGCAAGACTCCGTAGGCGCAATTCTGTTTTCTGAAAGTAAAGCCGCAAGTGCCGGTGATTATATCTATAGTACCGGGCGTGTAGCAGGTGTTCCGGTTGGAAAAAAACTTTTGGGTAGGGTTATAGACCCTCTGGGACATCCTCTTGACGGGTTGAATAAGATTCGGAGTAAATCTTATCGACCTACCGAGTTTCACGCTCCTGCTATTTACGATAGGGCAAAGGTAACAAGACCTCTTTATACCGGAATTAAAGCAATAGATACAATGATTCCCATCGGAAAAGGTCAAAGAGAACTTATTATCGGAGATAGACAAACAGGAAAAACGGCAATAGCGATTGATGCTATTATCAACCAAAAAGGAAAGGATGTTATTTGTATTTATGTTGCTATCGGTCAAAAGGCATCCTCGATCAGCAAGATTATTGAGGATTTGACACGCTGCGGTGCAATGAAGTATACCGTAGTTGTTGCATCCACTGCCTCACAGACTGCTCCTATGCAATATTTGGCACCATACACGGGTACCGCTATTGCTGAAAGCTTCATGTATGAGGGAAAGGACGTCCTTATTGTTTATGACGACCTGTCGAAGCATGCTGTTGCGTACAGAACCATTTCTCTTCTTTTAAGACGTCCCTCCGGAAGAGAGGCTTATCCCGGTGATGTATTTTATATTCATAGCCGCTTATTAGAAAGAAGTGCTCAGTTAAGCGAGGCAATGGGCGGAGGTTCAATAACCGCGTTGCCCATTGTGGAAACTCTGGCCGGAGATATTTCGGCTTATATTCCTACAAACATCATTTCAATTACAGATGGACAGATATATTTAGAGCCCGAACTCTTTAATAGCGGAATAAGACCTGCGGTCAATGTCGGTTTGTCAGTGTCCCGTGTCGGTGGAAGTGCACAATGTAAGGCTGTAAGAAAGCTTGGTTCAAGGGTTAGACTGGATCATGCAAGGTATAGAGAACTTCAACTTTTTGCTCGTTTCGGCGGTGAACTCGATTCATCGACCAAGAGTGCCTTGGAAAAGGGCGATAGATTGACCGAGTGCTTAAAGCAACCTCAGTTTAGCCCTGTTAGTATGCCCGAGTTGGTATGTGAGTTGTTTTTGATAAATAGGGATTTACTTAAAGACATACCCCCGGAAGAGGTTAAAAAATTTGTTGCCTTCTATATCGAACAGTTGAATATCGAGGACGATGTCCTATATGAAATTGAACAAAAGGGAGAGGTAACCTCTGAGATCGAGGAGATATTAACGGAAATCGCTGAGCGGTGCGTAAGGGAATACAATGACAGATAAAGAGCTTGCTCACAAAAGAAAGAACATTGCCGAAACGGTTAAGATTACCAAAGCAATGCAGACTGTTTCCTCGGCAATGATAATCCCTTTGGAGAAAAAGAGGGATTTAGCCAAAAACTACCTCGATAGGGTTAGTGAGAGTGTAGCTCTTTTTGGCATTGACCTCCCTGCGACAAAAGGAGGTCTCGAGCTTATTATCTCTATTGCCGGAGATAAGGGCTTGTGCGGTGACTTTAACAATTCGGTTATTCACGAAACTGAAAAACAATTGCAAGCAGCCACAGATCACAAGCTGTATCCGATAGGAATGCTTCTTTCGGAGTATTTTAGAGATAAAAGTAGCTCGACAGAGTATGTAGGCTTGGCGGCAACTCTTAATGCCGTTGAGACCCATAGCTTGGCTGTTGAGTGCTTGGAGTCATTTTTAAAGGGCGAGGTAAGTTCAGTCAGACTTATTTACGTAGAGGGTAAGTCTAGAAGTGTGCAAGAGGTTAGAAACGAACTGCTGTTGCCAAATGCAATAGATAATAAGGATAATGATTCAATTCTTTTGGGAAGCTATAATAGCAAAGAATTGTTGGTTGAGCTAATAACCGCAAAATTATATTATGCTCTTTGCTCGTCGGAATACGCTTTGAATTGTAAACGATTTGTAACAATGAAACAAGCAACGGAGAATGGCGAAAAAATGGAGAACGAGTTGAGAATTGCTTTTAATAGAGCAAGACAAAACAAGATAACCAATGAGTTAAATGACTCGGTAGCCGCTAATTTAGGAAAAAGACTATGAAAACATATATCGGAAAGACAGTACAAATAATCGGATCTATAGTAGATGTCAGCTTTCCTGCACACCTGCCACCCCAAAATGAGCTTTTACTTATAAAAAAGAGCGAAGAGGAGCTTATACCTATTGAGGTGCTTTCTCAAAAGGACGGCATTGTAAGATGCGTTGCCTTTGAGCCGACCGAGGGCTTATCTAGGGGCTTGGAGGTAAGAAGTACCGGAAGGACCATAGAGGTACCCGTGGGTAATGCTGTTTTGGGTAGGGTTTTAGATGCACTAGGTCGTCCGATTGACGGGAAAGGTGAGGTAAACGCCCCTAAAGCGGGTATTTATAGAGATCCGCCCGCTCTTTCGGAGCATAAACCGTCAGGCGAAATCCTTGAAACCGGAATAAAGGTAATAGATCTGTTGATGCCCTATGCAAAGGGTGGTAAAATAGGTTTATTCGGTGGTGCCGGTGTAGGTAAAACAGTACTTATTTTAGAGCTTATTCATAATGTTGCGGGTGCTCATGGAGGACATTCCGTATTTACCGGAGTAGGTGAGAGAAGTCGTGAGGGAAATGAGATGATTTCCGAAATGACCGAGTCCGGTGTTCTTGAAAACACAGCACTTGTTTTCGGTCAAATGAATGAGTCTCCCGGAAACCGTATGAGAGCGGCATACACAGGATTGACTATAGCTGAAAGTTTTAGAGATCAAGGTGAAAACGTACTGCTTTTTATAGATAACATTTTCCGTTTTGTGCAAGCAGGCAGCGAAATATCCGCACTGTTGGGACGTATGCCCTCTGCTGTCGGTTATCAGCCTACTTTGGCTAATGAAATCGGTTCGTTAGAGGAAAGAATAAATAATACAAAGAATGGCTCAATCACTTCCGTACAGGCGGTCTATGTTCCTGCCGACGATCAAACAGATCCGGCACCTGCCTCTATTTTTACTCACTTGGATGCAACTACGGTTCTGTCGAGAAAAATTGTTGAGCAGGGTATATATCCCGCAATTGACCCACTTGAGTCGGGTAGTCGTTCTTTGGAGATAAATGTAGTAGGCGAGGAACACTATAACACTGCAAATAGGGTTAGAAAAGCCTTGCAACGCTATAAGGAATTGCAAGATATTATAGGTATTTTGGGAATGGATGAGCTTAATGCCGAAGATAAGAGACTTGTTTATAGAGCTAGAAAGCTTCAAAGATTCTTTTCGCAACCTTTTACCGTTGCCGAGTCTTATACCGGAATGAAGGGTAAATATGTTAGTGTTAAGGATACAATAGACGGGTGTAATGCGATTCTTGACGGCAAGTGCGATGATATAGACGAGAATGAGTTTTTCTTCATTGGATCACTAAAGGATATAAAGGGGTATGAAGAAAAATGAAAGAACTGGTTTTAACCCTTATAACGCCAAAGGGAATAAAACTTAATACTGCAGTTGAACTTGTAAGCTTTGTTCAGGTTGACGGAGTCCGACAAATTCTTGTCGGTCATGTTGATGCCCATGGTGAATTTGAAAAGGGAAAATGTTATTATGTCCTTGATGGAAAGAAGCATTTCTTTGAAACGGAGAATGGTATTTTTACCGTTAGCAGCGGAGAGGTAACCCTTTTGAGTCATCATATTAAATTGGAAAGTGAAACTTTATTAGAAGAAACACAAGGTTTGTCCAAAGCCAAAGGGGACTATAACGAATTTATCAGGACAAAGCTAGAAATAGTAAAGAAGAGCGGTCTGAAATCTTAATACGTGAGTTAGGAGACTGAATTCCACTGTGGAATTTACTTTGGGAATTCACTAAAGTATAAAATATATATTAATAATATTTTTTGCTGTTGTAATTGCCCGAAGTGTATGCTATAATAAAATACGGGGACGTAGTTCAGCGGAAGAACGCATGAGGTGGCGGGTTCGAATCCTGTCGTCCCCTTAGAAACATGCCAAGAATTGTATTCAATTCTTGGCATGTTTCAATTAAATCCGCCTTCGTCGGGATAAATCCACTAAGGTGGGTGAAATCGCTAAGCGATGAAATCTTGCTACGCAAGGTTAAGGGGGGCGGATTTGATTTCATCTGAGGTGGAACACCGAAGATTTCCTCCAAACTTGTTTCAATGTTCGCTCTTATCCAACGATATACGATTTGTCTACTATCCCTCCGTGTATTTTAAATACTTACTTTGGTTTAAACAACCTGCACTTCATTAGATAAACTGCTGTCAACTTAAACTCTTTTGTATAATCTCTTTGGATTCTTTTTTGTATAGTTTTTTCCTTTTTCAAATTATAAAACTGTCATTCGAAAACTTTTTGAAAATATTGTACCACATTCCTTTGCCTCAGTATGACATGTGGTATTGAGTTTGTGGGAATTTACCTTTATGGTAATTTTGTTGTTTTAGATAAAAAACGTATTGACAATTTGTAGTAAATTGCTTAATATTATAGTAGTAAATAATTTATTGTTATGTTCATATAAGGATGAAATGAATCGGACGACAAAGCAAAAGAGTCGAAGGAGACAATAATGATGGAATACAAAGGGTATAGGATTTTTTTGAGTTATTGTAATGCGGACAAACAAATAAAAAACAAGCTTGTCTCATTTTTGAATCCGCTTATTGATGATTACAAGAATCGGGGAATTACCGTTTCCATTTGGGATATGGAAACAGACTGTGCCGATGTTTTCGATGCAAACAGAACTGGTGGTTATATACACGAACTTAAACAGAGCCATATAATAATTCCTATCATCACACCGAATGCAACGGACGAATCGAAAGGCATCAAGCGTATGACGGATGAAGTGCGTGTAGCAAGAGATTCTTATGGCGATAATTTGATACAAGTCGTTCCATTCGTTATTGGTACGAGAATAGAAAATACCCACTTTGAGACGAGTTTATGCGGATATTCCTGTGCCTTTTGGGCTGTTGGGTGCGACAATGTTAACGATATTCCGGAAAGTGCATTTGAGGGCGTTATAGGCAAAGTTAAAACTTTGCTCGACGGAAGAATCAAAGGCAATATCATAAGACAAGTCCCGAGTAATAATATCGAAGGTACAATGAATTGCCAAACAGATTGTTTCTGCGTTGGAAGAGATAGGAAAATTAAAGAAATTGACGAAAAATTTAAAGTAACTAATGTCGTTGTGCTTTACGGTGAAGGAGGCATGGGCAAAACGACACTTGCCAAAAACTATATTCAAACACACCTGAATGAAGGTGTGACATATTATTTCAAGGAATGCGAAAGCGTGAGGGACTTTATCACCAATCTCGTATTTGAGGATAAGAAAGGTCTTTACGACAATAGCAACCCCGAAGAAAAATATCGAATGAATCGTGATAAACTCAAAGAACTTGACGACAAATACATATTTATCATTGACGGGTATGATGTAGGACTCGACGATGACGAATGTCTGATCGATGAAATTCGCAACCAAATGGCATGTAAATTTATTATTACGTCAAGACCTAAACCTACAGAAATCGAATTTGTTGCAGTCGACGAACTTGACGATGATAGTCTACTTAAAATTGTATATCGCCTCAATGAGGATTTTATTGGAAATGAGGAAATTGAAAGCAAACTTGTCGATTTATTTGAACTTGTAGGACACCATACGCTCACAGTCGAGCTTGCTGCCGCACTTATGAGTTACGGAGATTACACCGCAGACGAGGTTTATAATAAATTGTTTAAAGCAACGGACAAAATAAAAAGTAGAGGTCATATGGCAACTGTAAATACCCACCTGATAACATTGTTTGGAATGGCTAACCTTGATGATATGCACCTCGAAGTTATGCAAGTATTAAGCATGTTTCCGTCTGTCGGCATCAAGCGGATTGATTTGCAAAAACTGCTTAAACTTGATAATAATGATATTATTAACTCGCTTATAGGAAAAGCTCTCGTGCGTTACGATATATCGCACAGAGTGTGCAGTTTGCATAAGATGATTTCAAATATTGTTTACACTGATTATTGCCCGACGCAAAAACAAGTTGATTTGGTAAGTACGTATTGGTTCCAATTGTGTGATAAACAAAAAAACGATTTTAGCGTGACGGAATATTGTTTGCGAATCGGTACATTCTTTGTCGAAGAGCGACATAAATCTTTCGATGATAGTACAAATGCAGCAATTCTGTTGAATTGCGGATTGTTTAATGGTTGTTTAGGTAAACTACATATTGCATTGGAATATTCTCGAAAAGCATTGGACATGTTCCATGCCTGTTACGGTGAAAAAACAAATCATCCCGATATAGCAAAGTCATTAAATAACATAGGTCTTTATTATGCCCAGTTGGGTGACTATGAAAAATCATTGGAATATTCTAGAAAAACGTTGGACATGTACTATGCCTGTTACGGTGAAAACAAAAATCATCCCGATTTTGCAATGCCGTTAAGAAACATAGGTTGTAATTACATCATATTGGGTAACTATAAAGAGGGATTGAAATATTCTCTAAAAGCGTTGAATATGTGTTATGCCTGTTACGGTGAAAAAACAAATCATCCTGATATTGCACTATCGCTAGCCAATACAGGTCTTTGTTACCTCAACTTGGGTGACTATGAAAAAGCATTAGAATATTCGCCAAAAGCCTTGAACATGTGTTATATCTGTTATGGTAAAAACAAAAATCATCCCAGTACAGCATCAGCATTAGCAAGTATGGGTTTTTGTTGTATCCAGTTGGGTGACTATGAAAAATCATTGGAATATTCTAGAAAAGCGTTGAATATGTACTATGCCTGCTATGGGGAAAACAAGAATCATCCTAATATTGCAATGACTTTAGTTAATATAGGTGTTTGTTATATCCGGTCGGATGACTATGAAAAAGCATTGGAGTATTCTCAAAAAGCATTGGATATATACTATGTCTGCTACGGAGAAAACACAAACCATCCTCAAATAGCTAATTTACTAAAGATAATAGGACTTTGTTATTACGATTTGGGTAGCTATGAAAGAACATTGGAACATTCTCTAAAAGCTTTGAATATGTTCTATGCTTGCTATGGTGAAAGCACAAATAATCCCGATATAGCAGATTTGATGAAGGATATGGGTGATTGTTATTACCAATTGGATGACTCTGAAAAGGCATTGGAATATTCTCTAAAAGCGTTGAATATGTATTATGCCTGTTATGGTGAAAATACAAACAATCCCGATATAGCAGAGTTGCTGCAGAATATAGGTTATTATTATTCAGATTTGGATGAAGATTTAGACAACTATGAAAAGGCATTGGAATATTTTCTAAAATCCGCAGTGATATATAAAAACTTGAATATGAGAGACAATTTGGTAGAAGTATATCGGTATATCGCTGAATGTTATGAAGAACTAAACGATGAGGTGAAGTCGGCAGATTATATTAATATGGCTAAGAAAATCAGGGAAGAAGGATAAGCAGTTCTTACTTAAGTATATTTTGAGATATTTAACTTGTAAGGTTGACAAAGATAAAAAAGTTTGCTATAAATAATAATGCTGGAAAGCGTTGGTTATATGGGGACGTAGCTCAGGTGGTAGAGCAATGTTTTTTCAGGGTCTTGAAAAAGGCTCTTGCAGCAACTTTCAAATGCTTGGTAAGCCATAGGTCGTAGGTTCGAGTCCTACCGTCCCCTTTTTATTGAGAGGCTGCTACTTGCAGTCTTTTATTTTAAGAGACTGTAAAGGAACGGTATAAAAGTGCTCATTGTTTTTTAGGCAACCTTTAGTTTTAGAAAACAGCGAATCGCTTTTCAATTTATGGTTTATGATACAAATATCGTTAGGAGGTATATATGAGTTTTTTAGATAACATTAAGAGTGCATTGGACAATGAGTTTAATTATTCTCAAACCGAAAACGGTGCATTAGGTTACCGTACAACGGGAAAAGAACTTCTCGACATTAATTTCCGTATATCCTCGTTCAGAGCTTTACCCGATGAGGAAGTAGCCAAACAATTCGCAGCTGCTTATTATGAGAACAAGGTGCTTGCAGTGCTTTGGCTTTTCTATGTCGGAGATGTAAGAGGAGGAGTGGGAGAGAGAAGACTCTTTAAAATTTGTTTTCAGTTTTTGGCAAAAGTTGAGCCAAAACTTGCAGAGGAATTGCTTCCCCTTATTCCCGAATATACTCGTTGGGATGTTTTATTACCTCTTCTTGATTCTTCTTTGAAGGATAGTGTCATCACTCTTTTGGATAAACAACTGCAAAAGGACGAGCAAGCACTGCTTGCAAATAAACCTGTAAGCTTGTGTGCGAAATGGATGCCTTCAATTAATACAACCTCAGAGAAAAGCAGAGCGTATGCAAAGATCCTTGCCGAGGCTTGGGGTATAAGCTCTAAGCAATATCGTAAGAGACTGGCTTCCCTTCGTGAATATCTAAAGATTACCGAGGTATATATGAGCAGAGGCGATTGGGGCTTGATCGATTATGAACAAGTTCCATCAAGGGCTAATCTTATTTACGGCAATGCTTTTTTACGTAACGACACCGAAAGGCGTGAGGCTTATATAAATGCCCTTGCAAAAGGAGAAGCTAAAATTAACGCTTCCGTTCTTTTTCCTCATGACATTGTGCACAAATATGCAAGGGACTTTAATTATTTCTCTTACAATGTAGGACAAGATAGTGTTAAAAAGGATGATGTAATAGAGGCACTATGGAAGGGCTTGCCCGACTATGTCAAAGGAAAGGGCAATGTTATCTGTGTTTGCGATACATCTGCAAGCATGTCGATTCCTGTCGGTAACACATCTATAACTGCTTATGATGTAGCAATGAGTTTATCTATTTATTTTGCGGAGCGTTCATCTGGTATCTACAAGGACAAGTTTATAACCTTTAGCGAGCATCCTAGGCTTTTAGATTTGTCAAAAGCAAACAGTCTTATTGATAAACTTGGCATTATACTTGCACAAAGAGAGGTCGCTAATACTAACATTGAAGGCGTTTTCAATCTCATTTTGACAGCGGCGATAAAAGGGAAATCAAAGCAAGAGGACTTGCCGGAAACTGTATTGATATTGTCGGATATGGAATTCGATCAATGTGCTAGCTTCGGTGATCTATTGGCTGACAGATTATTCGAGGTAATAGGTGATAGATTCAAAGAGCACGGATATAAGCTCCCTCGTTTGGTTTTCTGGAATATCGATTCGAGAAGTATGACAATACCTCTTAGGGAAAACAAACTCGGAGTAGCACTTGTTAGCGGTTTTAGTCCGCAAGTCGTTGAAATGGTATTAAGTAGCGAGCTTGATCCCTTCAAGTGTTTATTGCAGCAACTGACAAAGGAACGCTATTTGCCGGTCTATGAAATAATAAGAGGTAAGCTTAATTAACCTCTTTCATTGGTATACTATTATGCTTCTCTCGACTGATACAAGGTCGAGAGATTTTTTGTAAGTAAACTTGAAAAAAATGATCAAAAGATAAACTTTTTTAAAAAAAATCGGTATTGACAAAAGGGGTTTTATACCATACAATATATATATGCAGTATTATTTAGCTTGTAAAACTGAAAAGACACGAGAACAGCAACGAAGGGTTGAGCAAGCATTGCTCGATAGTATGAAAGAGCGTCTTTTAGAGGACATCACTATTGTTGAGCTATGCAGAAAAGCAGATATTACCAGGAGAATATTTTATAGACTGTATGCCAATAAACAAGGTACATTGGTTGCGTTGATAGATCATATAGTAGGTGACTTTGTCAAATCGCAGGAGCAGTTTGATAGAATACGTCTTGTGGCGGTTCTTGGGTTTATTAAGGAGCAAGCAGAGCTTTTTGAGTGTATTATCAAGAACGGGTTAAGTGAACTGTATCAAGAGAGGTTGTTGTGCTATGTTATGGAAAATGACCATCTCAAAATGAAGCTCGGCTATCACGATAGAGAAGACGGATACTCGGTTTTGCTCTTTAACCTTTCGGGAATGATGGGATTGTTGATCAATTGGCATCGAAACGGATATGACAAAACTATCACCGAGATGGCGGATCTAGTAGTACGTCTGTTAGCAAAGCCGATAACAGATTAATAGTAAAGTGTATATTTTTTTACAAAAAAAGAGGTACACATTTGCGATTTTGAACCTTATAACACAACGCAGCCTTTTGGATTGATCCAAAGCTTGCGAATAAAAATATAGAAACGGAGGAAGAATATGAATTATGTGTTGATGAATCCAAAGGCGAACAATGGTCTTGGTGAACAAGAGGCTCGTGAATGGGCAAAATGTTTAAATGAAAAGTGTCAATTTATAGACGTGCTTACCGTTCCGGACATGGGAAGCTTTGTTTCAGGATTAAACTCTGATGATGTACTTATCGTTTCGGGTGGTGACGGAACATTAAACCATTTCGCAAATGACGTTGTCGGTGTAGCCCTTCCTGATGAAGTATACTATGTTAAGTGTGGTTCCGGTAACGATTTTTATCGTGATAACAAAGAGCACTGTGACGAGCTTGGCAGGATTCGTTTGAACGGATTAATAGAGAACCTTCCTATTATTGAAGTTAATGGAATCAGACGCAGATTCATAAACGGAATCGGCTATGGTATAGACGGTGAATCGTGTAGAGTAGGCGAGGAAATGAGAATGCACACAACCAAACCTATTAATTATACCAATATAGCCGTAAAGCTCCTTTTGGGAAAATATAAATTGAGAAAGGCAACGATTACGGTTGACGGAGAAACAAAGGAATTTAAACACGTGTGGTTAGCCGCAACAATGAAGGGAAGATATTACGGCGGCGGAATGATGGTAGCTCCCAATCAATCTAGATATGATGAAAGCAAAAATGTATCTGCGGTTGTAGTATATAAGAGAAGCAGACTTGTAACTTTGATTAGATTTCCTTCGATTTTTGAAGGTAAGCATATATTGAAGGAGGGCTGGGTATACACCGCTGTAGGAAAGAAGGTAACAATTAGCTTTGATATTCCTTGTGCACTACAAATTGATGGCGAGGTTGTAAAAGATGTTTCGACTTATTCTGTTGAAGTACAATAGCAATGGAGGTAACAATGAAGAAATATGATGTAATTGTAATCGGAGCAGGAAACGGAGGCTTAGCCGCCGCTGCAAAGGTTTTAAACGCGGGCAAAACCTGTCTTGTGTGTGAAAAGCACAATATCCCCGGTGGATTTGCGACCAGCTTTGTACGCGGAAGATTCGAGTTTGAAGCCTCCCTTCACGAGTTTAACGGAATAGGTACGCTTGAAAACCCCGGTAGCTCTAGAAAACTTTTTGATGAGCTGGGCGTTTCGGATAGAATAGAGTGGATTCAACTAAAGGACGCTTATCGCTTAATTTCCCATAGGGAGGGTTATGATTTTACAATGCCCTTCGGACTTGAAAACTTTATTGCGGCATGCGGAAAGCTTTGTCCCGACGGGGAGAAGTATGCAAGAGAATTTTTAGAGCTTTGCCGAGAAATAAGAGATGCTATGAGGTATCTCGGTGAGTCAAAGGGACGTCCCGATCCAAAGGTATTGATGGAGAAGTATCCTAATTATCTTCGTTGCGGCTCATATACGGTAGGCGAGGTATATGAGAGTCTTAATTATCCAAAGATAATAATAGACAACTTTAATGCATATTGGAGCTATTTAGGTGCAGATGTAAATAATCTAACCTTTTTACATTATGCGAACATGCTGTACAGCTACGTTGATATGGGAGCCTGTATTCCCAAAATGAGATCTCATGAGCTATCCCTTGCCTTCGAAACCAGGATACACGAGCTAGGCGGCGACATTTTCTATAACAGCGAAGTTACAAAAATATTAACCGACGATAAAGGGCATGTGTCGGGTATCGAGCTAGCGGACGGCACAAGGTATGAAACAAGACACGTAATAGCCAACTGTTCACCTCACCTGGTTTACGGTAAGCTTCTCGATCCGAAGGTTGTTCCCGAGCGTGCATTAAAGCTGACTAACTCTAGAAAGCTTGCAGGAAGGGGATTCACTGCCTTTTATGCCTTCAATAAATCTCCTGAGGAGCTAGGTATTGAGAATCATAACTATTTCATTTACGACTCATCTGACAGCGTAGCGGAATATGAGAAGATGCGTAAGCTTTATGGTAATTACAGCCAAGCGACCGTGTGCCTTAATCATGCGGATCCCGATTGCTCACCCGAAGGAACCACAATACTCTACATTACCACGCTGTTCACGGAGGATGTCTGGGCAAATGTTGAAGAGAAGGACTATTTCAAGGTCAAGAATGAAATCGCAAGGAATCTACTTGCTAACTTTGAGAAATCTACTAACACACATTTAGTAGAGTATCTCGAGGAGCTTGCAATTGCAACTCCTGTAACCTATGCAAGATATTGCGGACATCCGCAAGGTGTAATCTATGGTTATGAATCTGCACCCAGAGACGGCTTACTTAACAGAATAATGGCAGTTGAAGAGGAGCGTTATGTTGACGGCTTAAGAATTTGCGGCGGTTACGGAGAACGTTTGGACGGCTTCCCCAGTAGCTATAAATCCGGAGCTAACGAAGGCGGAAGAACCCTAAAGGATATAATGAAGGAGGGTGAATAATATGATGTTTAGTAAGAATAAAGATGATATACAACGCTTTCAAAATATGGCGGCTGATCGCCGTACTATAATAGATAACGCACCCGCCACGCCGCTTCCAAAAAGTTATGCGGTAAACGAAATGGCAAAGTCTCTTCACCCCGGTAGGATAGAGGGTGAAATAATGGACATTCAAGCCGTAGGCAGAGGATGTAAAAAAATAACCATTAAGGCGAAAAGCGGAAAATTCCCATTCTTTAGAGCGGGTCAGTTTATTACATTGTCCTCAAGAGTGGATTCATCGCTGATAACAAGACCTTACTCCCTAACTTCTTCACCTTATCAAGCACTAGAGGGAATTATAGAGGTTATCGTTCAAAACAGCGGATTATTCTCGAGTTATCTTTGTGAAAGAGCAATAATCGGAGATAAATTAATAGTAGGTGAACCTTCCGGTGACTTTTATCATGACGATCTTCGTGACAGAGAAACCCTGTTTGCAATTGCAGGCGGTAGCGGAGTGACCCCCTTTATTTCAATGATGAAGAGTATTATAGAGGGTTCCGAGCAATTCAAATTGGTTCTTGTTTATGGTGCAAGAACTGAAGCGGACCTATTGATTGATCCTACAGAAATTAACAATGAGAATATAGAGATTCACGTGGTTCTTTCCCACGAGCAATCGGACAAGTACGACCACGGCTTTATTACCAAGGACATATTAAAGAAGTATATGCCGAAAAATTGCAGTGTTTTCGCTTGCGGACCCGATCAAATGTATTCTTTTGTTTTACCTCAAGTTGTTGAACTCGGTATTAACAAGTATAGCATAAGAAGGGAGCATAACTCGGTAGGTGACGCTACATTTATTGATAATCCGAAAACTTTCAACCTAAGGGTTAGAATTAGAGATAATGTTTATGAGATGAAGGCAAAAGAAAACGAAACATTGATCACCGCTCTTGAAAGGGCAGGTATTCCTGCACCTGTAAAGTGCAAATCCGGAGTGTGTGGTTTCTGTCACAGCAGACTTGTATCGGGAGAGTACTTTGTTCCTGAAAAATACGAACATAGAAGAAAGGCTGACATCAAGTTCGGTTTCATACATCCTTGCTGCACATATCCTGCAAGCGATATGGAAATAGACGTTCCCGTTGTAGGAGGACTTGAATAATTATGAGTCCCCTGAGTATTGTTTTTGTTGTACTATACTTAATAGCGCTCTGTTTCTATTTCTACACAAGACCGAGTGGAAACATTAAGCTTCGTGCAATAAATAAATATATAATGGCAACACTGTATTTAGTCTACGCAATAATACAGTTTGCATTAAATTACGAAGCAACGAGCTTCACTATGGTATTAATGGCTGCACTGGTGCTGGCATATCTGGGAGATATTTTCTTAGTATTCCAATTCGGTCGTGGCGGAGATTTCTTCTTGAGCGGAAACATATGCTTTGTTGTGTACTATATTGCGCTTTTTGCCAATCATGGTTTTGGCTTCGGAGATTATTTCTGGGTACTTATACCCTGGGTGGTTCTATTGGGAACGTTTATTCTTCTGTCTCAAAAGTTCCCCAATGTCATCAAACTTGACAAGATGAGATGGCCGATGACGTTTTATCTCTCATCGATTATCTTACACGGAATGTTTGGCTTAGGCTGTATTGTTTTGCTTCCGACGTTGCCAATGATACTATGCGGAGTAGGCTCTGTGATGTTCATGATTAGCGATATGATCTTAACGGTTGACAGATTTATAGTGCAAAACAATAAATGGATTGTTAGAGCTAATAGCTTGTTCTATTTTGGTGGG
Source organism: uncultured Christensenellaceae bacterium (assembly GCA_964561145.1). Classification (GTDB taxonomy): domain Bacteria; phylum Bacillota; class Clostridia; order Christensenellales; family CAG-1252; genus RUG14300. The sequence continues at coordinate 100,966 of CAZLNZ010000005.1, forward strand.
CTTATGTTAATTGTGCTAAGCCTTGGTTACTGATACAACCATGAGGTTAAACGGTATCCATTTACTTGACAAAGCGGGTCAAACCCTTTAAAATCATAGCGATAAAAAGGTAGGTTGAAAAACTTACCTTTTTTTGAGGCTTATACTATGGAAAATGTAAAGAATAATAGTTTTAAAGAAAGAATACATAGATTCTTTTCCCCGATAGATCTTACCGAGGGGCGTAGTTGGAAAGTTATATTAAAATTTGCTCTTCCGATTATTATTTCATATCTTTTGCAACAGCTATATGTATTGTCGGATGCCGCAATTTGCGGTCAAACGTTGTCTGCGGATGAGGTCGCGGGAGTTAACGATACAGGTTGCTTGATTTTTATTTTCATGCAATTTGCATTTGGTTGTACGGCAGGCTTTTGTGTGGTATTATCCAATCACTATGGAGCAAATGATCTAAATGGTGTAAGAAGATCTTTTGCAACGCAGTTTATATTATGTTCGATAATAACCGTTATACTTACTGCAGTATCTATTTTGTGCATTAAACCTATGCTTAGTTGGATAAATGTTACCCCTCAGAATATGGGCGTATATAAGGCAGCATACACCTATTGTTTTGTTATCTTCTGTGGCTTTATTGCACAGCTTTTCTATAATTTCTCAATAAGTGTTTTAAGGAGCGTGGGCGATTCGGTAACACCGCTGGCTTTTCTCTTGGTATCAACTGCATTGAATATTGTATTGGATATAGTATTTATTAAGTGTTTCCATTGGGGTGTTGCGGGTGCGGCAGGAGCAACGGTATTAACACAACTACTTGCAACTATTGCTTGTTTTATATACACGTTTAAGAAATACAGACATATTTGCCCTACAAAGGAAGATTTCAAGGTATCCTTAAAGGAGATAGTTGAGCATTTGAAACAGGGGATTCCCCTTGGCTTACAGTTTGGTATTTTGTCAATAGGCTTAATAGTAATGCTTTCGGAAACCGTCAAGTTCGATTTATTACCCGATGGATTAATGATAGACACAAAACCTGCCCAAAACGGTGTAGGTGCGGCGAACAAGCTTATCGAGTTTGCAATGGCACCGTTATCTGCTTTTGGAACGGCGATGGTAAGTTTCAATGCACAGAATCTCGGAAAGGGTAATTTTGATAGAATTAAGAAGGGGACCAACCAAGGAATGGTGATGATACTTATTTTAAGTGTTATTTGTGGCGGTGTAGGCTTACTATTAACGATAAACGGAGCTTATCAACACATATTTTTAAGTGCTGAAAAAATAACTGATCTTTCATTGCACTACGGGACATTGTTTTTATACATAGATTTCGGTTTATTCCCCTTTTTAGGCTTGTTATTTATATGGCGAAGCGGAGTTCAAGGCATAGGAAAATCTAATTGGACATTACTTGCAGGTGGAGCGGAGCTTGTTGCAAGGGTGTTAATATGTACGTTTTTACCTGCTCTTTTCAACGGAGGACCGATAGATGCCGGTGCGAGCAATGCTGCATATATAGCTCTTTGCTTTGGAGATTCGGGAGCTTGGATTTTAGCGGATGTCATATTAATAATCCCATATATCAAGCACATATTGAAAAAGGATTACAGGTTTTTAAAGCTTGACAAGGCAAGTGCATAATAATTAGAGACACGTAGTATAAAAGCTACGTGTTTTTATTTTCCGTACAGTGCAAGGAAGGCGGCATGATACGCTATTTCCGATTTGTCGGGATTATTATATATAAGGCAGTTTTCAATAGTTAATCCATCGAGTCGACGATCATTTTTATCTTTTATAATAACTATTGTATCCGGTTTGGCAAAGGCATTAATCTGGTTTACAATATCCGATAAGGCAACGGAAAAGCACTTGTTGTCCGATTCTTCCTTATCTATACCGTTTTGATAGGCAAGCACATTTTCCACAGACAATCTGCCTTTCTCGATGTGGAGGATTGAGGTGACGAGCTTTCCGATATCCAAGGAAAAACTATTATTGTCGATATATGTATAGTTGATGCTTTCCCCGATTGAGAGCAGAGCAACACTATTTTTGTTTAGTTTGTTCTTGATTACTCTTCCCATTGCGTGCCAATACTTCTCAATGTGTATTTCGCAATTAAAGTCGTTACAATCTTTTACAGTTACAGATTGTTCGGAAAGGATATAAACAAAGAGGGGTTCGTTTTCAAAATGTTTTGAAATATCGGCTAGCAGCTCTTGACTTATTGACTTATCGAAGACCTTTTGAAATAGAATGTTACCACCAAGTGTTGCCAATCTTATAGAGCATTGGTTATTGCCATTTTCGACAATTACGATAAAGCCTTTTTGGTTAACATTAATAACAGAGGGCGGTTTGCCGCTTTTAACCTTTCTAATGTCGCAGGTAATAAAACCTTCTTCTGCCAGTCTATCGACAGCCTTTAAAACCGTTGTCATGCTATAGCCCGACAGTTTTTTAATATCCAGCTTTGTAGAATCCTTTCTATTGGTAATGATTTCAAGTATTTTTCCTATTTTTTCGTCCATTGCATTATTATAGCGTAGAATGGAAAAAGAATTCTTGAGATAAACGCTAATAAATGTCGTAAAAAGGATTTATCAATACGTTTCAATTTTTGTAAAGATATGATATAATTCAAAATATGATAACACTTCACGATATAAAATTGCCATATGATACAGGTCTTGAGGAGATAAAAAAGACTTGTGCAAAGAAAGCCGGTATCAATCCTTCTAGAGTAAAAACCTTTCGTATATTAAGAAGGTCTCTCGATGCTAGAAATCCCTCTCAGATAAGATACGTATATTCTGTCAAAATCGGAATAGAGGAGGAGGGGGAATATTCTTATTCTATAGATAAGGTAACCTCCAAGTACCGTCCTATTGTAATAGGTTTTGGACCTGCAGGTATGTTTGCATCACTTGTTTTGGCACGCTCGGGACTTCATCCCATAGTATTTGAAAGGGGAGAGTGTGTTGAAAAACGTAAAAAAACGGTGGAGCTATTCAGAAGCACGGGTATATTGGATACCGAGAGCAACGCTCAATTCGGAGCAGGCGGTGCAGGAGCATTTTCCGACGGAAAGCTTAACACCGGCATAAAGGGCGGTGAAAGGATTGAATTTGTACTAAGGACCTTTGTTTCCCATGGTGCAGACGAACAAATACTTATAGATGCTAAGCCGCATATAGGAACAGACAAACTTTTACCTATGGTATCGAGCTTTGCCGAAGAAGTAACGTCACTTGGCGGAAGCATACATTATTCCGCCAAGGTTAAGGATATTGATTTTTACAACGATTATGCCATAGTTAAAACGGATGATGGTGAGTATAAGACGGATAAAATCGTTCTTGCCATCGGTCACAGTGCAAGGGATACTTATAGAATGCTTAAGGAAAAGAATCTTGTAATGGAGAGTAAATCCTATTCGATGGGATTCCGTGTAGAGCATTTACAAGAGGAAATAAGCAAAGCCCTATATCGTGATGCCTATGATAAATTACCCCCTGCCGACTATAAACTTGTGAAGCACACCTCCTACGGCGGCGTATATACCTTTTGTATGTGCCCCGGGGGCTATGTTACGGCTACTTCTTCCGAGGAGGGCGGCGTTGTAACAAACGGAATGAGCTATTCTTCTCGTGACGGAAAAAACGCCAATAGCGGCGTATTGTTTACTATAAACGGAGCAGAAGACCCGTTTGAGAATATTCAAAACCAAGTTAACCTGGAGCGGAAGGCATTCGAGTTGGGCGGTGGGAATTTTAACGCCCCTTGTCAATTGCTCGGTGATTTTATAACCGGAAAAGATAGTCGCTCCTTTGGTCGTATTCAGCCAACCTATAAGCCGGGTGTTAAATTCGCAAGATTGGATAAGGCGTTGCCAAACAATGCAGTCAATGCCTTCAAGGAAGCATTGGCCTCTTTTGGAAAGAGTATAAAGGGCTTTGATTGTAACGATGCACTGCTTACCGGATTTGAAACCAGAAGTTCTTCACCTTTAAGGATCGTAAGAGGAGAAGATTTTAACGCATTGGGAAGCAATATATTATATCCTTGCGGAGAGGGCTGTGGTTATGCAGGCGGTATTACTTCTGCCGCAGTTGACGGTATTAAGGTTGCGGAGGCAATAATTGCGAGCTTAAAACTATAAAAAAATGCTTTACCTGCTTTGATAAAATGGCTATAATAGAGGAGAAATCTAAAATAAACGGAGGTTTATTATGGGCAAAAAGAAAAAAGGTGAAAGCGTATCTAATGCTGCCAGCTCTGCAAAACGTAATCCTTTAAGCTCAACGGCTATAAGACTTGCAGGCTTTGTAGTTGCTTTTGTTGGAATATTATTAATAATTGAAAGGTCGGCAATTACAAATACGGCACTTCAGATTATTTCAATATTGATGATGCTTTCAGGTTTATTTATGGTATCCGGCAACTTTAAGAGAATGTTGAAGAAAGATAACGGTTCTGAAGTTATATTATTTTTCTTCCTTGGAATAATCCTTATTGCGGTAGGCATTCTATTCCTTATTTATCAAGGGATGATAGGTACCTGGGCATTGGTTATAATAGGTTGTGCCATTGCCGCCTACGGCTTGTTGATGTTGATAAAAACATTGGTCGGCAAGCAGAGTCAGGCACGCAAAACCCTTAACGTAGTTATTGCTTTATTTATGATAGTAGTAGGAATACTTATCGCCTTACTTAAAATTAGCGAAGTAGGAAATGCAAGTAATGGCGTTTGCTACATTATCTTCGGTTCTTTCGCAACGGCGTTGGGTGTGACTGAAATCCTTGTTTACTAGAGATTTATGAAGTCGAAAAGGGAACAAAAAACATTAACATAGTGTAATACACAAAACCTGCAGCTTTAATAAATACTGTTGTATTTATTAAGACCGCAGGTTTATTTTTTTAATACTCAAACATAATTTTACTATGACATTAACTACTTACGAGAGTATTTTTCTCCTTCTTAGCGGTTCCGGATTGTTTCTTCTGGGAATGCGTTTAATGGGGAAGGCAATTGAAGGAATGGCACTTGATAAAATCAAGGCACTTTTTAAAGGACTTGGAAATAGAGGCATAATCTGTTACCTATTGGGAATGGGAGTAACCTCGATAATACAAGCCTCGGATGCAACGGTCGCATTGGGTATGACCCTTTCCGATAAGGAACTTCTTTCGGTAAAGCAAGCAACCTATATTTCTTTGGGAGCAAGGCTGGGAACGACAATAACGGGAATTCTGGTTGCATTTTCTACACTGAACATAACGCCGATTTTGATGTCGCTTACCCTTATCGGAGTCATAATGATTATCTTTTTCAAGGATAAGCGTGTAAACGATATCGGACAAATAATAGCAGGCTTAGGTGTTCTTTTTGTCGGAATATATCTTATGGGCTTTGCAATTAAGGCGAATATTGGGATTTCCGAATTCTTTACCGAGATATTTTCAAAAATCAATTTCCCGCCATTGCTTTTTATATTGGGCGTAATCTTTACTGCATTAATGCAATCCTCCTCTGCGATGTCGGGATTGTTGATTGTTATGATAGAGGGTGGTTCCTTGAGCTTTGCCTCTGCTATTTTTATAGTAATCGGTGCAACCGTAGGGACTACAATGGTACCATTGGTTGCCTCCTTTTCAATGAAAGCTCCGGCTAAGAGGATATCTTTTAATTATACTTTTACGGCACTTTGCGGAGCTTTGGTTATTGGAACAATTGTTTGGATTTTCCGCAAGGGTATATGTTCGATCTTTGACGGAATATCAATAGGTGCCTGGAAAATTGCCATTTTCAATGTATGCTATAGTCTTACCTCTTCATTATTAATGCTTCCTTTTGTGCCGGCTATCACAAGACTTAGTGAAAAAGTCATTCACGATGAAAAGACAAGCGATAAAGAGGAAGAAACGTAAAAGATTAGATATAAGCTCCAAACTAAACAAAAAAATTCCCACCTTTTTTTATACATTGTTGGGTAGGGAATGGAATTGGTACCAATTTCAAAGGCGAAGCCTGCAGTCGAACTCCGTAGGAGCGATGTTCACATCGGTATCTCATCCTTGTTAAAAGCAATATCGATAAAATATACTAAAATAAGGTATAAAGACCAAGCTCTTACCGGTATTTCTATATAAAATGTCATACTGAGCGAAAGGCATGTGGTATAACAAATTTACAAATAATTCAAATGACAAAAAATTACCTAGAAAATAATGTAAGTAAATTCTGTATTATTAACTAAACATATACCGCTGAAACATCTAAAATGTCATACTGAGCGAAAAGCGAAAGCTTGGAGTCGAACCCTGAAAGGGCGACACCTTGGTGTCGGTATCTCATCCGCATTATTATACCAACAAAGAACCGCCGAGGGTATATTCTAGGATCGGTATCTCATCCGCATTTATTCGTCTGCGATACCTATATAAATTTTATGGCTTGGGTTCTTGTGATTAGATTCATCGGGAACCCTTTTGACGATAATCCCATAGGGCTCCAACGCTTCGAAGAATTGTACCATTTTTTTGAGTCCGAAGATACGGAAATCGAAATCGGGCTTGCGTTTCTTTATTTGAGTATCTAGGAAAGATATCTCCAACCATTCACCACGGTCGGCAAGATTGGCTTCAAATATCTCCTTTATTATCTCAATAATGGCAAGCTTTTCCTTACGGTTTTCGTCGGAAAAACTTTCTTCGACTCTATCCTCCTCGAGCTTGGACTCTTCTTTTTTATCCTCGTGTTCATCGGAATCGTTTTTCTTAAGTTTAGTCCCTTTCTTTGTTGTTTTAGGTTTAGCTTTTTGTTTAGCTTGTTCCTTTTTCTCGTTTTTTCTTAAAACGTCAAGGTATTTAAATTCGCTACAAGCTTTAACCAGAGGAGTAGGTGTTTTTCTTTCTCCCATGCCTACGACATACATATCCGATTCACGTAGTCTAGATACCAATCTTGTAAAGTCGCTATCCGAGGTTACGATACAAAAACCGTCAACAGAACCTTGGAAAAGGATATCCATTGCATCTATAAGTATTGCCGAATCTGTAGAATTCTTTCCCGTGGTATAGTTAAACTGTTGAACAGGGTATATTGAATAATCGAGAATGATGTTCTTCCAAGGGGCTAATTCAGGTTTAGACCAATCCCCGTATATTTTTTTTATTTTGACATTGCCGAAGTTAGAGGCTTCTCTAAAGATAAGTTCGGCATATTTATATGATACGTTATCCGCATCGATTAAAACTGCAAATTTTTTCTCGTCCATAAAAACTCCATTTTTAGTAGATAATTATATGATACCACATATTTTAGTTTTTTACAACATACTTTTAAAAACACTCTCGAAACGAACAAATAAATACATCGGTATCTTATCCGCATTTATATTACATTAACTACAACAGGGCAATATACTTCGCAATCCTTGAATAAGACGGCATTGGTTAGAATAATGGTATGATAATGGGTTAATATACCTTTTTTTAAAAACTATTGAAGATAATTTCTGGAAATGATCACAATTTTTGAGCAGGCTAGTAGAAAAATGCGGACGTATTTGTTATAATAAATATATTAACTGCCAATGTAAGTACGCTTACAACCAACGGAGAAGTATGGACGAGCTTAACAAACAAACGGAACAAGAAGAAATATCTGTTAATGAAGTAGAGGAAAAAACATCCTCGATTGACGATAAAAATGAACTTTCTCAAAAAATTCTTGACCTAATCAAGAAGGATGATGTCGATTTATTTGCAAAAGAACTGGAAGCCTGTCCCGAGTTACTGGGTTACAAACTGGGGATACTTCCTCTTACCTCGGTGTGTGCTCTTTTTGGGGCAGAAAAACTTTTAGCAAAGCTTACTCCAGCGTTTGTCGGGACTAACTCTTTTATCGACTTAGATGCACCAATAGAGGTAACCGAGCGTCTCTGTGAATGTCTATCCGGCTATGAGGAGCTTTTTCAAAACACAAGGTTTATTGAGCCTAGTGAGATACTTCTGTTGAAAAAAGAGGAGAAAGCCTTCAAGAGTTTTTTAAAGAAAGGCGGAATTAAAACAATCAGTTCGAGAAAGAGAATTGAAGTGCTATTAGACAAGTTGTACACGGGATTTGCAATAAAGGCAAACGGAGAGCGTTATTCTGTAATCCCGCCAAAAACACCTCAAAGAAAGGCTTTTTATACTGCAAGTATTTTGGCTATAATCTTGATAGTTGTTTTGTCGATTGTACTCCCTTTGACGCTAAGAGTCAACGTTGTTTATTACAGCTTAGGCGAAGAGTACGGAAAAGAAAACGGATTAACAGGGAAAAAGATAACAATTGAGAGTCCCGAAAGAGATGGCTATACCTTCCTTGGCTGGTTCAAGGACGAGGAATGCACCGAGGGGGTCGGCGGCAAATTGAAGGTTGGTGTCGAAAAACTCTATGCCGGCTGGAAATTGATTGAATACAAGGTTGAATTAAGATCGGATTATGACGATTTTGACGGAGAAAAACAAAAGATTATAAGCTATTCGATACTATCCGAAGAAGAGCTGCCCATATTATCAAGAGAAGGTTACCTTTTCATCGGTTGGTATAACGACGAAGGCAAAAGGGTAACTTCTATCGAAACAAAAGAGGATATTGTACTTAATGCGAAGTATAAGGAATTATCCGAAAACGGTAGCTATAGAATAAGTGACGGTGAGGATTTCTTATATCTTTCACAGCTTAAGAATACCAATGTTGAGCTCGATTCGGATATAGTTCTTGACTCTGATTTTCTTTCCATGGGATATTTAGACGATTTAGCCGTTGAAGACTATGGCGGATTAAGCGTACTCTTTAATGGAAACGGACATAAGATAACATACGGAGATAGCGTACTTCCGTTATTCTTGGTTATAGGAGAAAAAGGAGTTGTTTCGAATTTATCTATAGAGTGTTCCACCTCTCCCGATGAGGGTTTAGGACTATCGGTTTTCGGTTTTGTTGCAAGCATTAACAAGGGAAGCGTTGAAAATGTCACGGTAACCTTTACGGAAAGCGAGCAACTTATTCAAAATACTAGCGGATCGATGATGGGTATTGGCGGAGTTGTAGGAAACAATCTCGGAGTGGTCAAGGATTGTAAAGCCTACGGAAGCATACAAGTAATGGCAAGCGGAAGCCTAGTTGCCGGCGGCATTGTAGGCGTTAACGGTAACGAGCTTTCAACGGACAATATGATAGAGAATTGCACAAACGAGCTCATGATAAAAAGCTCTGTCAGCTTTGGCGGAGTATGCGGCTTAAGCTTTGGTGTAATAAAGGATTCTCGAAACAATGGTGAGTTATTGGTAAGCCGTGGCGGTACGTCTAAAAACACATGTTTCCTAGGGGGAATTGCAGCAGATTCTAGAGGAGAGATAACGAACTGTATTAACAACGGAGAAATTAAAGGTGAAGCCAATCAAATAGGCTTATGCTTAGGTGGAATTGTCGGCTTAAGTACAGGAAAAGTTATAGGCTGTACCAATCTAAAGGATGTAACGATAAGTCGATGTGACTACATTTTCTACTTGGGTGGAATAGCCGGAAATATCTATTCCGAAGCAAGCGAAGCTCAGATTAAGCTATCTAGAAACGAAGGAAAGCTTGATTCCAATGGGTCCTCTGCCGGTTGGGTTGGCGGAATTGCAGGAAGTGCTAACGGAACCTTGGGTGATGATAATGAAATATACGCTGTTGTAGAAAAATGCGTGAATACCGGGGAAATCGTTGATGGCTGGTCAACAGGCGGATTGATAGGAAGTGCCTATCTTGGAAAGATTAGCTATTCTAGAAATGAAGGTAAAGTTAATGCAGAATGTGTGAAATATGATTCCGTGTGTTTTGCCGGTGGTCTTGTTGCAGATACCGAGAAGTGCGAAATAAGTTATTGTATAAATATCGGAGACATTTCCTGTTCACTTAAGCGTAATGAGAATGTGAGTCTTACAAAGTACTCGTATGCAGGAGGATTGGTAGCAGATTTACTTAATACAAAGGTTGTTAACTGTATTAATTCGGGATCGATTTCCTTTTCTTCCGATTCTTCCGAGGAACTTACACGTGGCGGAGAGTTTTTTGCAATGGCAGACAGTATAAACAACTCTGCAAACATTGAAAGTGTTTTAGGGCTAAGCTCCTATGGTTTGTCCTGGTACGCATACTCGAGCGAGGTTGACGTAAACAACGATTATGTAGCGGTTGATGAAAATAAGGAATTAATTTTATCGAAAAGTAATGAGGGCGAGCTATATGATAATATAGCCGACCTATACAACGCCGTAATAGGGATAGAATCCTTTATCGGTGGTGAAGACTATCCCTTGTTTGATTGGGAAGAGTAATAATATTGGAGGTTTAATATATGAGTTCATTTGAAGATTTAAGGATTGTCGATAATTTCTATCAGACTTCTTCTTTTTTTCCTATGCCTACAGTGTTGATTAGCACCTTAGCCGAGGACGGAAGCACCTCGATCGGTGCCTACAGCTTGTGTTTCCCCTACTATATCGCAGGGAAAAGCTATTATGCAATGCTATTAGAGTGCAGAAACAGTTCGAACACGGCACAGAATTTATTAAGAACAGGAAAATGTGCTTTAAACTTTTTAGAAGATGACGAAAAGGATTTCAAAGAAACCGTAAGATTAGGATATCCCGGTGAAACCTCTAAGGAAAAGATGGCAAAGTGTCCTTTTGTATTGGAGAAGGGGCAAGCTAGCGAAGAGGAAGGTGCAAGACCCATGGTTATACAAAAGGCTTTTCAAGTCTTTGAATGCACTTGGGACGATAGTCTTGAAAACGCGTACGAGGATAGAGAAAGAATTGGCATTCTAGACGGAGTAGAGCCCCCTTATCGTAGTTTTAACGGAATAACCAGTAAGTTCGGGTGCCATTTTATTTTAAAGGTTGACAAGATTCTTATGAAAAAGAAGTTTAGAGATACTATAATAAACGGCGTAAAGGCAAGCGGATTCCCAAAGGTTCCCGTCGATTACGGTTATCGTGACAGCACAAACTTCTGGTATAGCAAGTTCAAAAAGCCTATTGCCGCAAAGATACCTGCAGGAAAAGAGGCTGATATTCAATCGGTAATGTATGCTGCAAACAGGGCGGACGATGTGGTAAAGTTCAGCGAGGATGCATGTCAAACACTTGTAAAAGTTCCTAGAGTGTTCTTAAAACTCGTGTTGCAAGGCTGTGTTGACTGGGCAAAGGAAAACGGTGTAACCCTGATTACCGCCACCGAAATGAAGATAATTAACGATAAACGAGCTAAGGAAAAGAAAAGATAAACAAAAAAGGCTTGCGTAACTTCTTTTACGGGGTTATAATAGCCTGAAAAGATAAAAAGGAACAAAATTCGATGAAAGAACTAATGCTTACAAATCAAGCTATAGCGCGAGGTGCCTTCGAGGCGGGTGTTAAGGTTATTTCCTCCTACCCTGGGACGCCAAGTACGGAAATTACGGAGTACTCGGCTACCTATTCCGAAATGCATGTAGAATGGGCACCCAATGAAAAGGTTGCGCTAGAGGTCAGCTTAGGAGCGGCAATCGCAGGAGTTAGAGCAATGGCATGCATGAAGCATGTCGGTTTAAATGTAGCCGCAGATCCTTTGTTTACCGCCTCCTATACCGGTATAAATGCGGGACTGGTAATTGTAGTTGCCGATGATCCCGGTATGGCATCTAGCCAAAACGAGCAAGATAGCCGTTTTTATGCACGTAGCACGCATATTCCTATGTTGGAGCCGTCTAACGCAGAGGAGGCAAAGGATTTTGTCAAGCTTGCTTTTGAGTTAAGCGAGAATTATGATACTCCGGTATTGTTACGTACAACGACAGGGATTTCTCATTCAAGAAGTTATGTTGAGTTAAGGAACAGAGAAGAACTCCCCTTAAAACCTTATGAGAAGGATATAAGAAAGTATACAATGATGCCTGCTTGTGCAAGAGGAAGACATGTTGTAGTCGACAATAGGGAGAGAACCTTAAAGGATTATTGCAATGAGTTATCCTGTAACAAAGAGGTTATCAAGGGTAATGATTTAGGTGTAATATGTTCCGGTGTTGTTTACGAGCATGTTTTGGATGCCTTACCTAATGCCTCGGTATTTAAGCTCGGAATGGTATATCCTCTTCCTGTTGAAGCAATACGAGCCTTCTCTCGGAAGGTTAAAAGGCTTGTTGTCATCGAAGAGCTCGAGCCCTTTTTCGAGGATACATTAAAAGCGGCAGGAATAGTTTGTGAAGGCAAAAACATATTCTCAAACCTCGGGGATATAACGGTTGCTACAATTAAAAACAAACTTCTTGGAGAGGAAATTCCGAAGGCGGAGGAAGTGCCTGCCCGTCCCCCAATAATGTGTGCGGGCTGTCCTCATAGAGGGGTCTTTTATGTACTGAACAAGCTTAAGCTTGTGGTTAATGCGGATATTGGCTGTTATACCTTGGGTGCGCAAGCACCGCTATCCTCTGTGGATACCGTAATTTGTATGGGTGCTAGCATTGGTATGGCACATGGCTTTAAAAAGGCGGATGCTGACTATAATAATGTTGCCGTAATCGGTGACAGTACCTTTATTCATAGCGGAATAACAGGGCTTATAAATGCGGTATACAATCGGAGCGACATAACCGTGATAATACTTGACAATTCAACAACGGGAATGACGGGACATCAAGACCACCCTGCGACAGGCAAGAATGCGAAGGGAGAGGTTAGTCCTAAGCTGGATATCAAGAAGCTTGTCGAGGCAATCGGCGTAGATTCCGTTGAGGTCGTGGACTCATACGACTTAAAGGAACTAGAGGCACTTGTTAAGAAGGGTATTTCGTCAAAGGGTGTTTCCGTTATCATTGCAAAAAGAGAGTGCGAGCTTTTGAAAAAGGGTGAAAAGCCGAAAGTTGAAATTCATGACTGTCACGGCTGTAAGAAGTGTCTAAAACTAGGATGTCCTGCGATAGTTAATGACGGAAGGTATGCTAGAATCGATTCCTCCTTATGTGTAGGATGTGGTTTATGCGAAGAAGTATGTCCCTTCGGCTGTATAGAAAAGGAGGGTTGATATGAACATACTTATTGTTGGAGTCGGCGGACAAGGAACCCTTTTGACAAGTAAGGTATTAGGCGAGTATGCACGCATTGAAGGGTTAGACGTAAAGCTTTCAGAGGTACATGGAATGTCCCAGAGAGGCGGAAGTGTTGTAACTCATGTAAGAATGGGTAAAGAGGTACATTCACCGATTATATGGGAGGGCGGTGCTGATGTAGTGCTAGCCTTTGAGGAACTTGAAGGGCTAAGATATTCCCACTATCTAACCAAAGAGGGCACATTGCTCATAAACGATATGAAGATATATCCCATGCCGGTTATAATGGGAAATGTTGAATATCCGAAAGATATAAAGGAAAAATTGTTATCGTTGGGAATAAACGCACATTTTATAAAAGCATATGAACTAAGTCTTCAAGCAGGAAGTGGCAAATGTGTAAATATAGTTATGCTGGGAGCATTGGTTGCGGTTTTAGGACTTGATAAAGAGGCAATGGAATGTGCTGTTGCAAAGTGTGTCCCCGAGAAATATAAGGAAATGAACTTGAAGGCATTGGAATTAGGATATTCCATGTCTTGTAAATAATACAAAAAGTATAAGAGAACAATATGACAAACTACTACGACAAGAAAGCGGAAACAATGTCCGCATCTGAAAAAGAAAATCTGCAAAGTGAAAGACTGATCAAAACGGTAAAGCTGGCATATGACAAGGTTCCCGTATATAGGGAAAAGATGAAAAAGGTTGGATTGACCCCTGCCGACATTAAAAGTATAAGGGATATATCTAAGCTTCCCTATACGGTAAAACAAGATCTTAGGGACTCATATCCCTTTGGTATGTTTGCAGCAGACAGAAAGGATATAGTAAGGGTACATGCCTCCAGTGCGACAACGGGAAAGCTTACAGTTGTTGGATATACGCAACATGACTTGGATGTATGGAGCGAGGTGGTAGCGCGTGCGATCGTGGCGGCAGGCGGAAGCAGAGAGTCTATTGTTCACGTAGCCTTCGGTTATGGTTTATTTACCGGTGGATTGGGCTTACACTATGGTGCGGAGCTACTAGGTGCAAATGTTGTTCCCGCATCCGGCGGAAACACAAAAAGACAGTTAATGCTAATGAAAGATTTCGGTACCGATATTTTATGTTGTACACCGTCATATGCGGTATATCTAGCAGAGGAAATGTCAAAATACGGCTATTCTCCCGAGGATTTCAACTTAAAGGCAGGAATTTTCGGGGCAGAAGCTTGGAGCGAGGAAATGCGTAAGACCATTGAGAGCAAGCTCAAGATAAAAGCGTACGATATTTATGGCTTATCTGAAATAACCGGTCCGGGTGTCGCAAGCGAATGCGAATATCAAGAGGGAATGCACGTTCAAGATGACTATTTCTTCCCCGAGGTTGTAGATAAGGATACTTTAGAGCCGATTGCCTACGGAGAAGAGGGTGAATTGGTTTTCACAACCTTGGATAAAGAGGGAATGCCTCTTATCCGTTATAGAACAAGGGATTTAGCTTCATTAAATAACACTCCTTGCAAGTGCGGTAGAACGTCTGTTAGACTTAACAAGATAACGGGAAGAACAGATGATATGTTGATTATTAGAGGAGTAAACGTATTCCCTTCACAAATCGAAAGCGTATTATTAAACAGAGCAGGAGTAGAACCTCACTATCATATCAATGTTGATAGAGTAAACAACCTTGATACGCTAGAGATTCAAGTTGAAATGAGTGAGGAACTAATGAGTGACGAGGCTAAGGTTGTTGAGAATTTACGTTCAAAGCTTGCCGAGGATATGGCATCTGCAATAGGAATTTCTGCAAAGCTTACTTTGGTATCCCCACATTCTTTGGCGAGAAGTGAGGGCAAGTCAAACCGCATAACCGATTTTAGAAAGCTGAAATAGTATCGATTATATTAATACTTATGACAGAATTATACATAGAAAAAAATGCAAGACAACTTGCAATGTTAACCAAATAGATACCACTCAATCATCTGAAATGTTATATTGAGCGAAAAGCGAGAAAACTGTATAAATAACTATAGACTTTAAACTCTGACGCAATATTAGAAGCATACAATATAAATGTCATACTGAGCGGAAGAAATTGGCATCAATTTCTGCAGTCGAACCCCGTAGGGGCGATGCTTAGCATCGGTATCTCATCCATATTAAAGGAAATGTAATGGCATGAATAATAGCAGGCATAATATATGTAGCTATTGTAGTAACAAAATCATACATTGTAGGGCGGGCGGATCGTCTCTCGCCGCATCCTTAAAAAATGACAGACATAAAAGTCAACAACTGCTACAAAAAAACGTAAAAAGAATCGCAAGAGAATATATATAAATGTCATACTGAGCGAAAGAAATTGGTATCAATTTCTGCAGTCGAACCCCGTAGGGGCGATGCTTAGCATCGGTATCTCATCCTTATGACTTGCTCTAGCGATGTAAAGAGATTCGTCACGGAGAGAAGCGTAGAGGCTGTGGGATTATTGCCGTGTAAAGCATGGCATACCAAGCGTGCTATAACCGCACGCAGTTAAAAAAAGAATGATAAGAATTATAGGAGGTTATTATGGTAAATCAAATAGCTGTTTTTTTGGAAAACAAGTCCGGTAAAACAAGTCGATTTTTAGGCGTTTTACGAGATGCCGGCATTAGTCTACTCACTGTAACGATAGCAGAGAGCTCAGACTATGGTATTTTAAGAGCGATCACAGATGACAACGAGAAAGCTGTAAAAGTATTAAAGGAAAACGGCTACACCGTAATCCGTAATGATGTTCTAGCCGTAGAGGTTAGTGGCGAAGCGGGAGCTTTGCTTAAAGTAGTATCGTTATTTGACGGCACAGACATAAACATAGAATATTTCTATTCCTACACACTAGACGACAACAGAGCAATCATTGTATTGAAGGTAAACGACGTAGCACGTGCGTCCGAGCTTTTATCTCAAAGCGGCGTCAAGCAAGCAACGATTTAAAGGAAACATCCAAAGGATAGAATACGCTAGAAAGAAGCAAAAGTGGTATCAAAAAACAGGAGAAATATCGTGATACTGCATATAAATGTCATACTGAGCGGAAGGTGTAAAACCATATGAACAACTAAACATTTCTTTGTTACAAACATAATAGAAGAAAAGGATATATTAATGTCATACTGAGCGAAAAGCGAAGCTTGTAGTCGAACCCTGAAAGGGCGATGTGCAACATCGGTATCTCATCCTTGTTGAAAGCAATGCAAAGAAAGCATACTAAAATAAACTGTAAAAACCAAAATCTTACCGGTATTTCTCTATAAACGTCATACTGAGCGAAAGAAATTGGAATCAATTTCTGTAGTCGAACCCTGAAAGGGCGACACCTTAGTGTCGGTATCTCATCCGCATTATCTTACTAACAAGGAACTGCCGATTGTTATACCTTAACATCGGTATCTTAT
Source organism: uncultured Christensenellaceae bacterium (assembly GCA_964561145.1). Lineage (GTDB taxonomy): Bacteria > Bacillota > Clostridia > Christensenellales > CAG-1252 > RUG14300. Next base: position 117,529 of record CAZLNZ010000005.1, read on the forward strand.
CCGCATTAACAACAATAGGCGAACATAAGAATTTATGTGTTGTATTAAGCAAAAACGATGGTAAAACCGCAAAATTAACCGGTAATATATCTAAAATGTCATACTGAGCGGAAAGCGAAGCTTGTAGTCGAACCCTGAAAGGGCGACACCTTGGTGTCGGTATCTCATCCGCATTATTGTACCAACAAAGAACCGCTATAGGTTATACTTTAATCTCGATATCTCATTCATATTACATCAATAAACAATCACGAACGGAATACCTGCCCCGCCCATCAAGGTTCTAAAAACGGCTATAAACCACTTATTTATGGTTCTATAATCGGCAAAAATCCTTAAAATAGGGTTGTAAAAACGGAAATGCTGTGCTATAATGAAAAAAAGGAGCCGATATATGTACAGAAAAGCTAAAGAAAGATTGATTAAATGGAAAGACAGCAACAAAGCTTTACTTGTTGTCGGTGCGAGGCAGGTTGGAAAGACCTATATCATTCGGGAATTTCTAAATGAAGAGTATGGAAAAGATTTTTTTATTGAGTTTAATCTTTTTGAAAACAATCTTGCAAGAGAGACTATTGAAAAATCGTCGTCAAGTCGTGAACTTTTATTTAGACTTTCTGCGTTAACAGATAAACCACTGATTAAGGGTAAAACCGTTATTTTTCTTGATGAAATTCAAACCTGTTCAAATATAATAACAGCTATAAAATTTTTAGTTGAAGACGGCAGTTTTAAGTATATCCTAAGTGGCTCACTTCTTGGTACCGAGCTCAGGGATATAAAGTCTGTTCCCGTAGGTTATATGGAACAGTTTCAAATGTTTCCACTTGATTTCGAAGAGTTTCTCATTGCCAATGGGCTTAATAGGAACGTTTTTTTAAAGCTCAACAACTGCTTTGAGGAACTTAAGCCTGTTGACGACATTGTTCATCAAAGACTGATAGATGTTTTCCATTTGTATTTATTAGTTGGGGGTATGCCTGCGGTTGTTTCTCGTTATCTCGAAACCAATAATTTAAGATACGTTGTTGAAGAACAGAACAATATCGTAGAGCTTTATAGACAAGATATTAGCAAGTACGATTTAGACAACAAATTGTATATAAAAGAGATTTTTGACTTGATTCCAAGCGAGCTTAACAATCAAAATAAAAGGTTTATTTTGAAGAACCTCAATGAGAACCTTAAGTTTAACAAATACGAGAATAGCTTTTTATGGTTGAAGGATGCCGGTGTAGCTCTTCCAACCTACTGTGCGGATGAACCAAAGGTTCCCCTTATATTGAGCAAATCAAGAAATCTATTCAAGCTTTTTCATTGCGATGTTGGATTATTATCTAGTATGTACATGGATAGGAACCTGCAAATACAAATAATAAATAAGGAAAAAGATATTAACTTTGGAGCTATCTATGAAAATGCTGTTGCACAAGAATTGGCATCAAAGGGTTTTGATCTGTTTTATTATAAGAATAACAAACTTGGCGAAATAGATTTCCTAATAGAGAAGAGCGGAAGGGTAATACCTATCGAGGTAAAATCAGGAAAGAATTATAAAAGGCATGTAGCTTTAGATAATCTTTTATTTACGGATTTAGATATTGAAAAAGGATACATTTTATCCAACGGCAATGTTGAGGTTGTAGGGAAACGAATATACCTTCCGATTTACATGATTATGTTTATAAAGCGTGATGAGCCAATAGATATGGAATATAAAATAGACCTATCCGACCTTTGATAGAAATAACAAATCATTCCATAAAAATCTGATCCCAAGGAACACAACGCAATCCTTGCAAAAATGACAGTTTATTTTAAGGTCTTATTCTTTTTTTGTACCAAAACTAACACAGCTGAAACATCTAAAATGTCATACTGAGCGAAAAAATCACATGTGCAACTGACATAATTTAGAATTCAAACAATAACAGAAGCACTATATATAAATGTCATACTGAGCGAAAGAAATTGGTATCAATTTCTGTAGTCGAACCCCGTAGGGGCGACACCTTGGTGTCGGTATCTCATCCTTAAAAAACGGCTCACCTTACATCAATCGAGCTTTTCTCAAGGATTCTCATACATTGTAGGGCGGGCGGCTCCTCTTCCGCCGCGATCCTTGTGAAATTCCCTTCGTTAAATAGGATTGCTTAAAATAATGTTAAAAAATATTTAAAAATGACATTGACAACCTTCCTCGAGTGGGTTACAATTAGAATATAATACAATGATAAAATGAGGTCATTTTTTATTGTATTACTCAAGTATAAACTTTGGAGGAGCAATTATGGTCAACAAAAAGTTTTGTTTTGTCATTTGTCTTATGGTTGTACTAACGTTATTATTCACGTTTGCAGCCTGTAAGATTAAAACAGATGATGAGTATCAAATAACAGTGCACCCGGGAAACGGGGAAGCTGACTTTGTCTGGGGCATAACAACCGAATTCCCCGAACTCACAAAAGAGGGATATGAGATATCGGGCTTGTACTTAGACAAAGAGTATACCAATTCTGTTACAATTGAACAGCTCAAATCGATGG
>CAZLNZ010000006.1:0-92088 GCA_964561145.1 uncultured Christensenellaceae bacterium
AAATCAATCTGCGGATATCAAAGCTCACTTTGAAGATTATAAAGGCGAACAAGTTGAGATGGATATCTCTTACTCTGCTGAATTTATTAATGCTGGCTCTTACACCTTGACCGCTAGGTACGGAAATACTAACTATATTTATAACGACAATGAAAATAATGTAACAATAGCACAAAAGACATTGACAATAAGTGCGGACAACAAGAGTATTTATTATGGTGATAGCGTTACATTCTCCTATAATACTATCGGATTAATTGAGGGTGATAAGATAGGAACTATCGGCTATACTTGTAGTTATAGCGTAGGCTCTGATATAGGAAGCTATTCAGTTACTCCTTATGGTGCAGAAAACTCCAACTATATTATAGGTTACACCGATGGAATGCTTACAGTCACTGCAAAGGTTGTTCGAATTGTTTGGGAAAGTGATGACTCGTATGTATATAGCGGAGCTTCTCAACTTGAGAGCGTAAAAGCTTACTATTTGGCATATACAAATGATAAAGTGTACGGTTCCTTAAGCTTATCCGGAGATTTCTCCGAGTTTAAGAATGCAGGTTCTTATACCTTTACAGTAACCTTTGCAAGCGATGCAAACTATAACGTACAAGGAGGTACAACAAAGTCTATAAATATAGCTAAAGCAACCTACAGCGGAATTACCCATGCAGGCTTCAAGGGAACCTATGATCCCCAAGCAACCCTGAACGGTAACTATAGCTTTGGAGAGAATTCTCCATATAACTGGGTTAGTGGTTCAACAAAACCTGTAGTAAATACTAAGGAATATGCTGCAATCTACAATGCCGATCCTGTCAATTACGAAAACTTCCCATTGAACGTAAAGGTGGATTTGGAAAAAGCGACTTATTCTGATAGTGAGATTCCTAGCATCTACACCACGGAATTTGAGCTTGGAACATATGATCCTACGAATACACTGAAAAAATTATCAACCGATGGAAAAGTCACGTTGGCTAGCGGTTACTATTGGGTTGACGATAGTTTAGTACCTTCTGTAAGTACTGATGGTAAGAGCTATTCTGCTTACTATAATGCCGACTCTTACAACTACCATAATAAGGATGTCTCTGTCATCATTAAAGTTTTGAGTAAGCTACAATTAAAAGAAGCCGATATACCTAATACTAGTATCACGCAAGACTTCGATCCCGAGAAGAAGGTCTCAGACTACCTTAATGATCTTCCTAATTCAGGTGCCGGTTTCAGCTTTGCAAGTACCGTAACAGATGCACAAAAGAATACTATCCTCAATGCTCGTGAGGCAGCTCATACCTTCGCTGTAATCTATAATCCTGATTCAACTAACTATGATGATTACACAACAGAAATAAGTATAACCATCAATAAGGCAAGCAGGAATGCAGAAGATCTCAAGAAAACCATTGACGGCGGCATATATGTTAAAGGAAATACCCTTGCAAATTACACTCTGCCCGAAGGATACACTTGGACTACTCCCTCAACCCCTGCTTCTCGTGATAGTACAGATGACAATGTGTACCCTGTCTTTACAGCAATTTGGAATGCGGGCTCGGAAACCTATCCTAACTATAACGAGTGTACCGGTGTCGAAATCACCCTTAAACTTACCAAGGCGATTGTAACACTGGATGAAAAGGTATATGTTGATTGTAAGAATACGGATATTAATAAGAATGATAACAAAGATGTAACCGTTGTACCGGAAGCATATTACAACGGATCGAAACTAGACGATTCACTATATGAACTAAGTTATCATAATACGACTAACGTATTTTCTCAAGGTGGAACATATTCTATGACGGTTTCCTTAAAATCTGAAAACTTCATGTTGGCAACGGAAGCGGTTACTGTATTAGCAAAAGTAAGAAGTGTTGCACTAAAATCTGATATAGACACTCTCTTGGAAATTGAAGATGCTTTATCCTTAACCACCAGCGATACAATAATAGTTATGTACAATACCATACTTAATAATAGTGCAACAGTAAATAGTGGTGTAACTTTATTAGTACCTTATGGCGACCCCTCCGACGAAAATTTCGATTATACGCTAGGTGCAACAACTACAACGTCCGCAGGTATAGGCTCTTCGTATGTAACCCTTACTATTGGCGATGGAAAGAGACTTGATGTAAATGGAACAATAAATGTTTCCGGTTTACAGTACGGTGCATCAACCCAATATACCGGCTATACAACAGGAAATTATGGACAAGTTTCAATGGAAGATGGTTCTATTATCTATGTAAACAAAGGTGCTAATATATATTCATTTGGTTATGTAGTAGGAAGCGGTGATGTTGTATTACTTGATGGAGCGAATGGATATGAGCCATTAGATATTAAAGATTGGCCTGGTGGAAAAGCTTCATACCAAGCAAGAAACACGTATTTTCCATTTAGTCAATTCCGCATAGCCAACATAGAAGTTTCTTTACGTATTTCCTATGGTGCAGCACTAAATGCACAATATCATATTTATGCTGATGATACCAGTTTTGTAAATAGCATACAATTTGTAGGTAGCAGTGGCTTATTTGCGATTACTTCAGATGGAAGTTATATTGAAAAAAAATTGGATACGGCAACAGGAAAAATCGATTTAACTTTATCAGGTTATGTGCAAACAAATAATATGACTGTCTCAGTGAAAGTTAAAATTGGTGTTAGCATGAACGTTGAAATGAGTACCTCAGGGAAGGAGATTCCTATTTGTGGTTATTACAATATTGTTGTTGCTAAAGGTGAAGTAACTGCAAATTCCAAGTTTAAATTGATGCCAGGTTCTTCTTTTATCATAAAAAAGGGTGCAAAGGTCACGGTTGCTGCTGATAGCAAAGCAGGAGTAATTGCCTATAACGGAAGTTCTCATCCTGATGTTTTCACGGGATTAAATAGTGATGGTAAAGGCACACGCGTTTATGGCGGTGATTTGACAAAAAAGAATATAAGGTCTGGCATTGTAAATAGTGTTGTTTATACCGCAGCACAGCCTGCTATTTTTAAAGTCAATGGAGAGCTAGAAATGCTAGGTTATTCCGAGACAACCACTAACTGGCTTGGGAAACAAGAGACCACTACATATGGTGGGGTGCTTGGTGGCAATATAACCACAGAGTATGACTCGTCAAGGATTATAATAAACAAGCATGCCAGCACATCGGGTTCTTATATAATTAGTGTAAAAGCTGGTTCCTTGTTATCCTTAGATGATAAAACCACTTATGAATTCGCCGCCACCTCAGGAAGCACCACCCTTACTGCCGGTACGACCTACACCGGCAATGGTTCGACATTTGAATAATAAACATCATAACAAAAACTTATACCGTTGCTCGCACTTAAGAACAACAATTAACTACTTTGTGTAAATTTACACTTTACACCCCCCCTTTGCAATATACAAAAATGCCGTTTGATTTCCACAACAGAAATCAAACGGCTGTGAAATAAAAATATGAACTTAAACAAGGTTATTTCGCAATCTTGCCATTTATCGAAATAGCAGCGGCAGATTTTGTGCCATAATTCAACCATATTCGCTCTAAAAATGTGCAAAACGTTATTTTATTCGCTCAAAAAAAGTGTCGTTTGCTATTGACTTTAGTTTGAATGTGGTATAATATTTTCACAAAGTTTTCAAATGACATTTAGACATGATTGCATTTTCTACTAAAAAAATGAAAAATACTGTAAAGTTTATATGTAAATGTCATACTGAGCGAAAGGAATGTGGTGTAATAGAATACAAAATAATTCAAATGATGAAGTGACATTCAAAAAAATTAGATAGTAAAAAAAAATCAGATTATTACTAAAGAACTGTATAAAATGTCATACTGAGCGGAAGAAATTGGTAACAATTTCAGCAGTCGAACCCCATAGGGGCGAGGTGCAACCTCGGTATCTCATCCGCATTATTCCTAGACAAGGATTCAAATCACCATTGCTTTTGATTGAGGAATCACTTTCTCATACTAATAATCATTAAAGAATACAGCATTGCATGTTTTAGTATCCCCTATTATACCCCTTGACAAAAGGGTATAATAGGGGTATAATGGGTATAACGAAAAGGAGATGTAATATGGACACTATGAATATACAAAATCGAATTACAGAACTTGAAGCACGTATTGAAACTTTACCCAAAGGTTCTATAGCTAAAAAGAGTATAAACGGTAAAACATATTACTATCATCGATACAACGAAAGCGGAAAGAGAGTCGAAAAGTATATTGATCATGATTCAGTGGAAACTCTTCGTAATCAAATTGATGAGCGAAAGCTTTTGGAGGCAAGATTGAAGGAGTTGAAGAAAAAAATCGATGTACCACTGAGGAAAACGCAAAAGAAAGAAGTGTTTACCTTTAATTCATCGATTCTTATAGGTGATAAACTGAAAAGATTTGTTGCCGAAGTGAAGGCTTATAAAAAGAGGGAATGTTTCTCACAGCTTCATAATTTTATATACAACGATGTCAAGGATAGAGTATTTATTCTATATGGTTTGCGTCGTACCGGGAAAACTACAATGATTCGTCAGGCACTTGCCGATATGACCGAAAAGGAAATAGCTAAATCTGCATTTATTCAAGTTTCACCTAAAGATACGCTCGGGGGTGTTAACAAAGATTTGATGCTTTTGGAACAAGGTGGCTATAAGTATATTTTCATTGACGAGGTCACCTTTATGGCTGACTTCATCGAGGGTGCGGCACTTTTCTCTGATGTATTTGCTACATGTGGTATGAAAATCGTTCTTTCAGGAACCGACTCTCTGGGCTTTATGCTATCTAAAAGCGAGCAGCTCTATGATAGGTGTATTCTCCTTCATACAACCTTTATCCCCTACAGAGAGTTTGAAAAAGTACTCGGTATAAAAGGGATAGACGAATTTATTCGCTATGGTGGCACCATGAGCCTTGGCGGTATCAATTACAATGAAGGTTTTTCATTCAGTAATACGAATACAGTAAACGCATATGTTGACAGTGCAATTGCAAAAAACATCCAACACTCCTTAAAGTATTATCAGGATGGCAGTCATTTTCGCAATCTAGCAGATCTTTACGAAAAAAACGAGCTAACCAATGCTATCAATCGTGTGGTAGAAGACATTAACCATCGCTTTACAAAAGAAGTAATTACTCGTGAGTTTAAATCAGGTGATTTGTCACGTTCGGCAAGAAATTTACGCAGAGATCGCTTTGCACCAAATACAATCCTTGACGATATCGATATTAAAGCCGTAACCGAAGAGCTCAAGAGTCTTCTTGAAATCCTTGACGAAGAGGATCAAATGGTTAAGGTGGACGACATCCACGCTGCAGAGATTAAAGAATATCTTATTCTTCTTGATCTGATTTACGAAATTGACGTGCGAAGTTTCCCGAATGTGAATGACATCAAAAAGAACATAGTTGTATCACAGCCCGGAATGAGATATGCACAGGCAAAGGCACTTGTTGAAAGCTTACTCCTCGATGAAAAAATTAATGGGCTGAGCTTGCATGAACGTATGCAAGTAATCGAGAGGCTTTTAAGCGAGATTAAGGGCAGAATGATGGAGGACATCGTCCTACTTGAAACCAAGTTAGCAAAGCCTCAAAAAGATGTCTTTAAACTTCAATTTGCCATTGGAGAGTTCGATATGGTAGTGTTTGATCCGGAAAAATTATCCTGTGAAATATTCGAGATAAAATATAGTACCCAGATAGTAGATCAACAATATCGACACCTTATTGATGAGCAGAAATGTGCACAAACCGAACACCGTTTCGGTACAATTAAGAATAAATACGTTATCTACCGTGGATTAACCGAGATTGTTAACGGTATACATTATATAAATGTTGAAGAATACCTGAACAATTTGTGTAACGATAATTCCCTATAACACGCATCTATAAAATCCATACATCGTAGGGCGGGGACTTGACTCCCGCCGAATCTTTTTACACTACGGTGTTCCACACGCCTGCTATCCCTCAATCTCTAGGCTACGCCTTTCGACAGCCCCTTTTTCACAAGCAATGTGTTGGCTTAAGAAAACCTGTATAAACACAAGCAAAAGTGGTATTAAAAGGATATCGATTTACAGCAAAATCACATCTCAATGTCATACTAAGCGGAAGGAATGTGGTATAATAAATTAAAAAAGTAAATGCCAAAGTACACTATAGAATGCAAAAATCCTTCTAGAAAATCGAAAAGTATCGCAAAAGTATACATTAATGTCATACTGAGCGGAAGGTGAAGCCTGGAGTCGAACCCCATCGGGGCGAGGTACAATCTCGGTATCTCATCCGCATTCACTCGCATTGCTTTACACAAGGCAGCCTTTTCCTATGGTGTGTTAATACAAAATTCTAAAATAATTGCCGGCAAATTATCTAAAATGTCATACTGAGCTAAAGGAATGTGGTACAATAATTTCAAAAAGAACTAAAATCACAAAAAACATGCAGAGAAATTGAAACGCTATAATATAGTGCGAATATTGGCAATAATACCAGTAATCCATATAAATGTCATACTGAGCGGAAAGCGAAGCTTGTAGTCGAACCCCATCGGGACGAGGTGCAACCTCGGTATCTCATCCGCATTCACTCGCATTGCTTTACACAAGGCAGCCTTTTCCTATGGTGTATTAATGCAAAATCTTAAAATAATTATCAGTAAATTGTTTAAGATGTCATACTGAGCGAAGGCGTAGCCGTAGTCGAACTCCGCAGGAGCGACACTCGGTGTCGGTATCTCATCCTTGTTAATCGGCATCTCAATCCTTATAAAAAGGTCGCAGTGACATAAAAATGTACTGTATCATAAATTTAAATCCAAAATTAAGCCCTCCCTATGTTACTCTTGCAAAAATGTTTTGCTGTTTTACACAACAATATTGAAAAGTCAACAAAATTAACCTTAAAAACTATTGAAAAGTCAATGAATATGTGTTAAAATAATATTGAAAAGTCAATGGAGGTGTCTATGCTTTACAGAAAAATTGAAAAAGTTATTACTTCTCATCTAAAATCCGGCACTAACAAAATATTAATTGTAGATGGTGCAAGACAGGTTGGTAAGTCTTATATAATTAGATATATTGGAAAAAAGCTTTTTAAAAACTATGTTGAGATAAATCTCTTAGAGGATTCTTTAGGTAGGAAAGCCTTTGAAAATGTTAGAACTGTTAAAGACTTTTACTTTCGTGTAAGTATGTTCGCAGGCAATAATATGGGTTCTAAGGAAGATACCATCATTTTTCTCGATGAAATACAAGTATACCCCCATTTGCTCACATTACTAAAATTTTTAAGGGAAGATGACAAGTATAACTATATCGCAAGCGGGTCTTTATTGGGCGTTACTCTTGCAAAAACCTCATCTATTCCTATGGGTAGTATTTCCGTGGTTCAAATGTACCCTTTGGATTTCGAAGAGTTTTTATATGCCAATGGCTTTAATGAATTTGCAATTACCTCAATGAAAGAGCATTTTCAAAATATGCAAAGCCTTGAACCGACTGTACATGACTCTATACTTGATTTGTTTAAGAAATATCTGTTAATTGGCGGACTGCCCGATGCCGTTAACACCTATTTAACCGGTTTTAATATAGTCGCTGTAAGGGAAATTCAAAAAGAAATCCACGAGTTTTATAGTGCTGATGCCTCTAAATACGATACGGAAAACAAATTAAAAATACGTCGTATTTATGATATGATACCATCGACTTTGGAGAACAAAAAAAAGAGAGTGGTAATTAAGGATATCGAAAATATAAAAGGAAAAACCTATTCTCACTATCAGGATGAGTTTGACTATTTGATTTACTCGGGAATTGCATTAGACGTAAAAGCAATCTCAACGCCCACTTTTCCGTTAATAGAGTCAAGCGAAAAAAACTTGCTTAAGCTTTATCTTAACGATGTCGGAATACTTACAAGCATTCTTTATAATAATAACATTCTTGCGGTTCTGGATAACGAAAAGAGTGTTAATCTTGGCACGGTTTATGAAAGCGTTGTTGCAAGCGAATTGAAGGCACATGGTAAGAGTTTGTTTTATTATGACAATCGCAGTAACGGAGAGGTGGATTTTTTAATAGATGATTACGATAATCTATCGGCACTGCCAATTGAGGTAAAGTCAGGCAAGGACTATACGATTCACAGCGCCCTAAATAGATTTGTAACCAATAGTGATTATAATGTAAAAAAAGGGTATGTTTTATCAAATGAAAGGGAAGTATTTACTAACGGAAAAATAACATATCTTCCTATTTACTATGTAATGTTCCTTTAACTAAAATCCAACTTTATCTTCTCATTTTCAACCGAACGAATGAAATCCTCATAAATTTAGCAGCCAATTTCTTGAAGCGAGGCAAAATCCTAAAGAATGGCTCGAGTGCCGTAAAGAAAATTGCCTTTTATGCGGATGAGATACCGAGGTTGCACCTCGCCCCGATGGGGTTCGACTACAAGCTTCGCTTTCCGCTCAGTATGACTTAATGTATAACTTTGTTATATTATCGATTTTTTAGAAGTATTCCTGTATTTTAGAGTGCTATTTTATCATTTACTTTTTCAATATTATTATACCACATTCTTCCGCTCAGTATGACATTTAGACAGTATTTTGCTTTATAGTTAAAATCTTATATCACTATTATTACTCGCACCTATACATGTTTTCTTTATCCCTTGCATTGCATCTCACGACTGATGCCCTTGTCTTCGGCTAACAGTTCCTACTGCCAGCCTGTAGCGGACTTTCACCGCCAAGTTATTACGCGTGCCGAGTACACAAGAAAAACCGCCGTTGGTTTTACTCAAAAGCGGTCAAATTTTATATGTTTATTATTCTTGTATCTTCCAATGTCCACCTTTAGCTGGGCCGACATGAATTATCACTTGACTTTTCTTTAATGCCCTACTAATAGTTGGCACAGATTTTCCTGTTTTCTCTGACATTTTAGCCTTTGAGATGTATGGGTTTTCTTTAATAAGATTGATTAGCATTTTTTCTGTATCATTTTCTGTATCATTTTCTGTATCACTTTTCCCAAGTAAACGTTCTTGTTTGCTTCTGTTTAATATGTTATAGGGCAGAATACATTGTATAAATGACGAGCCAAAATGATAGGCATCTTTACCATATTTCGACACTATAGTAGGCACACCTTTTCCTGATTGTTCCATATAGTGTAATTGCATGAAAATTTTTGCAAATTCTTCATTGACAGGTTTACTGATTCCATTAAAGAATTCTTCTTTTGTCATCCCTTCAGTTAAAAGTCCGTATGAGATAATTTCTAATCTATCATCAAAACCATATATTGCCGGAGGTGTTTGTTCTACCCATAAATTATGACATACTGCATTAAACCAAGCCTCACGGAAGGACTCATTATCAAAATACGGCGTATCGACTCTATTCTTTCCAATAATATTTGTTTGAATTATATTGAGCACATTTAATGCATAATCCAATGCATCTTCCATTTGCTTAAAAATACATCCTCTTTCAAATTCTTTTCGTGATAAAAATTCTGCTTTGGTTGTGCCATTAAACCGAACTACTTTTATTGATGTATCATTCTGATCTGATACCAGAAATGCGATATAGTTATATTTGCCTTCATTATTTCTCAAATTATAGTTTTGTTCAAACGTTGCACCATTAAAATGTATACCTTTAAATGCAAGTATCGCTTGAAATTGAGCAAACGATAAATCTTGACGAGGGCTTAATTTTTGTTTCATTGATTGCTTAGGAATGGACAGTTGTGCAATATATCTTTGTTCGATTTCCTCTTCAGTCATACTACGGCAGGTCGTACCAATACGGACATAACAGCCACTTGCACTACGACCATATTTCTTTATATAGAAAAGGCCATCACCCTTGCGGACCTTTATTTCAACAACATTTTTGCCTTCAACAAACTTTGTGCCGAGCTCAATATATTTTTGTGAATTCGGTAAAATTTGCGTAGTAATTATATCTGCGATTTTCTTTTGCGTTTCATCAAGATTGTTAATACCAACAACACTTCCGTCATCTTCCACGCCGATGTAAATAACACCGTCAAAGCTATTAAGAAATGCCACGATTTCTTTTGAAAGAGAGTCGTTCATTATTCTTTTTAATTCTACCTTTTCGGTTTCTTGGAATATCATAAAAGCACCCACTTCACTTTAAGTTATTTTAATTATAACAAAAAAAATGGAAAAATTCAACACTTACCCGATAACAATTGACTATTTTTCCTTGAATCTATTCACTAATGATTGTATTAATCTTTTGCGATGTTTTTGCTATACCCCTATTATACCCATTATACCCCTTTGTCAAGGGGTATAATGGGTATAATCAATGAGGTAACCAACTGCGGACGTTTTTTTGCTATGGGGTTTGTTTATGGTGAGGTAAAGTTTATTACAGAAAATAGCGAGACTTTTGTCGGTCTCGCTATCCTGTAAAGTGTAAATTTACACGAAGTAGTTAATTGTTGTTCACAGAGTCAAAGACAAATGTGGTTCCGTTACCTTTATAGTTACTACCTTTGGCTAAAGTTGTACTTCCGGAAGTGGCGGTGTAGGTATGGTTGGTGTCTGTTTCTGAAAAGGATATTCCACTGCTCAACAATTTTGCCATTTACCGTGGTATTGACATGGATTTTAATATATGGACCCTTTTTAGTTGTTATAGTACCACCTAAAACTCCTTTTCTTTCGGTTTTAAGGGTATCATCAACAATAAAATTAACGGACTTTTTAGCATAACCACCATCATATGTAGCATATGTACCCGTAATTGGTGTTGGTTGAGCAAAATCATCACCCGTTTTAAGTGCTATATACTATTCCAGCATATTCGCTATTTGCAATAGTCACTGCAGCACCCTCTTCAATGGTTAGAGATGCACCAGACATAATCTTTAGTTTCGAATTAACGGTTACATTTCCTTCAGCAACAATAATATTATAATATTCACAAATTGGGATTTCAACACCTTTAGACGTGACCGTATAAATACTTATTTTTAGTGTTATATTATTTGTTGTAATATTTCCGTGAGATTCAATTTTGATTTTCCCATTATTATCAACACTCTTAATAATGTAACCATCTTCGATTGTAAATAATCCACCAGCTCCCATAAAAGTAACAGAATCATTCGCCTCAAACCCGGTTCCTGTAATATAGTAATGTGCATATAAGGAAGCTCCGCTATTAATGCTTAAAACTGTTTCTATATTTGCTACACGGAATTGGCTAAATGGGAATGATTTAAATGTTTTTGGACCAACTAAATTCCATACATCATTAACAAGTTTTAGGGCGGCGGTACCGCCGGGCCAGTCTTCAATATCAAGAAGTTCATATACTTCCGCACCGGCATATGCAATTACAGTACCAGTTCCTTTTATATAGCCAAATGAATATAATTCACCATGAACATATATATAAGAATTAGTTTCCATGCTTATTTGCCCATAATCCCCGGAGGTATATCCGGAATGGGGTTGTCCAGAAGATTGTATGCCGGAAACATTTAATATCCCAGATTTGGATACTGTTAATGATTTATCGTTGGCAATTGTGAGAGTTCTATGTGCTGAACCTGTTGAAACACCATTCTTAGCAGTGTTTATAGTGCTTATATAGGAGTAATTATTGCTATATGGCACTAACAAAGTTACACCACTCTTTACTGTTGCACTATTATTAAGTATGGTATTGTACATAACGACTATTGTACCGCTAGTTGTTGAAGATAAGGCGTCCTCGATTTCTAAAAGGGTTTTAGTGTCGGTACTTAATGCAACACTTCTAACCTTGACAGTAACAGTAACCGCTTCCGTTGCCAACATGAAGTTGTCAGATTTTAAGGAAACCGTCATAGAATATGTTCCACCTTGAGAGAAGAGGTTCGTAGTATTGCCATAACTCAAGGTATAAGATGAGGTATCTTCAATAACTGAACCGTTGTAATAAACATTAGGAATAGCCTTAATCTGATCGCCGGTATAATCAACGTAAACAAGAGAATCAATCGTTACAACCGCCTTGGAAATCTTAAGAGTTATCTCAACACCGGTACACTCGTTATAGTTACTATCATATTCAGAACCCTTATTCCAAATTGCTGTAAAGACAGGGTACTCGTCGTCCTTTATACTAGTACGAGAAGCAGTAAGAGAGGAGTCTGTCCAAGTGTATCCTTCGGGCAGAGTGTAATTTGCAAGGGTATTGCCGCGAACATATTCGCCTGCGTTCTCAATGGTGTACTTAAGGTCGCCTGCATTCCTGCTTGCCTTATTGATGGTTATACTTATTTCTGTTGTGTAATCATCATAGTTAGTTGAATCAGGATTATAGATTACAGCGAAGGTATGAGCTGCCTCACGAGCATTGAGGATAGTATTCTTTTGTGCATCTGTTACGGTACTTGCAAAGCTGAAACCGGCACCTGAATTAGGAAGATCATTAAGGTAGTCTGAGACCTTCTTCTCGGGATCGAAGTCTTGCGTGATACTAGTATTAGGTATATCGGCTTCTTTTAATTGTAGCTTACTCAAAACTTTAATGATGACAGAGACATCCTTATTATGGTAGTTGTAAGAGTCGGCATTATAGTAAGCAGAATAGCTCTTACCATCAGTACTTACAGAAGGTACTAAACTATCGTCAACCCAATAGTAACCGCTAGCCAACGTGACTTTTCCATCGGTTGATAATTTTTTCAGTGTATTCGTAGGATCATATGTTCCAAGCTCAAATTCCGTGGTGTAGATGCTAGGAATCTTAGCATAATCTTTCTAGAACCACCTTTATGTTCGATATTTTCGTAAGGCGGAGGCAAGGCTTACACTGCTATATTATGCAATATTTGTACGCAAAGAAGTTGTAATGTGGATATTTATTTGACGGGACGGCATCAAAGATGCCTGCAATCCTTCAGTCAATTCGCTATGCTCCTTGATAGTGCCTTTTATATCGGGCAGCTTTGTTTTAGGATGAGATGCCGATATCTCATCCTCATTGTTACATTAACATAGAACAACTATAGGTCATACTATAACATCGGTTTCTTTTCCTTATGAAAAGCCGTTATTCTATACAATGATTACTGTAACCTGTGTAGTTTGGGTTGGCGGTTTGGTTATCATAGGTTGATTAAAAAAAGAACGTGGTACTGAAAAACAAGTACCACGCCTTTTTTCCTGTTTCCCCCTGCCAGGAATATTACCAATATTACCTAGAGACAAGATTAGGTAATAGAATGGTTTAAATCAATTAGCGGCTTTTAAGTTATATACGGGGTATATTCTACGCTCTATATCAACTGTATCCGCTATGTTTGCAATGAGGGTGTTTACGCTCTTATATGCATCGGGGCTTTCATCAAGCGTCCCTTTGCAAATGGAAGTGGAGTAGATGCCCTTCATTTGCTGCTCATACGTATCCATGGATAAGGTTTGGAACGCCTTCGAGCGGCTCATAAGTCGTCCGGCTCCATGAGGAGCACTTTGGTTCCAGTCCTTATTTCCAAGTCCGATACATATCAAAGCACCGTCACGCATATTGATGGGTATCAATAACCTTTCACCCAAACGAGCTGAAACAGCACCTTTACGTAATATATTATAGTCGATATCGATGTAATTGTGAACCGTTGTAAAGGTATTTTTTATATTAATTTTCATTATTTTTTCTATTTCAGCCATCATTGCTTGTCTATTTAGCTCCGCGAAATGCTGTACGATTTTCATATCGTGAATATAGTCCTCAAAATCTTTTCCTTCAACATACGCTAGTTCTTTTGGAATGTCGCATTTTTGCTTTTCAAGATCTCGGAGTTTCTTTTCTATCTGCTTTTCGTGTCCTTTTCTTTTTAGTGAATCGATAAGTGTATTAATTTGCTCCTGTTTCTTATCGGAAAAACGTCTATATGCAAGCTTTTGATAGTAGGAGGCGACCTCTACACCTAGGTGACGGCTTCCGGAGTGAATAACAACATAAAGATTTCCTTCATCATCCTTATCTACCTCTATAAAGTGATTTCCGCTACCTAGTGTACCTATGCTAAGCATGGCTCGATTATGGTCTATACTTTTATAGCAACGGAGCTCGGTAAGATCGATTTTTTCCGAATACGGGTGTGGCATTTTTCGTATACTATTACCTGTTGGAATGTTTTGACGTATGCCTTTGTCGAGATCGGGGAAAGAAAGCTCCTTTTCTTCGATTTGAGCAACCTCCATTCCACAACCGATATCTACGCCCACCATATTGGGAATCACTTTATCCGTTATTGTCATAGTCGTTCCTATCGTACAACCCGCACCCATGTGGACGTCGGGCATAATGCGTATTTTACTTTTTTCGAATGGCTTGAAATCGCATAATGTTTTAATTTGTTCTATTGCACCCTGTTCTATTATGTCGGTATAAATCTTCGCACTGTTATGCTTACCTTTTATCGTCATCATGTCTGATACCTCCTTCGTTTTATATTAATATTATATCAGTCTTTTTCGACTTTTAGTAGTACGCAGTTATTAATAAAAAAGTGCCCCCTTGTTTTTGCACCAAATGTGGCTTTGTTATAAGAAAAAATGATATAAATCGTGTCTTTACGTTTTATTGAATGGGGAATCTGTGTTTTTTAATAAGGATATCACTTTACTTACGCCCCCTTTTTGTGGTACATTATATTCATAGGAGGTGGTTATGACCTACGATAAAATCAAGATATACGTTACACCAAGGGTGGGCGACATACTTTCAAACGATGCCGACAGCTTTGAATTCTATAAGTCGGACGGTGTTACTCCAAATAAAAATGGATTGTTAACTAGACTTATAGTTAACTATTCTCAAGAGTTTAACGAAAGACAGGAAAGGTTATATGATAGGATTAATTGTGAATTGAGAAAAGTGTTTATCGATGAACAAACCAGGGATAATCTTTGTAATGAAATTGCCAACAAGGTTAACAAAGAGCTTTCGTCGGATTCTACGGAAAAGTTTAATCGCTTGATTTCTCTAAAACCCACAAAAGAAACAGCACCTTTGATAGAATATGCAGAGAATTATTTGTTGAAGGGTGCATCTTTGTCAGAGTATTATCGTAATATGTTTACGGCATATGCGAGCTTTACGCAAGATAAACGTGAGGAGATTATTTTTAAAGAAAATTATGACTTGCTATCGAAGGCTATCAACGAGGGTAAAAAGGTCTTTATTACCACACGTGCTAAGGCTCGTTTTTACGAGCTTTCACCCTATGCTTTTGCTCGTTCAAAGGAGGAAATGCATGTGTATTTATTGACAGAAAACAGAAATCGCTGTCGCACTATAAGATTATCAAGAATAGAATCCGTTGTTATTCTTAAAAAGGCGGCGACTTTTACGGAAAAAGCGGTAGCAACCTTTAAAAAGATGCAAGAATACGGACCGCAATTTTATTATCTTGCAAATGAAGAAGAAATTGTTATTAAACTGACAAAAGAAGGGGTTAATAGATATCGTAAAATATATGTACACAGACCTATCCCTAAACGCATCGAAGGTGATCTTTATTATTTCGATTGTTCTGCCAATCAAGTTGTAGAGTACTTTAAAAGGTTTGGTGATGAGGCATATGTGGTTTCTCCGCCCGGTGTTCGTGAGTCTATATTAAGCTTTCATTATCGTGCCGTAAAAGCATATAGAGGGAAGAGCAACTCTTCTCCGAATAATAAGTAGGCTAAATTGACAATAGTTGTTGCTGTATGCTAAAATAAAGAAAAAAGGAGATAAACTATGAAATATGCATTAAGAGGTGTCTGTGCAAGACAAGTAGAGGTAGAGGTCGAAAACGATATTATTAAAAAGGTTTCTTTTTATGGTGGTTGCTCCGGCAATACACAGGGCGTTGCTCGACTATGCGAAAATCGTTCCGTTCAAGAGGTTATATCCTTGCTGGAGGGTATTTCCTGTGGTGGAAAGCCTACCAGTTGTCCCGACCAATTGGCAAGGGTATTGAAAGAGAATTATTTGAACAAATAAGAGATTATTATAAAGCCTTCTATCGGATTAAGACTTTTGAAATATTAAAAATGCACCACATAAATAATAAGGTGGTGCATTTTTATAGTAATTAGCAACAATGAAAAGTTGTTTTTAATGAATTAAGTTAATCCCTTACAGCGATAGAGCCGTCCTCTCTGATTTCTATCGTCATTCCGTCTTTTACATAAGCCAAGAATTCGTCACCCAATCCGTCTATTGTGGGCATACTGTTTTTTGTCCATGCGTGTGCGAGTATCGCCCCTGCGGCGGCAAGAGAATCTATTGTTTTAGAGAAGAGTAAAGCTCCGGGATTACAGCCGATAACTGCGGCATTATATAAAACCATTCCGCCGGTTGTTGATCCTATTGTTTGAGGTAAGCACAATGCAACGCCTACGGTATTTTTTCCATATAAGTCTTTATTGTTTTGGTCCGTACAGATATTTTTTCCTTCTTTGCAATCCTTGAAGGATGCGAGTGTATTGAATCCCTCGTGAGAAACAAGGGCTTTTAGGGTTGCTGTTCCCGGTACTACTACACGACCTACAAATATTCTTTCCATTATTTTTTACCTCCTGTAATTTGATCTAAAATCTCATCGTCGGTATAGTAACGTGCCGATGTGTAGGTGCGAAGCTTGTTTGAATTAGTGATAACAGGCATAGAAGCACAAAGCGGGTTGTTCATATACATTAATGGACAGATGTAAGATAATACAACCCCCATTTTTTTAAGTTTTACGGCATTTTCAGACTTGTTGAATTCTTCTATTACATCGGGAGCAGAAGTGAATACCGTTTTTATTGTAACCTTTTTTCTTCCTTTTTCGGCTAAGCGGTTGGCAAGTCTTTCCGTCCAAGCATTTAGCTGAGCTAATGTCATATGCGGACACCCCATAAAGCAAAGTTTTGGTTTGGCTTCTTTATTCTTCCAGATTACAGGGTAGCTCTGTTTAACTCTTTCGATCTCTGCATCATCGATTACATAAACTCTAGCACCCTCGTTAATAAGTGCTTCTCCTTGTTCTACAGCTTCGGGAGTTAGGTTTTCTATGTGGTATAAACCGACAGAACCGTTAGAGGCGGTTGCCGCACCGAAATCTTTTAGATAAGTCGTTGCATCGTCGTTAAGTTCTGTTCCGAGCCATTTATCTAGACCTTTGACATAGGGAACGTCTTCAAGGACCTTCATTCCTATTGCACTGCCTAGCAGCTGTGCTTCGGGGCGTTTTGATGTTTTAACCTCAATAATCCAAGACGCTTTTCTTCCTTCATCTGTAAGGAGACCGAAGTAAGGAACATAGCCGATAATGCTTCCGAACATTTCTATGATACCGGAGTTACGATTACATCTTGCACCTAAAACGGAATTGGCGTAGTTAACTGCACTTGATTCAGCCCAAGAGAGTATATCTCCCTTCTTAGGTCTGTTGCCTACCTCGGGGAAATAGCATGCGCAAGTGAAGGCTTTGTCGTTCAAAAGACCTATCTCTCTAAGTTGCTTTTCGTATCTTTTTTGAGGTCCGTACATTACCTTAAAGACGATATCTTGCAAAAGGTTTTTTGGAACGTTTTTATCTACAGGTCTGGGATCGGCAGAGAAGAGCTGTTTGCTCTTAACACCTGCGGCGAGAAGTTCGTCCATAAGATCGAAAACTCCTTGTATAACTATTACTCCGAAGCTTGTTACGATGTGACCATATGTTGAGGTTACGGGAATCATTTTTGTAGCTCCGAAAGTTTCGCCGTACATGACGAGAGTTTTCATTATTTTAGCCATTACCTCCCCTTGGCTGCCTTCTAAAATTTGTTTTTGTTCAAGCGTTAGCTCCATAGTGTATACCTCTTTATTAAATCTTCATTGCAATATCCCAAGCACGCCAAATAACGGTGCGGAGGTTTCCGACTCCGTTGCAATCACCTACAAGTTTGCCCTTGGTTAAAGGATCGGGGATATATCCGATTGACAATATTACAGAATCGCCCTCTATCGGGAAAACGTTGCCATTCTTGTCTTTAACAATTACACCCTTATCCGTAATTTCTTGAAGGGTGGTTTCGAGATATACTTCGGCTTGTTCCTTATGAAGAGCGAAGTAATCTCTTAGATATGAGGAGTTTGCAAGGCATACACCTTTAACGGCAATTAGGTCATTTTTCATTTCAATAATTGCGACCTTATGCCCTTTTTGACAAAGGTCAAGGGCTATTTCACAACCGGTCAAGCCGCCGCCGATTACAATGACTTTTTCTCCGACCTCTCTTCCGTTAAGATATTCGCAAGCTTCCATTGCTTTTTCGGCACCCTTGACGTTTAGTCTGCGAGGAACGCTTCCGGTTGCTATTACAACTTCATCTGCATTCAATGATGAAATGTCCTTGATTTCTGTGTTAAGCATTATGGTAATATCAAGGTCTTTCATTTGCTTCTCATACCATTTCAGAAGCTCCTTATCCTTCTCTTTAAAGGAGGGGGCTGCTGCTGCAACGAATACTCCGCCCAAGTGATTGTCTTTTTCATAGATGGTAACCTTGTGTCCTCTTAATGCCAAAACCCTAGCAGTTTCCATACCACCTATTCCGCCACCTATAACGGCAATATTCTTAGATTTCTTAGCCTTTACAATCTTATATTTCTTAGATTGCATCGTTTGAGGGTTCAATGCACATCTTGCCATTCCTGCATTATCCGACAGTGCTTGATCATTGCCTACACCTTTATAGTGTGCCATATTGAAACAAGCATTATGGCAGCAGATACAAGGCATAATATCCTCCAATCTGTCCTCCATTAGTTTGGTTACCCACTCGGGGTCTGTGAGGAATTGTCTTGCAACTCCCATGGCATCGATTTTTCCTTCTGCTATTGCTTGCGAAGCAACCTTCGGAGTCATTCTTCCTGCCGCTACAACGGGAATATCAACGAATTTTTTAATATGTTCAACATCCTCTAGGTTACAGTTTAAAGGCATATACGGAGCCGGGTGTGCCCAATACCAAGCATCATAGGTTCCGTTGTCGCAGTTAAGCATATCGTATCCCGCATCTTGTAGATATTTTGCAGCCTTTTCGCTTTCTAGCATATCTCTTCCCACTTCGACATATTCTTCTCCGGGCAGAGCACCTTGTCCGAATCCCTTAGTTTTAGATAAAACAGAGTATCTTAATGAAACAGGAAAGTCCTTTCCGCATCTTGCTTTGATTGCCTTGACGATTTCAACGGGGAAACGATAGCGATTTTCAAAGGAGCCACCATATTCGTCTTCACGATTGTTTGTATATTTCATCGTGAATTGGTCAAGGAGGTATCCCTCGTGAACTGCGTGGATTTCGACACCGTCAACACCTGCGTCCATACAAAGTTTTGCTGTTTTGGCAAAGGCTTCGACCATTTCCTCGATTTCTTCTACGGTCAAGGGGCGAGAAACACATTCATCATACCAGCGATTAGGTGTAGCACTTGCACTTGCTGTCAAATAACTAACGTCAAGAAAAGGTTTTAGGACACCGCCCAATGCCTTGTTTTTGAGTGCTTTAATCATTATATCATTGATTGCCAAGGATCTTCCGAAGCCGGCAGTTAACTGCACGAATAATTTGCAGCCGGTCTTATGGAATTCTTCCATAAACTCCTTTAGTTTTTTAAACTTTCCCTTTCCTTGGTATAGCCATTTCCCCAGAAGAATATCTTTGATAGGAGCGATACCGGGAAGAATAAGTCCTACATTGTTTTTAGCTCTTTCTAAGAGGAAGTTGGCGGCTTCCTTGTCGTAATGATTGGGCTCCATCCAGCCGAAAATAGAGGTTCCGCCCATGGATGTCATTACTATTCTATTTTTAATTTCGACATTGCCTATTTTCCAAGGCGTAAACAGCGATTTATAACACTCTTTCATATAATACCTCTTTATATAGTTTGTATTTTTATTAAATTATATACCAAAAAATATCCTTTTTTCAAGAGTTATTCTGCGAAAAAACTTTAAATATTATACTTTTATTTTATACGGGTATAACTATAAGTTATACCTCGTCAACAAGGAATTTTCTGCTCGGGAACTACATTTGTAACTTTGGATTAATGTTTTTTTAATGGTCTGTTTCCATAATAGTGAAGATTTATGTTGAATATTTACGCAGAACTAGCAGATATTCCTCTAAAATGTCGATATTTATAAAGTTTGTGTCGACAGTTGACTTCTGTGTTAATAAGATATATAATGGTGAATCTTTAGAGCCAAAGGGTATACTAAAGAAAGAGAAAGAGAAGAGATAAAATGAAGAAGAATGTGTTCCTTGAGTTTTTCACTCAGAATAAGCTCGAAAATTTTTTGTCGGGCAACTTGTTTCTTGCGATAATTTGGTTTATTGTCGTTTTCTTTTGGACTATAAAGCAAAGTGTAGCGGGGCTTGTAATACTTCTTTCTTTATTCGCTTTAACTTTGGTGTTATCAAGAAGTACCCTATACTCGATGCCACTGTTCATCAGTATGTTTTTGGTGTTCAATCCGAATTTTTCCTCTTTGTCTGGCAACGAGTGGATTATCTCTTTTGCAACAATCCCTGTAATAGGACTTATTTTACACTGTGTTATTTATAAGCCTAAGCTCAAGATTAGGGGCTTTGGCTTAGCAATGCTTGCAACAACCGTTCCATGGGTTTTGCAGGGTCTAGGTAGGAGAATCAAGTATACTGTTACCGACTATTTCAATCCAACATTTGTATGGGTCGCCTATCTTATCGTTGCTCTATTGGGACTTTTCTTCCTGTTTATTTACGTGCTTTACGATTCCACGATTCCCGATAAAGGCTTCAATATGGCAGAATATATGACGAAGCAATTGGTTCTTATAGCCGGTATTGTTTTTGCACAATGTCTTATTGTTGTAATTAGACTCGTAAGGGCTAATAGTTTTGTATATCTGATAGATTTATTGGCAACAGGAAATAAAGAGATATTTAAGCTTGGCTGGGGTGGTCCCAATAATATCAGTGCCTATTTATCGTTAACGGTACCTGCTACCGCTTATCTTGCTCTCAAGGGAAAGAGAAGTGCTACACCCTTGTATTTGTTTACCTATTTTCAATACTATTTGATTATGATTACCTTCTCCAGAGGACCGATGATATTCGTAACTATAGGTTTACCGTTTATAATGGTTTATTGTTTTATAAAGGGTGATAAGGCAAATAGATTAAGACATGTCATCGCATTGATGGCGGCAGTAATATTCTTATTAATATTGATTTTCGGTTATACGGATAAATTTAAGCAAATAGTCGACATAATGATTAATCAAAGAGGCTTAGACGATAACGGTAGATTTGATATTTATGGCGAGGCATTAAAGGTCTTCAAGGAATATCCGATTTTCGGTGGCGGAATGGATGTTTATTTTTCTCTTGTCGACAATGCACCCTGGAAGAATATTCCCTATTTTAGAGTGGGTATTCCCTACTGGTTCCATTCTACAATAGCACAGATAGTCGGTTCCTTCGGTGTTATCGGAATTGTCACCTATTTGTATCAATATTATGCGCGTTATTCCCTTGTTTTTAAGGGAAAAAACAAAACCGTTATAATGGCATTGGGCTTCTCGATGATTTTATTCGATTTATACGGATTCATAGATACTAATTTTTTCTCGCCGCTAATGTATTTAACGGTAATGTTTATGACACTTGCCATAGAAAAGGAGGAACGTTACCTATATGTTCCTTTTAAAAAGAGCACTTATAACGGTGTGAAGGTTATAATCGATACACCAAAAAAATAAGGAGTACTTTTTAAATCACCTCGGTACATTGATTTACTTTACTTAGGTTTTGGGTTGGAGTAATGCTTTCTGTTTATTGACGGTCGGTATTACTTTTTTTTATGTGCAGCAAAACAAAAAAGCACGGCAGACGCCATGCTTAATTGTCGTGACCGATTTCAATATAGTCACAATTTTCCCTCTTTCCATAAAGATTTGTCCGCAAATGTCTTTTATTCTCAAAGGCGAAAGGAGGAAGTGCCTATCTACAATGGTTATGAGTCAAAAAGACAATTTGCCGAAATGTGTCGACATATGACTGAGTTTGTATCATATGTCGCTAATATTGTATCATATATCGACCATCTAGTCAATACTAAAAACGATATAATTTTAAAAAATTGAGACGAGGTTAGTATGGATACTTGTGCTGCAATTAGCCAAAGAATACTATCCCTTTGTTGCGAGGCTCATTGGTCTTTACATAAATTGGCAATGGAATCGGGAATATCACCGTCTACTATTAAGAGCATTGTTTATGGAAAAAGCCAGAACCCCGGGATAGTAACGATTAAAATTATATGTGATGGCTTTGGTATTTCTCTGGTTGATTTTTTTAACTCAAAGGAATTCTATGATTTGGAACAAGAAATACGTTAAAGATTTATTTCAAAGCTACTATGGTATTTCTCGCATGCTTGATAAGGAAGTATGTGATTTTTTTCGTTCACCAATTTTCTTTTATTTTTTGTAACATTTGCGGATTATTGTTTGGAAAAACATATGTTTGCATTTTGACGTTTGCTAATTAATTAAAGAAATACCTAACTTTTATTTTTAAAAATCATTTTTACGTGTTATAATAAGATTGATGAAATTCTATGGTGACTATCATACACATACAACTTGGAGTGACGGCAAGGGTACTATTAAGCAAAACTTGCGTTTTGCGGAAATCGCCGGACTTGAGCAAATAGCTATTACGGAACACGGATTTAGAAATCCCTCCTATAGCAAGAAAAAGCTTTACATCGAGAAGGAAGAGATCGATTCTCTTCGTGATTCTTCGAAAGTCAAGCTTCTCTTTGGTATCGAAGCGGACATAATTGATGAAAACGGAGAGATTGACATTGATGAAGAATCATTGAAAATGCTCGATCTATTGATAGTTGGATTTCATATGTTTTCCCTTCCCGCTAGCTTTAGGGATTATCGTAGGTTTTACATTCCGTCAATCTTAAAGGCTGTGACAAAATCTAACGTGGTTTTCAAGGAGAGAAACACAGATGCCTTAATATCCTGTATCACCAATCATCCGGTTGATATGTTATCTCATCCGAATCATCGGCTTTTTGCCGACATGAGGGCTGTAGCAAAGGCATGTTATGCTTGTGGAACTCTTATTGAACTAAACATAAAGCACTTGAATTCCGTTATCGATGTTCTTGATGATTTTGCACAAGAAAACGTGGAATTTATAGTAAATAGCGACGCACACTGTCCACAAGATATTGGTTGCTTTGAAAAGGCAGAGGCGATTATAAAAAAGTACGGTTTGGAGGATAGAGTTGTAAATTTGAACAATCCCAATCCTATATTCCGTTCACAAAAGAAATAAAGGAGTAAATAAATGGCAGGATATTTTATGCACGTCTATTTTGCAGATAGAATAGCACAGAAGCTACCTATTGGTAGTAGTTCTGTTATTGAGTTGTATCCGGATGCATATCGTTTGGGTGTATTAGGCTCTGACCTATTATTTCCTATTCAGCGTACCGAGGCAGAAATGGATATAGCAGATGCGTTTACTCTATTTGAAAACACCGCGGATTACATATTTGGAAGCGGAAGCAAGTGTCAATTGTCCTATATGTTGGGAATGCTTGTTCATTATCTCTTGGATAGCAGAATCAATCCTTATCTTCATTATCTAGCAGAAAACGGAGTTCCTCACTATTATGATTCAACAAGAACCTCGCTTGACTGTGAACAAATAGAAGATGGGCTCGATTATTATTATCTAAATGCATATTTGAGAGAAAGAAAAGCGGAGATATTGAGCTTTAAGCCTCGTAAAGAAGTAGCCCTTGATATTGCCAGCTTGTATTCTCATGTTATTTCAACGGTAATAGGTCATACTATTGACGAGGATAAGCTTATAGCATGTTTATCAAAGCCTTCCTTGAAAAACCTTGACTCTATCGATATGCTTACACTGGATATCGCAAATACGAAAAACAGAAGCTGGAAAACCGTTCGTAACGGTGAATGGACTACAAATATGAGCGTGGCGGAACTTTTGGAAAAGATCGAACCCATCGCTATAAAGATGATTTCCGATTATATGGATAGGGCTAGAAGCGGAATAGAACTTAACAAAAAGGCATTTAGAATTAATACCTTAGGCGTACTTACAGACAAATAATATTTATGTTAACCGATGCACATGCACATTTGAATGACAAGGCTTACGAGGATTATGCCCTCTTTTCCGAGTTTTCTCAAAACGGAGTAGGAATTATAGTAAACGGTTCTTGGGATGTCGATTCATCCATTAGGGCTATGAATTTAGCCGATCGTTATCCCGATTTTTATTTTACAGCAGGCATACACCCTCATAACGCAAAGGACGCAAAGGATGGTGATTTTGATACAATAATCAAGATCGCCTCACATGAGAAGTGCGTTGCCATAGGGGAAATAGGCTTAGATTATCACTACGATCTTTCTCCTCGTGATACGCAAAAGGATTTTTTTCAAAAGCAAATTGATTTGGCTTATGATCTAAAGCTCCCTGTAGTTTTTCATTTAAGAGAATGCTATCAAGATGCTAATGAAATAATTTTTGCAAACAAGGACAAGTTGATAAACGGAGTGCTGCTTCATTGCTATTCGGGCTCTATGGAGCTTGCTAGGGATTTTTACAACAAGCTTGGTTTCTATTATTCTTTTGGCGGTGCTATAACCTTTAAAAATGCAAAAAAAGGAGATACCTTACGGGTGATTCCAAGGGATAGAATTATGCTCGAAACAGATTGTCCGTATATGACACCTGTACCCAAAAGAGGGCAGACCAATTCACCATTGAATTTGAATTTGATTTGTGACAAAATGGCGGAAGAATTGGGCATGACCTCTAAAGAGGTCGAGATATTGACAGAGAATAACTTGAAACAATTTTACAACATAAGGCGGTAGAGATGAGCGTTAAGGATTTGTTGATAAAACACGGATTTCACTTTAATAAGGCTTATGGACAAAACTTTATAAGCGATTTGAACCTTTTATCTGCTATAGTTGAGGACAGCGGAGTGGAAAGCGATGATATTGCTTTAGAGATCGGTTGCGGGGCAGGAACCTTGACCTCTGTCTTAGCCGAAAAAGCTAAAAGGGTTGTTGGATATGAAATAGATGAGAGCCTACGTCCTATTTTATTCGAGGCACTTTTAGGCTATGATAATGCCGAGATCCGCTATAAAGATTTTCTAAGAGAGGATGTCAAGGTTCTTGACGAGCTGAAGGATGCTGTTGTTGTTGCCAATTTGCCTTATTATATTACCACTCCCATTTTGATGAGATTATTGGAAAACGGCATTGGTAAGAGCGTAACCGTGATGGTTCAAAAGGAAGTTGCAGACAGACTTGTTGCCAGAGAGGGCACAAAGGACTATGGGGCTATAACCGTAAAGGTAGGACTCCTTGGCGGAGCTAAAATTACACGGATAGTATCAAGAAACATGTTTTATCCGGCACCAAACGTAGACTCGGCGGTTGTTAGAATCGATAGGTTAAATAGGTACAGAGGAAAGGATCCTTATCTTACCGATGAATTGATAAAAAGTGCTTTTCTGATGAGGAGAAAAACCCTTCAAAACAATCTTTCAAAAGTATTGCCCAAAGTCGAACTTGTTAGAATACTTGAGGAAATGGGCTTAAGAGGAGATATAAGAGGAGAAACCTTATCGGCAGAGCAATTTGTTCAACTATCCGATTTGATTTATGAATATAAAAGTAACAATTGATTGTTTTGCTGTTTGCTAACTATCGACAAGAGTTACAGAAACCTGTTTATGCTGAAAGGGGCAAAAAATGCCCCTTTTTGTCTTAAGTGTTTAGAAGAGCAACCGTTATGCTTCCGTTTGTCAAGGAGCTTACAGTTGATCCCAGATTTACCAGTCTAAGGGTTGCATTTTGTGTCGCATTGACCAGTATTGTTTTGCTTACATTCATAATGCTGGCATCGGTCGAGGTTTCGGTTATTGTGGAATTCGCAACCGGAGTGCCGTTTAGATATATGCCTACACTTAGTTCTGTCATTGTGTCGGTTGAGGTCGCAGAATAGGAAATAAGATAAGTGCCTGCAGTGGGAAGGGTTATTGTTCCACCCGAGTATGTTATATTTGTCTCGGAGGTACCTACAGAGCTTGTAAAGGTATAATAACCGCCTACAGCGACACCCTCTATTGCTCCTGTTTCAACATACAATCCGTTTGCGATGCCTTGTGCACCCGTAGCCCCGGTAGCACCCGTAGCACCTGTTGCACCTGTTGCGCCTGTGGCTCCTTGAGGTCCCATTATTCCCCTTTCTCCTTGCGGACCTTGTGGTCCTTGAGGTCCCTGCGGACCCGGAATCACCACGATTCTTTCATCTCTCCTGTTTGGACAACATATATCCTCTCTTCTGTTTGGACAACAGTTATTATTTCCGTTAAAAAAGTTACACATATTTTTCCTCCGTAAAATTTGCGGCTATGCCTACTATATATTATGCAGTGTGTTTTTTGTAGGTGAACCGACGAATTGCTATCATAGTCATGAGAAACTCATTAATTATTTAAAAAAGTAAGGTTGACTTTTGTATGCTAACAAACTATTATAATATTGAAGGGTAGAAACGAATACTTGCAATTCTCGGTTTAACTTGGTTTTAAGGAAAATATCGTATTCTATCTCATAATACAAAGGAGTTAATATATGGCTGCATTTTGGGAAGGCTTATCATTGTTCGGAAAAATACTGTTTTGTACCGCACTTGCCGGCACAACGGTTTTAGTGATTCAAATCATAATGCTAATAATCGGCTTTGCAGCAGGATCACTCGGTGACGTAGACGGCTTTGACGGTGATATTGATGCCGACGGTGACGGAATACCTGACGGCGGAGAAGGAATAGGAATGTTTACCGTAAAAGGTATAGTTGCTTTTTTCTCAATCGGTGGTTGGGTAGGTTTGGCAATGGATATGGCAGACTGTCATCCTGCCGTTACAGCCGTTGTCGCCGTTGTTTCAGGTATAGTCGCACTAATCGGAGTCGGATTTTTGTATAAGGGCTTGTACAAGTTACAATCGAGCGGTAATGTCAATATTAATAATGCTGTTGGGAAAACAGCAGAGGTTTATCTGACCATTCCTGCAAACGGAGAGAATACCGGAAAGGTCAGCGTTACCGTACAAGAAAGGTTGATTGAGGCTGAAGCTCGTACAATGGGCGATTCTATAGCGACAGGAACATTGGTAAAAGTGGTTGACGTTATCAATGATGTATTGATTGTCGAACCATTGAATAAGTGAAATTATAAAATACATAATCAACGCAGTATAAAACATAAACGTTTATTGCGTACTAATAATTGAACAAAAACATGGAGGTTTTTAATAATATGGCAACTTTAATGTCAATTTCAGGTGGAGCAATTGCCGGTATTGTAATTGCAATCGTACTGGTTTTAACATCGATTTTGTTGATGTTCTTAACCAGATACAAGAAGTGTCCGTCGGATAAAATTATGGTTATTTACGGTAAAATCGGTAAGAATAGCGACGGAAGCTCTCGCTCTGCTAAATGTATTCACGGTGGTGCTGCATTTGTTATCCCCGTAATACAAGCTCACGCTTTTTTGGACTTAACTCCCATTTCCATTAGCGTTGACTTAAGAAACGCACTTTCAAAGCAGAACATAAGGGTAGACGTGCCCTCCAGATTTACAGTAGGTATTTCAACCGAGGGCGGCGTAATGCAAAACGCTGCCGAGAGATTGTTGGGATTAACTCTTAGTGAAATACAAGAGCTTGCTAAGGATATTATCCTTGGTCAATTGCGTCTGGTTATCGCAACAATGGAAATCGAAGAAATCAATAACGACAGAGATAAATTCTTGGAGGCAGTATCCCGTAACGTTGAGACCGAGTTGAAAAAGATCGGTTTACGTTTGATCAACGTTAACGTAACCGATATTTCCGATGAATCGGGTTACATCAGTGCTTTAGGTAAGGAAGCAGCCGCTAAGGCAATCAACGCTGCTAAGATTTCTGTAGCTGAGGCTGATAAGGAAGGTTCGATCGGTGCTGCAAATGCTGTAAGAGAGCAAAGAATTATGGTAGCGGCTGCCGAAGCCGAGGCGATTAAGGGTGAAAATACCGCAAAAGCGGAAATCGCTGTTGCTCAAGCTGAGTTGAGAGAAAAGGAAGCCGAGGCAACCAAGGTCGCAACGGTTGCAGAAAAAACCAAGTCTGCCGAGGCGTTGGAGGAATCCTATTCTGCAGAAAAGGCAGCCGAATTGGCAAGAGCGCAACGCGAGCAAGCTACCTTGGAAGCGGACGTTATTGTTAAGAGTGATATCGAAAAGAGACGTAAGGAAATCGAAGCAGAAGCAGAGGCTGAGCAAATTCGTAGAAAGGCTCGTGGTGAAGCGGATGCAATCTATGCAAAGATGGAGGCACAGGCTCGTGGTATCAAGGCTATGCTCGATAACCAAGCTGCAGGTTATGCTGAAATCGTAAATGCTGCAGGCGGTAATCCCGATGCTGCTATGAGATTGATGATAACCGATAAGATTGAGAATATTGTTAGTACTCAAGTTGAAGCAATCAAGGGTGTTAAAATCGATAAAGTTACCGTATGGGACAGTGGTGCCAATCAAGATGGTAAAACTTCAACCGCAGGCTTTCTCTCCGGTTTACTAAAGAGTTTACCTCCTCTAAGTGATATTTTCGATATGGCTGGCTTAAAGCTCCCCGAAATTCTTGATGTCAACAAGACTGCGGAAAACAAAGTGGAGTCTAAGGAAGAGGAAACTGAATAGTTTTCTCATATTATGAATAAAAAACGAGAGCAGGGCATAGTCTTGCTCTTTTTTTTCGATACATTGCTTCGCAGTTATATTCAGCTAACGCTGAGTTATATTCGACTACGTCGAGTTATATTGCTTCGCAGTTATATATTTGATCCGCAACTATATTTGCCTTGTGCAAATATAATATCACTTTGACCAGAGGTCAAAATAACACTTTCAGCTTGACTGAAAATAACGCTGTTTCCAACGCAAACAATACAACTCATACATTTTTTAATGTAAGTCGAACAAGTATAAAGAGTGTAACTTTTTACAATAAGTGTAAAAAAATTATTTTTTTAATTATTTTTTAAAGGGGTGCCATTATAATAAACTCATAATAGATAAAAGTTGGGTTCTGGTTTGGTTTAAATAACATTTGACAATGCTGTTAAAATCGAACAAAATGTATTATAATAGATAATAGGAAGTGAAAACACTTTTTGTCGGAGGATGTATGAAAAAAATAAATTCGATAATATGTATTGTGCTTTTAGTAATATTGTCGGTTAGCCTATGTGCATGCGATACCGGTGAAATCGGGCTTAGTGCCTATGATATTGCGGTAAAGAATGGGTTCGTTGGAAGCGAGTCGGAGTGGCTGGCATCACTTCAAGGTAGCGATACCGGTAAATCCGCATACGAGATTGCCGTTAAGAACGGTTATGACGGCAGTGAGACCGAGTGGCTTGAATCTTTGAAGGGCAAGGACGGCTTGGATGGCGAGAACGGTAAGGACGCACCGGAGATAACCATTACGGATATATACAATGCTATGGTGGAAAACGGTTACGAGGGTAGCTTTGTCGATTTCGTTTCAGAGTATATTGATAGTACCGTTCTTAATAATACTGCGGAAGCGTACGTTTCCAGAGCAGTTTTAAGTGCAGTAAGCATTTTTTCCGAGTTTAAACGTGACGTAATTACCGGCGGATGGGGTTGGAGCTATTCAAAAACCGAAGAAACCTATTACTCCGCAGGCTCGGGCGTTATTTATAAGCTTGACAAGGATGACGGTAGTGCGTATATCATTACAAATTATCACGTAGTGTACGATTCGGAAAGTAAGACAAAGAGCGGTGTCAGCGATAATATTCTCGTATACTTATACGGAAAGGAAATCGAATCGGGAGCAATGAAAGCAACCTATGTCGGCGGTTCTCTAAATTATGACATTGCGGTACTAAGAATAGATAACAATGATATTTTGAAAAACAGTGATGCAGAAGCAGTTACTGTAGCCGACAGTAATCATGTTGTAATCGGACAAACGGCTATAGCGATAGGAAACGCTGAAGGAGATGGCATCTCTGTAACTTCCGGTATCGTTAGCGTTGATAGTGAGAATTTATCAATGACCGGTGCTGATGACGTGACACAAGTTACTTTTAGAGTAATGAGGGTAGACACTGCAGTAAATAGCGGTAACTCCGGAGGCGGATTATTCGATGAGTACGGACAACTTATCGGAATAGTAAATGCAAAGATAATATCAAGTGATGTAGAGAATATCGGTTATGCAATTCCATCAAATGTTGCTATAAACGTAGCACAGAATATAATAGATAATTGTGACGGTGCAACCAATACTTGCGTAAAGAAGTGCTTGTTAGGAATTACTGTATCGATAATCGATAAGCGAGCGGAATACGATAAAGAGGATCAACTGACCCATATCTACGACACCGTTCAGGTTCAAGAGGTTACAGCGGGATCGCTTGCTTCAGATTTGTTGAAATCAGGTGATATTTTAAAGAGCATTAGCATAAACGGTGTTAAGCATGATATCAATAGACAGTTTATAGTGGTCGATTTGATGTTAACGGCAAGAGAAGGTGATACCCTAACTCTGGTATTTGAAAGAGACGGTGTCGAGCTCAGCGGTAACTTAAAGATAACGTACTCATGCATAAGTGATGTACGCTAAAAGATACCCCCGTTTGTGTTTTTTTGGGAAAAACGATAGGCGTGTACTTTAAATCGATATGCGTTTATGGTCGAAATAAGAAAAAAAGAATGTCGGTTGAAGAAGTCTGAAAAATCAGGCTTCTTCTTTTTGCTCAATGTCAAATGTCGGGGCGGAGATATTTTACACTTGATCACACAGTTTAATCTTTTTAGCTAATAATACAAGCCGAAGATTTTATCGTTCGGACGAAATACTTTTTCAGTTAGGGATGCATATTGTGAATAATAATACACGAGCACCTCTTTTTTGCATAAAAAATGAATAAAAACCGATTCGTTTCGGAAAATAGCTCTAATTTTACTGTAAATTTTTACGCAAGCCCTTTTTGTTAGTTGACACGACTTTTAAGTATTATATATAATGTATTTTAGATATTTTTATTTACGTATTATTTGTTCGTAGCTCAAACATATTCGAGCTATAGAGGAGCTTATGAGAAAAAGTATTATTATTCTTTTTGTCCTAGCACTGCTTCTAACCCTTTCCGTTTTCTTTGTTGCTTGTAACGAGGATGTATCGGTCGAAGACCAAACCAAGGTTGTTTTTGAAATGGAAGGCGGGAGCTATAAGAATTGCGAAGGAAGCATTGTTTATTATTACCCTCTCAAGGAAGGAGAGGAACATCTTATTGTTGCTCCTAAAACCTTGACTGCAGGAAAGGATGATGTTACTAGAGAAGGCTTTGTGTTAAAGGGCTGGTTTAAGACGAAAGAAGAGGTTGACGGCAACGTTATTTATTCCGATGAATGGGATTTCGATAAGGATAAAATTGTTGCAGGTGAAGGGGTAACCTTGTATGCAAAATGGAAAAGCGTTGTTAGCTATACCTACAAGCTGTGTTATCGTGACGGAGATCAGGATATAGATTTGTGGTCGTATGAGGTAGAGGAGGGCGAGAGTTTCTCCGATTATTTAGATCATCGTAACGACAGAAGCGGCTATACATTTTTAAAATTTGTCGATCAAAACGGAACCGATTGGGACGAATCCTTTAAGCATCCAGGTGGAGATGAGGATGTGGAGATTAAGGTTTACGCAAGCTACATCGATGGTGAGTACGAGTTGGTTAAAACAGCTAAAGAGCTTAAGTCTGCCGCCACAAAGGGAAGAAATATCTATCTGTTGAATGATATTGATCTTGACGGTGCTTCTTTGAGTTTTAAGAAAGGATACAGTGGTATATTTGCAGGAAACGGATTTACCGTAAGTAACTTTGAACTAAGCTATAGTGACGGAAAATATGACCTAATAGAAGACTATGAAGATGATAGCAAGAATTCTCTTATGATTAGCCTATTTGGTGAAACTGAGAATGCAGTTATTTCTGATGTTAGCTTTGTCGATGTAAAACTTAACATTAGCACAACTAATAGCTTGATATACAAGATTTATGTTGCTCCTATTTCCGTAAAGGGAGGTGTATCATTGAATAATGTCAGCTTTGACGGTACTTACTCTATTAGCAAACTTCCCAAAGGATTTATTCAAGATGACGTGATAGATAGCGATAAGATAATTATTGCCGAAAATACCCCCTGGATTATAAAGGGTGATTCAAAATGTGAAAACGGCTCGTTCTCCTTTGTTTTGGAGAATGAGGAAGAATAATTGATTTAAACAGAATTGTAAAGGAGATATAGTATGAAAGGAAAAAGATTACACGTTGTTTTAGTAGCAATAGTAGCATTGGTAATCTTTGCTTCGGTTATTGTTTTAACCGCATGTAAGGATGTTAATACCGATAAAACCTATTTTGATAACGAAAACGATCCGTTGGTATTTTCAACTCAAGAGGTTGATAAGGTATTTAACCCATTCTTCTCAACTTCTGCTACCGATAGCAATGTGGTCGGAATGACCCAGATATCGATGCTTTCGAATGATAAAGAGGGTGTTGTGGCATACGGTGATGACGAAGCTGTTGTTGTTAAAGATTTAGAAAAGGTGACCGAAGGAGAGGGCGAAGAACAAACCACGACCTACAAATTTGTATTGAAAAACAATATCAAATTCTCTAACAATTCCCCTTTGACAATTAAGGACGTATTATTCAACCTATATGTCTATCTTGATCCCGCTTATACCGGAAGCAGTACTATTTATTCAACAGATATCGTTGGATTGAAAGAGTACCGCACCCAAGAGTCCTCCGATGATGAGCAAGATAACTTTAAAAATCAATTCAAAATCGAGGCAGAAGCACAGATAGATGCTCTTGTTTCTGCTTGTTCCGAGATACTCGATGAGGATAGCACAATAAGTGAAGAGGGTTTCCTTGAGGCACTTCAAGAGTATGTTTCCTTGAGCGATGTATATAAGGATGTCGTTGTAAACTATAATAAGGCAATCGAACTCTTTAAGGAGGAATTGAACAGCGATTATTCTAATAGCATCGACTCTTATGAGGATATGACCTTTAAGGATAAAGAGGGCAATATTTATAAGAACCTACTAACTACCGATGTCGAAGTTTTCTTGTACAACGAAGGCTATATTACTTGGAATAAAAAGGATGCTAAAATCGAATCGTCATTAACCACTCCCGGACAAGAGGCTTCCTTGAAAAACTGGACAAAGGAGCAAGCAATCGATATCGTGCTTAAGGATATGATTCCCGGCAAAATGGACCAAGTCATTTCATATTGGATGACAGGAACTTCTTTGAGCGAGTATCTTGAAAACAAGGCAATGGAGGAGTACTTTAAGAACGCAGATAGAGCTTATCCGAACATTTCCGGTATTAAGTTTGCAAACAGAACCGAAGCTGTTACCGTAAACGATGTTGTTTATGATGTTCCCACCTATGCAGAGGACGGCAGTGTTTCCCAAGGCAATGAGGTTTTGACAATTCAAATTCACAAGGTTGACCCTAAAGCAATTTGGAACTTTGCTTTTGCAGTAGCTCCTATGTATTACTATTCCGATGAAGCACATATCGCCGCCTTCGATTATGAAAGCAATTTCGGCGTAGAATATGCTTCTCAGAGCTTCATGAACAATGTTGTTAAAAATTCCGATAAGATAGGTGTCCCCGTTGGTGCAGGTCCCTATGCTGCCTCAAAGAGTTCCGGTGGAATAACCAATGTTGCGGCAGGTGACTTCTATGATAAGGGTGTTATTTATTTCGAGCGTAATCCTTATTATGTAATGGGTGCTGCAAAGATTAAAAAGGTACGTTTCCAAGTAGTATCTTCTACATCTATACTTAACTCTTTATATGTCGGCGAAATCGATTATGCAGAGCCTAATGCTAAACCTGAGACCATTGCCGAACTCAACGGAAAGCGTGATCAAGGAATCGGAAATAAGAGCATACGTACCTCCGGTTACGGATATATCGGAATCAATGCAGGTAAGGTTCCCAGTCTTGCTGTCAGAAAGGTTATTATGTACTGTATCAACACCCAAGAGTGTGTTGATTACTATAAGACAACCGCAAAGGCTATTTATCGTTCAATGAGTATGTCCAACTGGGCATATCCCGAGGGCTGTACCTCTTACTATCCTTATATCGCAGGAAAGATACCTACAAATCTTAATGTCGTTGATCCCGAATATAAGGCGTATGTAAATAAGCTCGGCAAGAAAGCAGGTGATTATTTGACAGAGGCTGAGCAAAAAGCGTTCCTTGTAGGAATGATTGAAGACGCAGGTTATACCCTTAATGCAAACGATATTTATCAAAAGGGTAACAGCAAATTGGAGTACACCTTTACTATTGCGGGCGAGGAAACAGACCACCCTGCATACAATGCAATGGTTCATGCAGGCGAACTCCTCAATAAGATTGGCTTTAACATTACAGTTAGCACCGATGCACAAGCATTAAAGAAGCTTTCAACGGGTAGCTTAACCGTATGGGCTGCGGCTTGGGGTTCAACTATCGATCCCGATATGTATCAAGTATATCATAAGGATTCCAATGCGACCTCGGTACTTAACTGGGGATATAAGCAGATCTTAAGAGATGAAAATACATATTCCGAAGAGATTGAGATTATCAATGAATTGTCCGAATTGATTGAAAAGGCACGTGAAACGGATGATCAAAAAACGAGAAAGAATTTGTATTCAAAGGCACTGGATCTTGTAATGCAGCTTGCCGTGGAACTTCCCACCTATCAAAGAGATGACTTGTTTGCGTTCAATACAAACAAGATAGACGTATCTACCCTTACCCCGGACAGCGAAACCTCTCCTTATAAGGGCTTAACCAGCGATATGCACTTAATCTCTTTGAACGAAGAAAAATAAAGCTTTCAATTTTAATCTACAGATAATTTACGCCCTTTCTCTGTTTTGAGAAGGGGCGAAAGGGTTTACAGCAATGTTTAAATATATAGTTAAAAGAATACTGATATCCGTTATAGTATTGATAGGTGTATCTCTTATAATTTACACAATGGTAAGACTTATGCCTACAGACTATGTGGATACCAAATATGCAAGTCAGCTTCAAAACGGTTCCATGTCACAAGAGGATGTTGATCATTTCAAGGAGCTATACGGAATAGGAGATAATTCCTTTAAAGGAATTGTCGGGGGCTACTTTAAGTGGTTCGGCAATATGTGCAAGGGTGATCTAGGTTTGTCTTTTAAGTATGAGAAGCCGGTTGGTCAGGTTATAACGGAGAATATGTGGATATCCTTTGCGATAGCTTTTATTGCCACCATTCTTCAATTTTTAATTGCGATTCCTTTGGGTATATCCTCTGCAACCCACCAATATTCGGCAAGAGATTATACTGTTACCGTATTTACAATGATCGGATTATCCCTTCCTACATATTTCTTTGCGGCAATAGTAATAAAGATATTTGCAGTCGATTTGGGAATACTTCCGTCAAACGGCTTAATTTCATCTACTGCGAACTATACGAAGGATTTCTTGGGTACTCTAACAAAGCTCGGAGATATGGCGGAGCACTTGGTTTTACCCATCTTCGTAAGTGTTATTTTGTCAATTGGCGGCTTGATGCGTTATACGAGAACTAATACCTTAGAGGTATTAAGTGCAGATTACATACGAACCGCAAGAGCAAAGGGTTTGTCTGAAAAAACAGTAATCTACAAGCATGCCTTTAGAAACACCTTGATTCCCTTGGCAACCCTTTTAGCGGGAACCCTACCTTCACTTTTCGGAGGAATGATGATAACTGAGGAGGTTTTTGCGATAGACGGTATAGGAAGACTTGCATATAAGGCACTAATGGAGGGAGATATTCCCTTTGTTATGGGTTATAATATGTTCCTTGCAATACTGACGGTAATAGGAACTTTGCTTTCGGATATAATGTATTCCATTGTAGATCCGAGGGTTAAGATAACGAAGTAGGTGGATTATGGAAGATAACAATAAAAATGTACAAATAAATGAGAACATCCTTCCCGACGAAGAAACCATTATCGAAAACAGCGTTTTAAAGGAAGAGGAACTTTCCACGCAAGTACCGATTGCAGGGCAAGAAGATGAAGAGGAAAAGGAAACATATCAGCAAATGAGTCCTGTAAGACTTGTTGCAAGAAGATTCTTTCGTTCAAAGCTTTCCATTGTAGGTATATGTATGGTAGTTTTTTTGTTCGCTTTTGCAATTTTAGGTCCTGTCATTTATACTCGATGGACAGAGGAGGAGGTTGACAGAACCACCGTTACCTCTGTAGTAAAGAACGTATACGAGTATGAATTCGACGGGAAAACAATAACCATCAATGAAGAGGTTGTTCATCAGTCTGATATTAACGCTTATGCCGATCCTTCTTTGGATCACCTCTTAGGAACGGACAACTTCGGACGAGATGTTTTCGTTCGCTTAATGTATGGTGGCAGAATTTCCTTGATGATAGGTTTCATTGTAGTAATTCTGGAAACCGTCATAGGCATTATCCTAGGCGGACTGGCGGGATATTTTGGAAAATGGGTTGATCAGCTTATAATGCGTATAGTTGATATTTTTAACTGTATTCCTACATTGCCGATTTTATTAATAGCATCCGCATTGATCGATTCTTGGAACATTACTGCAGATCAACGTATTTATCTATTAATGGCGATAATCACTCTCTTTAGTTGGAGCGGAGTTGCAAGAATGGTACGTGGTCAGATTTTGATGTTAAGAGAACAGGATTATATAACCGCAACCGAGGTAATGGGAATTCCTACTTGGAGAAAGATTTTTAT
The DNA here is from genome assembly GCA_964561145.1 of uncultured Christensenellaceae bacterium. Taxonomy (GTDB): domain Bacteria; phylum Bacillota; class Clostridia; order Christensenellales; family CAG-1252; genus RUG14300. The sequence continues at coordinate 37,098 of CAZLNZ010000006.1, forward strand.
GCATCTTATTCCAAATGTAATGCCCCAATTGATAGTTAGCATGACCTTAGGTTTGGGTAGCGTAATACTCTACGAGTCTACCTTGAGTTATTTAGGTTTAGGCGTACAACTTCCCAAGGCGGCTTGGGGTACAATGATAGCAACCGCCAAGGATCCGCAGGTCTTGACCTACCATTTAAATATGTGGCTACCGGCAGGTATATTGATTGTAATTGCGGTTTTGGGATTTAACTTCATAGGTGACGGACTGCGTGATGCTATGGACCCCAAGGCAAAGAAATAGGTGGCTTATGAGTAAGATTAAAAAGGATAACAATTACATATCTATTAGAGATAGTAGAAAAATAATAAAAGCCAACATAAAGCAGATGAAGTATTACGAGGGCTTGAAAAGAAAAAAACTGGCACCCTCTGAATATACGAGTTGCATGAAAAACGAAGACAACATCGTTGAGATTGAAAACTTGAAAACTTGCTTTTTTACCGACAACGGAACCGTTATGTCCGTAAACGGTGTTTCCTTTAATATACCCAAGAGAAAGATAATAGGTGTCGTTGGAGAGTCGGGCTGTGGAAAAAGCGTAACATCGCTCTCGATTATGCAGCTGGTTCAAGCACCTCAAGGTCAAGTGGTTGAGGGAGAAATTCGCTTTAACTCCGATTCTTTGGGCTATGACGAAGATGGACATAAACTTGCTTACAATATAGCAAAAATGCCTACAAAGGAAATGTACAAAGTTCGTGGTAAAGATATTACAATGATTTTCCAAGAGCCTATGACAAGCTTAAATCCCGTGTTTACAATCGGATTTCAGCTTGATGAGGTTTCCTTTACTCATAATCCCGGAATAAGTGACGAAAAGGCAAAGGAGTGTAGCATCGAGATGCTAAAGAAGGTAGGAATAGCTATGCCAGAGCATGTTTACAAGTCCTATCCTCACGAGCTATCCGGCGGAATGCGTCAGCGTGTTATGATTGCCATGGCACTTGTCGGCGATCCGAAATTGATCATTGCCGATGAACCGACAACCGCATTAGACGTAACCATTCAAGCACAGATACTCGATTTACTTAAAAAGCTTCAACAAGAGCAGAACTGCTCGATAATGCTTATTACTCACGATTTAGGAGTTATTGCGGAAATGGCAGATGAGGTTGTTGTTATGTACGCAGGACGTGTCATTGAGAAGGGTACGGCTAAGGAAATATTCCATAATCCTTTGCACCCTTATACGATTGGCTTGCAAAAGAGCAAACCCTTGATCACATCTTCTTCGACAGAACCCTTGTATTCAATACCCGGTCAGGTTCCCAATCCTATAAATTTACCTGATCATTGTTATTTTAAGAATCGTTGCTCGAAATGCATTGAAGGCTGTAACGGAAGCTATCCTCAGGAAATAAGGGTAAGTGAAACTCACTATGTTTCCTGTCATCTCTATGCAGAGCAAGCGATACAAGAGAATGTTGCTCAAGAGGGAGGACAAGAATGAAAAAGGATTTAAGCATTATTTTCAAACGCTTCGATGAAGAATGTCCGCAAATGCCGATTGAAATTGTCGACCCCGGAACAGAGTCGATTCTTCAAAAGGGACAAGCTCAAGCGGCGGAAAAGGGCAATGTTATTCTCGAGGTTAGGCACTTGAAAAAGCACTTTCCGATAAAGACCAACTTTTTCGGAAAACCGATAAAGTTTTTGAAAGCTGTCGACGATGTAAGTTTTTCCGTTCCCGAGGGAAGTACTTTGGGTATTGTCGGTGAATCGGGTTGCGGTAAAACCACGTTAGGTAGAACCATCTTAAAGCTTCACGATATAACGGGTGGCGAGATAATCTACGACGGTAACGATATTACAAATCTTTCAAGAGCGGAGATGACAAAATATCGCACACAGATACAGCTTGTTTTTCAGGATCCATATTCCAGTTTACCTCCTCGTATGACCATTGGAAGTATAATTAGTGAAGCGGTTAAGGTTCATAAGATTGTACCTAAGGATCAGGTCAATGATTATGTGTTGAATATAATGAAGCGTTGTGGCTTACAAACGCAGTATTATGACAGATACCCTCACGAGTTTTCGGGTGGTCAAAGGCAGCGTATTTGTATTGCCAGAGCTTTAGCGGTTAATCCCAGACTTGTTATTTGTGACGAACCTGTTTCTGCACTCGACGTAAGTATTCAAGCACAAATAATAAACTTATTGAAGGACCTTCAAAACAATCTTAAGCTCACGTATTTGTTTATTTCTCACGATCTTTCTGTAGTAAAGTATATCACCGATAGAATATTGGTAATGTACCTTGGAAATATGATGGAGATAGGCGATACGGATGATATTTTTGAAAATCCCCTTCACCCCTATACAAAGGCGCTGTTTTCCGCAGTACCGGTACCCGATCCCGATGTGAAGTCGAATAGGATTATTTTACAAGGAGATATTCCCTCTCCCGCAAATCCTCCAAAGGGTTGTAAATTCCATACACGTTGCGATTCTTGTATGAGCGTTTGTAAGCTTCGCAATCCAAAGTATATTGAGGCTTCACCCAATCATTTTGTTGCTTGTCACCTTTACGATAAGGAAGTAATGGAAAGAGTCGGAGAGTATGACGAAATTTATGATAAATATAAATTCGAGGTCGAGGAGTACGAGGAAAGAAAGCGAAACTTTGACAACGAAAGGAAAGAGGCTCTTGACGAAATCAATATTTTCAAAAAACTTAAAAGATTTATAAAGAAGGAAAATCAAGAGGCATACTCCGGGGATAACTCTGATTCCGAAAAGAGCAATGAAGAATAAAAAGGATAAAAAAAGAAAAGCCGCATATCACGATGACGGACACACCGTATACAATATGGATAATGTCGTAAGACAAAATCCCTTCGGACCCGATGATATAGGCAATGATAGCAAAAAAGAAAATGTTGGCTTGAGCAGAAAAGAACGCTTCGCCGCAATTAGAGCGGCATTTCAGGTCTATTTCCCGGTATTACTCGGCGTACTTATCTGCTTTGGCTTGACGGCTTTATTACTAGTTTTTTGGTTAAAATAAAGGAGACTGAATGAAATCTACTAGAAGAACAAACAAACTTACCTTAATCGTTTGTGCCATTGTATTGGCAACGATGTGTATAACGTTGTTTGCTTGTAGCTCTCAGATTGTTACCCCCTCCGACTCTAATGGTGGGATAAAGAATGAAAATCTGCAAGAGTTACAGATACTCAAAAGCGAGTTAAAGCTTACGCAAGAGCAAACAATGTCTCAAATAAAAGCAGATTATCTACTTGAGAACAACGGATACAAGGACGATGATGAAATAGTAGTAATGGTATCCCTTCAGGAGGAAGCTTTACTAGATGCTTTTAACGATAGATATTATAGGGAATACAAGACGGTTGCGGAATTCGCTGAAAGTCAAGTGGGCATAGATATGCTTGCTAAGATTAAATCGGAGCAAAATTCTTTTGTCGACTCCTTAAAAAGAGCGGGCTATACTCTTGAGCTTGTGAATTCCTACAATACCATTATCAACGCCGTTGCGATAGAAATTCCCTATGGCAGTATGAAGTCTATAGAAGGACTTGGCGGTGTAAAGAACGTGATAATGTCAGAAACCTATAATCGTCCGCAAGAAGCTAAAGGTGAGAGCTACAGTGCCGTTGAGAATATCGTTGATATCTACGAGACGGGTATTTATAAATCCGACTGTGTTGATTTTAAGGGCAGAGGAACTTCTGTTGCTATCTTAGACTCCGGTTTCGATCTTGCGCACAGCGTATTCAGTGTAGATAATATTGACGATATCTCCGAAGATCAATTAATGATAAAGGCTCAAGACATAAAGGACGTTTTAGCCTATACAAAGGCGGCTACATTTACTCAAGATTTAGATTTTTCCGATGTTTATTATAGCACCAAAATCCCATTCTCCTATGACTATGCGGATAAGGATCCCGATGTTAACCCCTATGATTCAGAGCATGGGACTCACGTTGCGGGCATAATTGCAGGAAAAGATGATGTTATCACGGGCATCGCTATAGAAACGCAGCTCGTATTACTGAAGGTATTCCCGGACCTCGATGATGGTGGAAAAACAGAGGATATAACAGCAGCACTGGAGGATGCAGTATTACTCGGTGTCGATGCTATTAATATGAGCTTAGGCTCCTCCTGCGGTTTTGCGAGAGAGGAAGACGGAAACGCTATCAATGATATTTATGATAAGATTAAGAAAGCAGGTATCAGTTTAATAACCGCTGCAAGCAATAGCTATAGCTCCGGTTACGGTGGAGACCAAGGCAACACTAACTTGGTAACCAATCCCGATTCTGCAACTGTAGGCTCTCCTTCGACCTATGAGGCAGCATTGTCGGTTGCATCCATTTCCGGAACGAAGAGCAAGTATCTCGTTGCAAACGGCTCTGAAGTTGTTTTCTTTAACGAGTCTAATGCTGTAACGGGTGATCCTAACGACTTTTTCCAAGAGCTGTTCGAGGACTTGAACGTAACCAATCAAAAGGTTACTTTAAATTATGTTACGGTTCCCGGTGTAGGTAAGGCAATAAACTATAACGGAATCGACGTTAAGGGTAAGATTGCACTCGTTCGTCGTGGCGATAATACCTTTGAAGAAAAGGCGTTGAACGCAAAAGCGGCAGGAGCCATTGCTTGTATTATATACAATAACATAGATGGTGACATTTTAATGAGTATGGGTAAAACCGACCATATTCCTACCATTTCAATCTCTAAGGATGACGGAAGTAAACTTGCAGAAAAGTCGGAAGGGACAATCGTTATCGATATAGCCAATCAAGCGGGTCCCTTTATGTCCGATTTCTCTAGCTGGGGACCCTTGCCCTCATTGGAGCTTAAACCGGAGATTACCGCCCACGGCGGAAATATTAAATCCTCTGTGCCCAGCGGTGGCTATGACGAATTGTCGGGAACCTCTATGGCAACCCCAAACCTTTGCGGTATAGTTGTGTTAATAAGACAATATCTAAAGGAGAAATATCCCGAAATATCTGCTCCTGAGCTATCAAAGCTAACGAATCAGATGCTAATGAGTACTGCAACTATTATTTTGAACGAAGAGGGTAATCCCTATTCTCCTCGTAAACAGGGTGCAGGACTTGCAAGTATTGCAAACGTTGTAAATACGAAGGCATATCTATCTGTAGACGGTATTGACAGACCTAAGCTTGATCTTCTTGACGATCCTACTCGTACTGGTGTATATACAATGAAGTTTAACGTTCATAACATGGGCGATACTTCCGTTGTATATGATATTGACCTAATTGGCATGACGGAAAGCGTGTCGGCATATGAAAAGACTCACGTTGCCGAAAAAGCTACAATTCTATCCAACAATTTCACTCTTAGCGTAGAAAACGGCGAACTCAAAGGTAATACCTTGACCGTAAAAGGCGGAGAGACTGCAAAAATAACTTTGGTTTACACACTTACCGATGCGGATAAGAATATGATGGATGAGTTATTCCCATATGGGATGTATGTAGAAGGCTTTGTCAAGTTGATTGATAATAGCGAGGAGAGTGCGGTTAATCTCAATATCCCCTTCCTTGCATTCTATGGTGATTGGACGCAAGCTCCCATGTTTGATAAGACATATTATGAGGTTGAAAGTGAAGCACACGATCAAGCAATCGATGATGATGACAAGATTAAAGCCGATTACTATGCAACGACCCCCTATGGTTCGTACTATTATAACTACATAATTCCTCTAGGAACATATTTATATGATGTAGATACTACCAAGTATGATGAAATTCCCGCAACTGAAGAGCACATTGCTATTTCGAACGTACTTGGTACCATTGACGGAATATCTGCAGTATACGCAGGTCTTTTGCGTAATGCAAAGACAATGACCTATTCTATAGTCGACACTGTTACGGGAGAGGTTGCATATGAAGAGGTGTTTTATAATGCAAGAAAAGCCTATTCTTACGGCGGCACTCCTATTCCCAATTACGAGTACCTAAAACTTAAATCAACAGAGCTTGGATTAATCAACAACAGAACCTACACCTTTAGCATGGTAGGAAGACTTGATTATGGTGATGGTGGCGAAGCTAACAATGTCAGAAGTGAATTCACCTTTGACTTCTATTTCGATGACGAGGCTCCTGTAATAAAGTCGGCGACCTATGAAAAGGTATATGATAAAACCCTGAAAAAGGATCGTTATTATATTAACTTGGTGGTTTATGATAATCATTATGTACAATCTATCACGCCTATAATATTTACTTCAAGCTCAAGCTATACCTTCTTGACGGAGAATCCTATTCCCGTATACAGCGAAAAGGGTGCCAATAACAAGGTTCGCTTCGAGATAACGGATTATTTGAACGATATTTATGCAGATGCAATTATTACCAGCGGTCTAGCATTTTCTATTGACGATTATGCTTTGAACTCTAATATATATATTTGTCAGCTTCCCGGAACAAGGGGTGATTTTAAATTTACAAGTGACGGAACCATGGATGGAGCCGATCTCATAATTCTCAGTGTAGAAGAGGGTGAGCTTGTAGACTTGACAAGATATCTTGCAACAAGCGATAGTACCGTTGACGAGAATAAGGATTATCTTAAATATTTGGTTTGGACCTCCTCGAATGAAAAGGTTATTGAGGTTAAGGAGGGTATTCTTAAAGCTAATAAGGCTGGAAGAGCTACCGTTACCGTTCAAGAACAGATGGAGCTTAAGCAAGCCATATTGATTATCAACGTCAAGAGCAAGCAGGATGAAGTAGCAGAAGCCTCGGATGCTGTAATAGGTAATGTTGACGAGGGTAAAATAAAGGAAATTCGCTTTGCATATTTTGATACGCTCTTTGCCTATTCGAGGGCAGCACAAACCAGTGAAATCGGTCAAACAGGGGATAGGAAATTCATCTCTGCAATGAATGGAATCTCCTTCTACCCCGGTGAGAAGATACAGCTCTTCTATGATATAGAGCCGTGGTATGTTGCCGACAACTATAAAGTAAGTTTCGAGTCAACAAACCCGTTGGTTGCTACGGTAAATGAAGAGGGCGAAGTAACAGGGCTTAAAGAGGGCACAACCTCTATTGTCTTAAGAGTAGAGGGTTCTTCGTTGATGGCAAGGGTTAGAATTACCATCAAGAATGAGTTTGTAATTGAAAATCGTAGCCTTATTGCCTACAAGGGATTGGGTGGCGATGTTGTAATACCCGACGATGAAGGTATACTTTATATCGGTGCCTATGCCTTCTGTTTGTATACGACTGATAATACTATAGAGCTTACAGAGGAGGACTATGATGCAAATAAAATACCTGCAACAAATACCTCTGTTACCTCAGTGGTCATTCCCAACGGTGTTGAGGATATTCAAAAATACGCATTCTATAATTGCTCGGGTTTACGTTCTGTAGTTATTCCCGATACGGTTAAGTATATAAGGGAATGTGCATTCTATAATGATGTAAAACTTGAAGAAATAGATATTAAGAATGTTCAAGTCATAGGAAGGGAAGCCTTCAAGGGTTGTGTTAAGCTTGATAATGTAGATTTATCTAAGGTTTATGCAATAGGTTCAAAAGCCTTTGACGGTTGTTCCTCATTGTCTAAAGCAGACTTGTCATCATTGCGCAACACGGGCGATACCGCATTCCGCCATTGTACAAACTTGAAGGAATTAATAATCAACGAGCATACAAAACTTGCACAAGCAATGTTTGTTGATATCGGAGTTGAAGAGGTTACAATTTATAATAAAGGAACCTATATTCCCGCTTTCTTATTTGCGAACTGTGTCAATTTGAAAAAAGTCATCCTAAAAAATGATCTCGAAGGTATTCAAAACGGTGCATTCTCGGGTTGCGAGGCATTGACAGATTTTGCAATAGAGGGCGAGCTTAAGTCGATAGGTGAGCAAGCTTTTTATAATGATGTTGCCCTTAAAACTTTTATCCTTCCCGATTGTGATGTGAGTATCGATGTTTATGCTTTTTATAAATGTGAAAGCCTAAGCGAGCTTGTATTTAAGGCAAATACCCACCTGTCCTCGACAAACGGCGCAATGTTCCAAGACACCGCATTGAGCAGCTTTACAGTAAGTGAAGACAATATGTGGTATTCCTCTTCCGACAACGGATTATTAATTTCCAAGGACGGCAAATCGATAATTCTTGCATCCATTGGCATCGACTTCGGAGATCTTGTAATCGACGAGGGAGTAGAATATATTGAGGACGGAGCTTTCTCCGGTGCTACAATAAACAGTTTAACCATAACTAATAATAAAACGATAATAGGCGATTATGCTTTTGCCAATTGTTTGACGTTAAGTAAAATAGTATTCCCCGACAAAAAGGGCGTAGAACTTGGTAAACACTCCTTCAACGGTGCCGAAAAGCTTGTTGAGGTGGAGAATTCCGACAAGGTTCTTAAAATGGATGATTACGCTTTCGCAAACACTTCTCTTAAGGAAATAGTTCTGGGAGCAAACGGCGAATTCGGTGAAGGTGCTTTCTTCCAATCCTCCTTGGAACAAGTTACAATCGGAGCTAATTCCAAATTCGGAATGGGTGCCTTCCAAAAGTGCTTATCCTTAATAACTGTAAATATGCCGGAGCAAGGCGGAGTTAGGTTCGGTCAATCCTGTTTTGCAAACGATGCGAATCTTAAGAACATCGATCTGACAAAAATAAGCACTGTTATTTCCAATGAAGCTTTCTATGGTTGTTCTTCGTTGTATGAGGCAAATATTCCGCATGTAACAAAAATAGGCTCCTATGCTTTTGCCGATTGCAGTTCTTTGACAAAAGTAACCCTTGAAAACGTACAAGTAATAGGTGAGGGTGCTTTCGGTCGTTATGAGCAGTATAGCCAAGCACCGAGAATTGAGAAGATCGATCTTCCTGAAACCTTAACTTCTTTAGGTGACGGTGCCTTTATCGGCTGTTCTGCATTGCAAAGCGTTGTTGTTCCCGATTCGGTTGTTGATTTCGGTGATTTCATGTTTACATACTGTGAAAGCCTTACCTCGGCAAAGCTGGGTTCGGGAATCAAAAATATAGGACAATATACTTTCTATGGCTGTTCCCTGCTTTCGAAGGTTGAGTTTAGCGGAAAGGAAATCGGAGAGCTTGCCTTCTCTCAAACGAGCTCATTAACCTATGTTGATTTATCCAATGTCGAAAAAATCGGGTGGGGTGCTTTTGAGTCGAGTGGATTAAGCGGTGATGTGATCGCCGATAAACTGACAGTGCTCGATGATTATGCCTTCCAAAATGCTAATATTAAATCCTTTAGCGGAGCGAGCTTGGCATCTATCGGTGTATCTGCTTTCCAGAACAATGCGGAACTTTCGGATTTCACTTTCTCAAAGAATTTGGAAAGTATCGGAACAGAGGCATTTTTAGGATGCAAGTCCCTAAAGACTTTCTATACACCGGAGCATTCTGCAACCGGTACAATAAATGATTTTGCATATCTGAACAACGGAGTACTGTATACAAAAATGAAGTCGGGATATATGCAATTGACCTCGGTTCCTGCAGGACGTGAAGCACAGACCTTGATTGTCGACGAAGGAACTTATCGTATAGATAGATATGCCGGTAACGAGAATGAATATATAAAGGTAATAACTCTTCCCGATAGCTTAAGACTTATCGGAAACTATGCTTTTTATGGATACAGTAAACTGAGCACCGTCGAGTTTAAATCTGTTACAGCACCTGCCCTTGAGGATTACTATAATAGTAGCTCCGAACTTGCCGAAACCGATCCCGGTTATGATTTACTACATAATAGCTTCGACCTCTTCGGATTTGAATTATACTACTATAACTTTATTGATCTAGCAGGCAAGAAGGAACCAATTTCGATGGTATTGCCGTCTAATGCCGACATTACAGGCTACGATAGTATTGTGTACGAAGCTTATTTTGGTAGTGTTGATAAGGCAATGAGAAGCAATTATGTTGCAATGGAGAAGAACATGATTAACTTTATTTCCTATGCAAAGAAGGTTCAAGCTCTAAATGTAATTGGTCTTACAAGTGAAAATCTTATCAATAATGCAGTGGCTTGCTATAAGGCATTAACTCAAGATCCGACGTCATATGGAATCGATCCCGAGCTTTGGGAAGGATATGTCGAGAGCGTAACAAACGCAAAAGCAACTCTTACAAAGCTTAAGATTGAGGATGCCGGACAAAAGGTAATCGCTGTTCAAGAAAGAATCGATTCCCTTCCCACCGAGTTTAAGGTTGAGGATTTGGAGTTATTGAGATCTGTTGCAGCGGACATCAATGCTTTACTTCCTAAGGATAAGGCACTGTTAGATACCTCGAGATACGATCTATTGATAGCTTCTTATGATAGTTACAGAGAGAGCGTAGTGCAAGAGGTAAGACCGATAATCAATTCCTTCGATAACATCGTGGCGGGTATTGCCGTTATGGTTTCCGTACTGGCAATAGGACTTGCTTTTGCCATTAAGGCGATATAAGGAGTAGCGTATGAAGAATAACATAAAGAATGCATGCGTAATAATATCATTAATATTGATACTCACCTTCCTTGTGGTTGTTTTTGGGGCCTGCAAGGAAAGCGAGAAGGATATTCTCGGAAACTCTATGAGCGACGTCAAAGCAGCGTCCTTTGATATTAGCGTTTTCGATAACGGAGTAAAGGTTTACGGCTATAAAAAGAGTGTTACCCTTCAAGAAACAAAAGCTGAAATCGCAACCGAAGAATCCAAGCTCAATTCCGGCTTTGTACTAGAGAGTAATACCACTTACGATAGTGTGGAAAATCCCGATTTATCCAAGCTTATTGTGCTCGACTTAAACGACGAGCTTATAGATAGCAAGGAACGGAAAAACGACGTTTTAACCTTAAAAGTAAAAAAAGAAAATGCACCTAAGGTTTTAGGTATATACGATTACGGCTTTGCCGAGGATATCGTTGTACGGTGCGTGTTTAATTCAAAGAGATTGGAAAGCGTTACGTCTGAATTCACCGCAGATAGCGGTAGAACGTTGGTTGTAACCTACACCTATTCTTATTAAGGAGGGTGAAGTGATGGAAAAAAGATCATTTATATTACTTATCTGTTTGGTATTGGCTTTGTCGCTTACAATGACTTTTGTTGCGTGCGATAATTCTACCGAAAAAGAAACACTTGCTGCACCAAAAGGATTAAAAGTTAGTGATACCGGCTTGATAACATGGAATGCCGTTGAAAATGCAAGCGGTTACATTGTTACCGTTAACGGTGTAAAGAATATCGTTTGCGAAACACAATATCAGGGAAATAGCGACGAGAGTTTTACCTTCTTCGTTATAGCAACGGCAGAGGGATATAATAATTCTCCCTCTACGATGAGTTTGACCTATACGCCCTCTACAAAACCCGTAGAACCGGATGTGCCTGTCGTTCCGACACCTGATCTTAGCGGTGTCACTGTTGCAATTAAGGGCACCTCTGAAGTTAGAAGCGGAAAGAGCGTTACGCTTACCGCGAATGTTAGTGGAGCAGAGGATACCTCTGTTGTGTGGGCTGTTACCGAGGGTGGTGAGTTTGCCGGTATCGATGAAAACGGTATAGTCACCGCTAAAGAGGTAAGCGGCGATAAGACTATAGTAATCACTGCGACAAGCGTTGCAAACAATGAAAAAAGTGCTACAAAGATTATGACAGTTGTAGCTCGCCCCGAGCTTACTCAAGCTATGCTCGATTATGTTGCGAATCAAGATAAGATAGGCTTTGAGGGATATATAAACATTAGCGTGTATTCTATCGGACTTTTTGAAAAGCTAGAAACAAACTATTCAACCGTTATCAAGACTTCCTTAGACGGCACAAACTGGTATGCAGAATATGAAAATGCTTCCGCAGGAGTGAAGAGTGCTCTTTACTATAAAAAGTACAATGATTTAGCTTGTCAAGTAAGTGTTAGCTTTATGAATGAGGAGAGTTACACTCCAATGGTCGAGAATGACAATGAGGTTAAGTGGAAGGATTCCGGCTTATATAATAACTTTGTCGGATTGACTGTCGAGGATTTTATATTTGACGAGGAAATCTGGAGATACAAGTATGTTGGAAAAGACGAAACTCTTGTTCAAAGAATGGTGGCAAGTGCTAACCCTTATGATTTCAAGGCAAAGGAATTTTCTTTGATTATTGATGACGGAGAAGTAGTAGGTATTTATGCTTTAAGCGGAGATCATTATGAAATACTTGAGGGTTACAGAGCTGTTCAGGAATTGTTTGTAGCGGTAGGAATAGGAGAAACTGTAGAGGTTCCCACGATAACAAAGTACTCTCACGAGGATATTCATGACGAGCTTAAGACCGCAATCGATAATATGCATGCATTAGATTCATATAAATTAACCTTTAAGGAGATAACAAAGTCCTATTTATCGACAACTTATACCGAAAAGGGCTTTACCGAATACATAACCAATGATCTGTATTACTTCGTTCCGTTCAGTGTTAGCTATGATACCTATGGTAAAGAGGTTCATAACGATGACTTAACTAATACCTACGGATACAAAAGGATGTCGGATGGTCTGTACAACTCCTTCTATTCGATTGATGATGACAGATATTCGGCAAATCGTGCTTTCGATGGAGATCTAAGTGAAGCTAAACCAAGCTTTGCTTTCGCTGCCGAGCTTTTCCGCAAGTATTACAAGGATGAAGAGGATGGAAGCATTACATATTATGTTGACTCCGTTATGAGTTCTGTTGCATCAACTTTCTATTATAGTGTAGGAAACAGTGATGTTAATATGTATGGTATTTTCGCAACCGAGGGCTACACCTCAAGCACGGACAGCTTTACCCCATACGTTGTTGTAAAGGATGGTTATATTCAAAGTGCCTGTTTCTATTATTATATGGGTTCCCTTTATGGAGTAGTTGAATTAACGTATAGCGATTTCAACGAAACCGAAATACCCGAAGGGGTTGAGGTTGAGTTCGATACGCGTAATGTACCTACTTCTTGGGAAGAGCTTACCATAGAGGTTTCAATAGATTCTTCCTCCACAAGTGAAGATGAAACTGTAAATGCCTTGGCTTATTTGAAAAAGTTCTTTGACGATGAAGATATTGCCGAGAATCTCCCCTTCTTTGGTAACGTTTTGGGAGATACGTATGGTTTTGGTATGACATCTTATCGTATCCCGTATGGAACGACTAACGCCGAGCCCTCTATAATAATGTACTATGACGTTCCATTGGATTTAGACTATACCATAGACTCTTCACTTAACGCAATCGGCAATTATTTGGAGTCCTTGGGCTTTGAAAAGAACGGTGGCGGCGAGTACATTTTAGGCGATGTATGCGTTCTTCCCATGGATAATAGTCTGGATTTGATAATCTATGTTTGGAAAAATCCCAAGAGTGCATAAACGTATAAAAAATACATATTGGTATTCTAAGGGTGTGATGTACCATTTTGTAAAAAAATCTTATAAAACAATACATTTTTTTCACAAAAGGGGTTAAAATCTTTTGGAAAACGGGTGTGCAATGTTTTATAATTAATTATCGCATAAATCGAATGTATTTTTTATGCGATTAAAAATGAATAAATGTATATTTATTCGATAGATAATATTTTAGGAGAATAATATGAAAAAGAAAGGTCTATTAACAATTGCTATTTCCGTTATCGTAATCATGGCTGTTGCATTAACACTTGTTGCTTGCGATGATGTTAAGGATGTAGCCGAAACGATTTCAATAAGCGTTAGTTCTGCTGAAATCAGCGAAGGTGATTCAGTTAGCTTGAGCGTATCAACATCGAAGGGTAGCTCTTACCAAATAAGTGTATCTGAACCCGGCTTGATTTCCATTGATGCAGATGGCGGAATTAGCGTGATAGGCAAAACAGATCAAGATAAAAATGTTACAATAACAGCTTCTCTAGTGGAGAATCCTTCTATTTTTAATAGTGTAAGCATTTTGGTTAAAGCTAATTCAACTCCCAGCTTTACAATTACCGCTACCTCCAATGTTTCGATATTAACATCTGACGGAAGTGCTGTAATAACCGTAAACGTATCTGACGGAAGCGGGTATGTACTATCTGTTAAGAACGATGATGAGACCGTTGAAATCAATGGTAGCACGGTTACAGTTAAGAATGTACCTAGCATTGATAAGTATGTAACTATCGTTGCCACCTCTACGGTTGATTCTAATGTTACAGGAAGCGTTAATCTTTTGATAAAGGCAGACGTTATTCAAGGTCAAGTTGGAGAATTAACCTCTGATATGATTTCTGCATTGGGTAATGCTAGCATAACCATTTCGGGAACCGTAACAGATTATTACCAAGACTGTAATGACGGCTCGAATAACACTAAACACGAGTATAAGACCTATATCGAGATGGAAGACGGAAAATGGAATGGTTCTTGGTATGCTCAAGAAAAGAATCAGAACGTTATCGAGTATTACTATCGTAAGGGTAGCTCGATTGTAACCAATTCTGACGGTGTAAGCGGATCCTCCTTCGATAAGGTATATATCAACAAGGACAATGTTGCTACACAAAAGACTATAACCGACTATAACAGCATTTCTTCGGTATGGGATACCCAACATTTATGGAACCATCTCGGAAATCTTAATGTAAACAAGTTTAGCTATGATCCTAGCGAACCCGATACATATATTTACAACTTCGATGCAAATAGCATGGATGATCAATATTTGATGACCTATCTTGCGATTTGTATGACTCCTATGCTTGGAAATTCTGATACTTTCTATACCTTTGCATTGATTGTTGAAGACGGTGTTATTACGAAGATTAAGGCACAAACCGAAGTTATCTATTATGAAGGAGGATATGAGATCGAGGATGCAAGCGAGCAGGATAATGCGGATACCATCACCTATACCGATGCTATATTTGAGATTTCAAATGTAGGTTGTACAAAGGTTGCCGATCCCGCTCCCTACGAGGAGACCAGATATGGCGATAAGCTTGCCGAGGCATTGGCAAAGATGAACAATGCAAAAAATTATACCTTTGATGTAACTGAAACATATACCTATAAGCCTACAACCGATTCCGATGATTATAGCTATGCAGATGCAACTGACGTATCTAAGCCCGTTGACTATATTTCTGCAACAGGAAAGGAAGGTGTCAAGGGTTGGGTAACCGCGGAAGGTGCTTTATTCGCTACTACGGGTATGTACACATATACCTCTGACGGAAAACCTTACCATACTTCTCACAGCGGTTATAAGCAATTTGATGGCTATTACGAGGAGTTTGTATTCAATGCTACTGCTTACGAGGTAGGCACACAGATAGACAATGACGGAAATGAGGTTAAGGTATACAGAACCGCAATGCAAGGTAAAAAGCATGTAGCAGGTTCTATGTTTGACAAACTTCCTACCTTCGATCTTTCTCCCAATATATTTAGATTTGCAGGTTCCACTGAGGACGAGTACGGCAATATCTCTTATAAGTTTGTTTTAAGAGATTCTACAATTTCCCGTGAGGTTGCTTGTGAAATCGCACGTTATGACGAAGCAAAGAACGCAGAGGAGAGCATCAGCCAAAGCTTAACGATTGTCATCGACGGAAACGGAAACATTGTATCGACGTTAATTCCCTTCTCGATTACCTACGGAACCTATACAGGTTATTATCAAACTTCATTCTCCGATGTAGGAAGCACAGAGCTTCCCGCAGGTACCTTTGAGGACTATGTTGAGCGTGAAATTCCCGATAGCTGGAACGAATTTACGCTTACCGACTACTACTATTTGCACACTAACGACCATACCAATAATTACGGATGCTATGACGGAACCGATTGGGATTGCTCCAAGGGTACCCACGTTGCCGCTGCAGACTATGTATTCACTCAAATCTTCGGTGAGGATGCTGTTAAAAACGATTTAATCAGCCCTGCAGCCTTTGTTGAAATCTTCGGAGATAACACTCATGGTCCTTGGTATCACGATAGAGAGACTTCCGCTGAAAATGTATGGTTAGAGTATTTATCCATAACAACTCAAACCGACATCTATGACGAGAATATGAAGGTTAATGACGAACTATTTGCAGACCTCTATAACAAGATGAAGGAAGTTATGGCAAAATACGGTTATACATTGTCTGAAGGCAATACCGATATTTCCGGTGGAAAATCAGGACAATCCGATCGTTATGTAACCTTTATTAAAGGTGATGTTCAAATCGTTATTCAAAACAATCACACCAAGAATTTCTGGATTTACTTCTATAAGACAGGTGATTGGACTTTAAGCAAATAAGATTTAACAATAAAAAACACCCTTCTAATAAGCATATTCCCCGAAAAGAAAGGGGAGTATGCTTATTGCAAATTATAAGGACCTATATATGAGAAAGTTTGCAAAAATCATTTTAATATTGACAATTACCATGATACTTGTTTTGGCAGTTGGCTGTAATAACGAGGGTAATAATCCCGAACCGATTAATCCCACCCCCGATATTCCTACTCCATCCGAAACGGTATACACACTTTCTCCTCTCCAAGACTCTGTGGAACTTATGGAGAAGGAAATCTTTTCTTATGATTTCACAAAGCTTTTTGAAATAAGAAGCGGTTCTCTTGTAAAGACCGTTTTACCTTCATATATAGACATATCCAAGCTTCCCACAAAGGAAGGAGTGGGGACTGTTTCTTGTACCTATGAAGATCAAGTTGCAAGTGTCAAGGTTACGATTCTTCCCCCGGTATATGATGTTGAACTGTTAGTTGACGAGGTTTCCCTTTTTGACGAAGAGGTAAAGGGATATGATTTTAACTCTCTTTTTAAGGTTACAAAAGACGGTGATTCAATATCTGTTACCGAGAGTATGGTATCGACAAACCTATCCACGGTAAAGGGAGAGTATTTTTATACAGTGACAAAGGGAGGAAAGAGCAAGACCTTAAAGATATTTGTAGATAGAAAGGCAACTTGTGTTATTTATAAAGCTTATCAAGAGCTTTCGATTCCTTTTGAAGTTGTAGATAATTATGACTATTTGTCTCTCTTTAATTTATATGTTGACGGTGTAATAACTTCAAAGGAAAAGGGCATTCTGGATTCCTCGGAAAAGTCGGGAAAAACAATAGGCGATTCTTTTTATGTTACCTATAAGTATACAATTTCCGAAGATGACTATACCGAATCTATAAAGATTAACGTTGTAGCCGAGCCCGATTATGAGGTTAACGCAAAGAGTGTTGTCGTATATCCTAATAGCGGTTATCTTGATTTGACAAGTCTATTTGAGATAACCAAGGCAGGAGAAATAATACCTGTCACAATCGATATGATATCGGGAGAGGTCGATTATCAATCACTTGGCATAAATACAATTACCCTTTTGTTTAACGGAGTCGAATATAAAGCTACTGTCGAAGTTAAGCGTGGGGTATTGATAGAAACGCCGAAAAGTGTCGTTACGATAAGAAAAGGTACCGATAAGCAAACTTATGCTTTTGCCGATGACTTTCTTTTACAGATAAACGGAGTACGCTTTGAGGCAATAGATAAGTATGTCGATTGCGAGTCTGTAAACTTTGACGAGGTTGGAGAGTATATCGCAACCTTGACGGTAAAATATAACGAAAACACCTTTTCACTTACAAAGCCTGTTGCCTTTGAAGAGTATTCAAAGAGTATCACATATATCGTGGTCGAGAATGAATATGAGGCAAGCGTTAAAGAGGAAAGCGTGGTTTTGGTAGAGGGAACCGAAAGCTATAATATTTATAGCAATCTTAGTGTTACTATAAACGGGAAGAAACAAGCTTTCGTCGAGAATCCGAATTCTGTTGACGTTATTTCCTGTTATGTTAAATGTATCTCCGAGCCCGTCGATTTTACGAATCCTGCGGAGCAAGAAGTAATCATTGAAGTTTATGTAAACGGTGTAAATGCAGCACCTATAGAGCTTAAGTATAACATAAGGATACAATCGACAATAGATATAGAAACACAGGATATAGTGGCGTTTACAGGAGACAACGTATATCCTTATGATATGTTTAAAGTTTTTTCAAACGGAATTGCCGTAGACTATGATAAGTCCTGTGTAAGCGGAGTATATTCTCTGGATGTAGCGGGAGTATATACCCTCGAGATTGAATACGAGCGTATAAAGA
Source organism: uncultured Christensenellaceae bacterium (assembly GCA_964561145.1). Lineage (GTDB taxonomy): Bacteria > Bacillota > Clostridia > Christensenellales > CAG-1252 > RUG14300. Next base: position 55,313 of record CAZLNZ010000006.1, read on the forward strand.
AGAGTGCAACTTTAACTGTTTTAGATCGTGATGTTTTAGGAATATACGAAACAGCATTGAGAACTATAGCCGTTGAAGAGGAAATAGACGATGAAGGATATGTATCTACAGATGCAGTCAGCTCTAAAAAGATAGGTAATATGGAATTCCTGTCCTTTGATTCCTTGAAAATTGCGGGAGTTAACGTTACCGAGCTAAAAGCACTTGAAAACGGCAATTTATATCTTAAGTTATCGAATTGGGAATATGAGGCTACATTCTCTGACGGAATAGCCTTTATTAATCCGATAAATAAAAACAACTTCAATTTCAGTGATAGCTATCGCCCCTTCTTGTATATCAATAAGTCGGTTTGGTCTATAGATCAAAGATTGATTATCAATGAAAAGAAATCTTATGTTTTAGAATATGATTATGCACCCTGTTATTCTATTGATGCCTTTAAGCTTACCAGAGTAGACGGAAGTGAAACCAAGTGGATTGCGATGAAGACAGACTTTTTGTCGCACATGAATAATGACTATATTTACTCTGCAACCTATGGCGAATGTGAACTTGCCGATGGTACATCGTTTATCGCAGGAAGCGAAAGCTATCTTGTTTATGAGGATAAGACCTATTTCTTTGAGCTTTCAAGGAAAACCGAAGGGCAGGTAACCGACTCGGAGAATGTAAACAAAAACAGTGAGATATTCGGAAAGACCTTTGAGGGAGTCGTTGATGGTAAATCCGCAACCCTTAGAGTGTCCTCGATCGGTCGCATTTCATATATTGTCGGTAGCTCCGTTTGGGTATCCGAGGTGGATATAGGGGCGATGAAAAACGGTGGTTTCAATTCTTCTGAAAGCACTCTGTTGATTTATGATTATAGTGGAAATGAGGGTAATTTTTATTCCTATAAATATTTGCTTGACTTGACGAATTCCACTTTTGTACCATTAAATAAAGATGTGGTTTTCGGAAAATTCGTTTTAGATAGTGTATACTATTTCTTCGATGGTTATGGAACGGGTGTTGTGTGCTTCGATTCTAGTAGTTATACTACGTATTCCTTTGAATATACTGTTTTCGGAAGTCAAATTGACCTTTCTTATAAGACAGCAATTGCAAAGGAGGTCGAGGACGGGATATCTTCATTCTTCCTTGACGATTTCGGGAATGTAATAACGGAAAAAAACGATAATAATTCGGGACAAGTGTTTGAAAATGCATTTATTACAGATGGAGCCATTGTAATTATTGGTGATAACATGGTAGGTGCAGGTAGTTCCGCAACTGCCAAAAATGAACTTCTTAACTCGATTAAGATAGTAACAAAAGATGGCGAATTGACCATTGAACAAAAGAAAAGTGTTGTTAAAACTAATACCATAAAGTTTAGCGAGGAAGGCTTTTATCAATATTCCATAACTTTGCCTGTCGGTGATAAAGAAGTGACTTCATATTACGCAGTGAGGATAATACCTAAGTACGAGGGCATCGAAGATATTATCGGACGTTATTCTCCAACCTCCACAGCGGGTGCATACCTTATTATCGATGAGTACGGAAGGGTAAAGCTAACAGCCGATGGTGTGGAATATATCGGATTTGTTACAAGAACACAAAACGGTTTTATTTCCGTTGCTACAAATAACGGTAAGAAGGCGATCATACAAGGTACGTTGATATCCGATGGCTTATTCAGAATAAGTGTTCAAGGAGATGCAAGACTTACGGATTTCTTTACAAGAGGAACAATAAAAGCAATAGGTTGCGAAGAGCTGTTGTTAAGAGAGTATATCAACGGTGATTTGAAGACTTATGCTATCTTTAATATGGGAAGCTTTGGTGAGCTTTGTGAAGTGGTTGTCTTGAACGACATGGAGATTAGCGAGAAGGGTGCAATACTCAAAATACTCTTTAGCGGAAAATCGGTATTTGTAAAGGTCAACGCTTGGGGCGATCTTGAAGAAGGACTTACTGTTTTGTGGGACTATATAGAGTAGTTTAGGTCAATGTACCTATTCATTGTAATAAAAAAAGATGAATTATATTGGATAATATAATCAACTGATAACGGTTTTAAGTAAGGCTTGAGCCGTATTTGAGTTTAATATGCTCAATAAAAAATAATAAAAGGAGATGTAACTATGAGAAAGAAAGTGACACTGATATTGGTATCTCTCATATTGGTATTATGCTCATTGTCATTGTTAGTTGCTTGTAACCATACTCATACATTTGGTGATTGGACAATAACAGTGACTCCGGAAGCAAATAAACAGGGAGTTGCCGAGAGGGTATGTACTGACTGTGGCGAAAAAGAAAGTGTTAGTATTCCTAGTCTCACTGATGACAAAGTATGGACCGTGAACATCGTGGATGCTACAGAGTCTGCCGATGGAAAAGAGATCTATACTTCGGAATATGGTACAGTGGAGATAAAAATTCCTGCAACCGGACATATCTGGAGAGAATTGGTTTCAGACGAATATCTTGCAAGTGCTGCAACCTGTACGGAGTCTGCTACATATTACAAAAGCTGTGCTTGCGGTGAAAAGAGCAGTGAGGTATTCTCTCACGGAGATCCGTTAGATCACGACTTTAGCGAACTTCATGCAAAGGTTGATGCTAACTGTATTGCTGACGGACATGTTGAGTATAAGACCTGCTCAAGATGTGAAAAGAATTTTTCTGCAGATGGAAAGGAATTGGATAGTATAGTTATTGCAACGGATTCTTCCGCACATAGCTTTGGCACTTGGGTTGACGAAGTGTCTGCAACCTGTTCGGCAGAAGGTGTTAAGGCACATAAGGATTGTACATTGTGCGGAAAGTATTTCGATAACGACGGAATAGAAATAGTAGACCTAGTTATTGCAAAAAATGCCTCTGCACACAGTTTCGGTGCTTGGGTTGATGAGGTTTCCTCTAGCTGTAGCAAAGAGGGTGTTAAAGGGCATAAGGACTGTTCTCTTTGCGGAAAACATTTTGATGCAGATAACGTTGAAATTGCCGATTTATCAATTGCAAAGCTTAACCATACATTTGCTGAAATCGTGAGTGATGATACCCTATCAAGCGGTGCAAATTGTCAAAGCCCTGCAGTTTATTATAAATCCTGTTCCGTATGTCACGTTAAGAGTGAAGAAACCTTCACTTGTGGCGAAATTGGCACGCACACTGATGAGAACGGAGTATGTACAATTTGTAATAAGATCAAGGTTGCTATTGACAAAAACGACGGAAGTGATGCAACCATTTTCCATGTTGAGGCTAACTCTTTATTGGATGAAGCATTACTTTCTGCTCCTACTCTAGAAAATAATAGATTTTTGGGTTGGTTAGTAGAGGGCAATGCATTTGCTGCTAACACTCCTATTACCTCTTCTATAACGATAAAGGCAGGTTGGGCAGATTATTCAGGCTTCGCTAACAAAAATTATCGTTATGCTTATACAACCAATGGCGGTGTAGCACTCAATTATTCTACCGTTGATTATAACATCGCAACCAATGATGAGGGTATAGCAATTGTTGTTGGCGGAAATACATCTGCACCCGTTTATCCCGGTAGTACACTTTCTTTTGCTTGGTTGGATAAGGCAAAAGGCTTAGCGTACATTGTAGAAAGCTATAGCTATACTTCTGACAGTAGTTCTGACGATGACGACGAAGGTTGGGGTTCATCATCTTCTTCGACAACTTCGGGTGTAAGATACTATTTAGCTCTTGTTGATAGCGAAAGCGGAATTATCTTAAGAGCACAGTATTCCTTAACAGAAATGCCTGACGCAACTGCTAGCTTCAAGGTTGGAGCAAGTGCCTTTATGCTAGTACCTACAGAGGCAAATGTTGAGGCAGTAAGCTCCGATGATTATAAAGGCAGTAAGCTTGATTCCCAAGCAGGATGGATATTTGTAATTTCCTATAAGGGTACAACCATTTATATATCGGATAATAATGTTTACTTTGGTGTTAGCGTTTGTGACTTAAGCGGCAACGCTCTCAGTGCAGATTCTGTAAATAATTCTGATTCAGTCATTATTTCAAAGGGTGACGAGGTTATCGCACGTTTTGGAAAGGTTGAAAAGAAGTTCGCTTCTCTTGACCAATACGCAGGATATTATACACAAGGAGATAATACTCTTGTTGTTTCAGGTTTAGGAACCTTTGTATTAGGCGACAAGATAGGTAACTACACCGTGGCACTCGGTGATTACACCTTAGATGCTTATGTCGTTGTAGATGGGGTAAATGTAGAATATGCACAAATCACACTCAACGGAGCAAGCTATACTATTGTATATCCTACTGCACGTATTATCTTTGTATCAAACGAGGATGGTACAACGGCACCTGATGCGGGCGACTATAATATCAATATCGTTCCCAGCCTTCCTGTAATGGATAATACAATGACAAAGACATTTAAGGGTTGGGCATTAGCAGACGGAACCATTGTTTCTTCTTCATATGTTGTTACAGAGGATATCACGGTTACTGCTGTTTGGGCAGATAAGGTTGTTGTAAACATTATCAATAGTTATGGTAACGTATCCGTTATTTACCTCGGAGAGGGGGATGCAATCGGTGATTATCTTGAAGCTTGTATCGGTGAAAGCGATGAATATTATTTCATTGGCTGGTATATCGATATGAATGCTAACGGTATGATTGACGAAGGCGACATTATTGTTGATGATGAAGCAATTATTAGTGCCGAAGATACCGGACTTACGGTTATTGCAAAGTGGGAACGCATTCCTGCGTATGTAGGTAGTTATACAGGAAGTTTCTTAAGGAATGCAGGATATTGCTACGGCTCCTCTAAGAGTTTAACCATTTCTGTTAATGGTGAGATTAGCGGCACTTACAGCGGAAACGTTGTTTCCTATGCTGACGGAAAACTACTATGGATTGATAGTAGCTCTAAACAACATACCTTCCTCTTTGACGAAGGCGGGGAAATAATCGTTTACCTTATAAGCGAAAGCGGATACGACTATGCTGTATTTGGCAAGGATCTGGCTAAAGACGGAAAGGTTACCCTACAAAAGGGCGTAAATGCTCCTTTGCAGGGAAATGAAAGTACTGTAAAAAACTGTGCTCAATTTATAACAATGACTACAGCCTATGGCGAGAATACTACCATATTCTATTATGGCGATATACTTTTAGTAAATGCTGTATTTAAGAATGCAAAGGGAGAAGAGTTAAGTGTTTCCGATGTTCCTGATTCCGATAGCGTTGTGGTTTACAACGGTAGTGGAGATAAGGTGTTTGCGTTAGTTGCACCCAAGACAGTTGCTTCGTTAGCAAAAACAGATACTTACGGTGCAAAAGCACCTATGATTCCCGATGAGTTTTTCGGAATATATTCTCTTGACGGAGAATCTGCCCTTGTTATCAAGGGTAACGGCGTCTTTGTATGGGGAGATAAGAGTGGTAACTATACTGCAATCGACGATTCTTCTGTTGAAGCATACGTTGTCGTAGACGATGTTAACACAGAGTATTACATTTTCACATTATCGGATGGCGGATTTACCTATAATAAAGTTTCGGTAAATGTAAGTTTCTCTTCAAGCGTAGTTCCCGATGACGGGGTTCCTTCCGATATTCAAGCAAATAAAAATGTTAATACCGTATTACCTGTTCTTACAGCTGATAACCATGTATTCCGTGGTTGGAAACTAGAAGGCGATGATACTATTTATACAGAGTATACCTTTACCGAAGACGTATCTCTTATCGCTTACTGGGATGTTGAGGTTACTTTAACAGTAGTATACGGCAATGGTTTAGATACAGTTGTTCTTTACTATGGTGCAGGGGATACAACAGCACCTGTTGAGCCGGAGCTTGAGAACGGAAAAGTGTTTGATTACTGGTACTTGTCAAATGACGATGGTGCAACCGTAAGCGAGGAATACACTCCTTCTGTTATCACAGAAAATACGGTTATTTATGTAGCTTGGACAAATCCTCCCATTTACATGGGTTCATATTATGGTGCAAGATTCTATGGATATTCAACATCTCCGAACACACTTTCCGGCAGTGCTTTGACCTTTGACAGAAAGGGGATCGCGACACCTGACGGAACTGTATTTGCCTCTTATTCAAGCTATAAAAATGCTACTGTAAAATTGAATGTATTGGATTCTGATAGTGGCAAGATTTCTTTAGTATATTCCTATGAAAGCTCTTCTGAATTGACGACCAAGACGCATTACGGATATATTGATTTTGAATCGGGTATTATTGTAATCAATACTTCCTCGGATAGCGAAAGCTATACAAGCGTTTGGTTCTTAATTCCTTCCGAGTCACGGTTTACGAACTCTAACTTTAAGACATTAGCGGCTTGGAATAGCAATAAGACTAAGCCTATCTTATATGTAAACGGTGATGAGGAATACGGTATATTCTACAACAATGATGTAGTGTATATGAACGTATCTTTCTATAACCAAAGCAATGAAAAGTTTGACTTCTCAACAACCGGTTTGACAAGACTTACCGTTAAAGATGCAGATGGTGATATTATTGCAGAATATGGTTATGACGGAAGTAAATTTGTCGATCTTGACGGCTATCATGGAACATATACAGGTACTATTGACGGTGCTAATCACAGCATAGAGTTTAACGGTGTTGGCAGTTTTACCTGTGACGATTGTTCATTGCACGGAACATATGCTAAAGCCGGTGATACCTTTGATGTATATACCTTAGATGACAATTCTAACAAGGTTAACTACTATGTATTTACGTTGGACGGAAGTTCATTCACCGCTGAAAAGCCTATGGTTAACGTTAGCTTCGAAACAGATTATGATAATGCTGTTGGCGGAAGCTTCAATAAGAACATTAAAATTGAATTACCTAGTGGTTTAGTCGATGATACCCATTATTTCATGGGATGGTTTGTTCAAGGTGACGAGTCTGAAACTTTTGTTTCCGAGTATACGCCTATAAGCGATATAACATTTGTTGCAAAGTGGCTTGATAAAGTATCCTTAACCATTGTATACGGAAATGAGATTTCCAGTGAAACTCATGTATTCTATGCAGGTGCACATGTATCATTAGATGACTACAAGATAATGTATGCAAACGGAAAACTTTTCCAAGGATGGTTTGCCGATGAAGCTTTAGAAACCTCGGTAGATATGACCACTATTGATAGTGACACAACTATTTATGCTAAGTACGTTGAGCATGAGCCTTACACAATTACCGATTCATCCACATATCCTTGGGATAGAACCGGCGATGTATGGACAAGCGGAAATTACAACAAATCAAGCAGTGAATCCACGATTACAATTGAGGTTTACACCGAAATGGTGATTTCCTTCCAATACGCTTGTGAGTCCGAAAAAGCAACACAATGGGACTACTTCAGCATTTCTATCAACGGCTCTACCAAAGCTACAGCTGGTGGTAGCGATAACGGTATTGATTACTTCTTCTCCTATAGTGAAACCTTAAATGCAGGTGATGTAATCGTATTGAAGTATCAAAAGGACTCCTCTACCAATACGGGTGCCGATATGGCTATTATTAAAAACTTCCTAATTTATGAAGCAAATCATACTCATAATTATGAAGCTGTAGTTGCAGACGGATTTATTGCAACCGCTGCAACTTGTAGCGCATACGCAACCTACTATAAGTCTTGTTCGATTTGTCACAAGGCAGGAACAGACACATTTAGCGGTACCGAATACGGTCCTCACAGTTATGTAGATCACGTTTGTACCGTTTGTAATGGAGATCAACCCTACTATGTAGTAACCGTAATGACAAATAACGGAGATGCTCAGTCTTATAACGCTTACGAGGGAATTATCAATATTGACGACTTGAACGCTTTTATTACAGACAAGGATGGTTATTACTTCGACGGTTGGTATCTTGACTCAGCATTCACATCTGTACTCGGAGATACAGTTGACAGCAATACAACGGTATATGCAAAGTGGTCTGTAAATTTATCCTTATCAGGGCTTGTATTTACCGGTAAGTATTACAATTCTTACGATGAAGCAGATCATAATTTAACCTTAACTTTCGGTGATGATGACACAGCTGTTCTTTGGGAAGGTGGCTCGTCTTGGTATTTTAATACCACTTGTGTTGTAAATGGTACCGATATGGTATTTACAATTACAAGTGCAATTTCTGGTAGATCCGATATAGGAAAAACATTCCTTGGAAGTATATCCGGAAATACAATAACCTTTGCTAAGGGAACATTCTTTAGCTCTAATGTATATACATTCTACAATGGTGCGACAGTATCTTGTGAAAACTTTGTTGCTCCTCACAGCTGTGTATTCAGCGAAGAAGTTGTAGCTGATAAATATCTTGCTAACTCTGCAACCTGTATTTCAAAGGCAACATATTACAAATCTTGCCCCGATTGCGGTGCCATGGGAAGTGAAACCTTTGAGGTTGGCGAGTATGGCAGTCATAATTATGTAGAAGGATTCTGTTCCGTTTGTAACGAACCCAAGCCAAAAGATATTTATCAAATAACATTTGTTTTAGGAAACGGTGAAGATGACATAATTGTAAATGCTATAGAAGCAGAGGCAATAGGCGACCTATTGCCCGCTTCTCCTACAAGAGGTGGCCATTCCTTTATCGGTTGGTTTATCGGTGACGTAGAGGTTACAGCCGATTATATAGTAACAGGTACTGCAACGGTAAATGCAAGCTGGAGAGAGTCATATCCCTTTGAGAATAATGAGTATCGTATTATTTCGATATTGGCATATTCTTCTCCCGGAGTAAGTTATACCGGTGACGTATATAAGATTCAAACCAATTCTCAAGGTATTGCGAGTGTTGTCGGAGACTCCACCTCTGCTCCTATATATCCGGGAAGCACTTTAACAATTAGTTGGATAGACGAAGATAATTTCACCGTCCTTATAAAAGAGGATTATAGCTATACTTCTAGTAGCAGTTGGAGTTGGGGTGGTTCTTCCGTAACTTCGGGAACTCGTTATTACTGGGGTGTTTTAGAGAGTGACTCAGGCATCATCTTTAGGGGTTATGTAAGTTATACTACAGAAGCTTCTGCAATTTCTGCATTGAACAGTGCAACCGATTTCGGTTCAACCGTTTATGCGTTCATACCTTCCACTAGCGAGATAACAAGTTCTGTTGTTAGCGGTAAGCGTCTTTCCACTCTCAACGGAAAGGAATGGATGTTCAGCTATAATAACGGAACTACTACCACCAATTTCTTTATGAGTGAGGCTAAAGTATATGCAAACGTGAGCTTTACCGATGCCGGCGGAAATTCTCTGGTTGTAGGTGACGCTTGCAATAATTCCTCAACCGTTTATATTTCCAAGAACGGAGAAACATTGTTTACTTACGGTAAGAATTCCAATGCAAAATTCGTTATTCTTGACGGATATCAAGGAGAATACACGGGAGATAACGGTACATTGACAATTGACGGTATTAACTCTGCCTCCTTCGAGAGTGAAAGCGGAACATATACTGCAACTGAAAATGATAACGAATTCGAGGTATACTTTAAGGATTCCGACGGTAACAATGTTAAATATGCAGTTATTACACTTGACAAGGAAAACGGAACTTATACAATGGTAGTACCCTCTGTTAGCGTAAGTTATGTAACAGATTATGACAGTGTTGAGAATATTTCCACAAATAAGAACATCGGAATAACCTTGCCTGGCGATTTAACCTGCGATACTCATGTATTCCGTGGTTGGTATGTTCAAGGCGATGCAAGTAAGACTTTGATTTCAAGTCCTTACACACCTACGGAAGACGTCGTATTTGTCGCAAAATGGGATGCAAAAGTAACTCTTACAGTAGTATATGGTAACGGCTTGGATAATGTGGTTCTCGATTATGCAGTAGGTGATACCGTTGCCCCCGTTGCCCCCGATTATAAGGACGGAAAAGCATTCGATCACTGGTATTTGTCTACCGACAATGGTGAAACGGAAAACTCTGTATATACTCCGGGTGTTATTTCCGAGAATATGACTATCTACTGTGATTGGAAGGATGCGTCACCCTTAATGGGAACCTATAAGGGCTTTGAAGCTTGGAATCAATCGGTTGGCAAGGGTAACTTGTCTTCTAGAAGCGATCTTGTTATAGATGCCGACGGAAAGGTAACAAGCGGCCCCGGAATAAATGGTAAAACAGCAACCGACTATGATGAAACTACAGGTATTCTGTATTTCGGAAACTATTGGGCATATTATGACAGCGATAACGGAATATTGATATACAACTATTCTTCCGGCGGAAGTGAAATGAAGAATGACTTGTATGTTATGTTTAAAGGCGTTGATTCTGTAACCGATGATGGTGCAAGTGTTTCTAATACAATGCAATTTGTCTGGGGTAGCGGACTTAACAGATTGATTGACGTAACTGTTACAAAAGGTGATATTAGCGAGACCTTTATTCTTTACATTGCCGATAATAAAGCTCAAAAGGTAACAATTGTTACAGATGTTGAGAGTATAGTTACTGCAACGGCACTTTATGCAAGCAGCACTATTACAGTAAATACCTTAAAGGTTTATGATTTGGAAGGCAATTTGCTTGGTGATTTTGCAAAGAGCGGTGACGGTACGAGCATGTTACCTCTTGACGGTACTCAAGGCACATATACCTTAGATGGTGCTCAAGACCTTATTTTATCGGGAACCGGTACAGCAAAGATTGGTGAAAACACCGGTTCGGTAACCCTATCTGCAGAGGGCAGTTCGTACACATACGATATGTATATGACAGAGAGTGGCTCTAAGGTTTACTATGAATTAACTATTGACGTTGACACAAAGACTTATTCTATTAATAAGCCTATGGTTAATGTAAGCTTTGACCTTGACGGAAAGGGCACAATGGACGACATTTCTGTAAACAAGAATGTTGAGTTTAGCTTGAGTAGCTACGCACCCACCTATGACGGCTTTAACTTCAAGGGTTGGTACAATTCATCTGCTCTTACCTCATCTATAACCGCTGTTACTCCTACCGAAGATGTAACTGTTTATGCGAAGTGGGTGGAAGTGTATACGCTTACCTTTGAAACCGCATATGGTGAAACACCGGAGTCCAGAACCTATGAGAGCGGTGAAAATTGCTACTACGGACATCGTCCAACATTGAAAGCTGATGGGTACATATATCGTGGTTGGTATTTAAAGGACGATGAAACTCAAACCTTAATTACTTCCTACTTCGCAGTAACTTCCAATGTTACCTTAGTTGCAAAGTGGGAGGAAGCACTCACTATAACAATCGTATATGTAAAAGATGGATATGAGAATAAAGTTGTATACGTTGGATCGGGAGATACTTTCTCCTTAACAAGCTATAAGCCTGAACAAGCCGAGGACGGCGAGGTGTTTGATAATTGGTATACCGATAGCACCTTGACCACAGCATTTAGTGCAACCTCTATCACCGAATCTACAACAATATATTGTGGTTGGAAAGAGCCATGCATCTATATGGGAACATATAAGGGAGCAAACTTTTATAGTACTTCCACTGAAAACAAAACCTCGCTATCGTCAACGTTAACAATTGACGCTTCGGAAAATGTTGTCGGAAGAGGTAGCGGTATACTTGTTGAAAACGGTGACTCCTACACATATGGAACAAGCGGAACACGTAATTTCGATATAGATAACGGTGTTTGTTATGAGGATTATAGCACAGGTAACACACTTGGATATTATGACATATACATTTACTTTATTGTTAAGTATGATTCTGAGGGTAAGGAAATAACACCCACTTCCGCACAAGGTTCTGTTTGGGATTCAAGGACTGTCAAATTGATTACTTGCACTTATTCTGACGACTCAACCAATACTGCATTGTATTACAAGGGCTTGATTTATGGCAATGTAACCTTTGATGCTGTTGATTCAGATAACAATGCAATCATCGATCCTTCAGAAGTGTACAATACCGCTTCAAATGTTAAAGTATATGATTCTAACGGAGTTTTGATTTGTGAATACGCAATGGATGGTGGTTCACTAGTAGAAGTAGCAAATGAGTAGTACTTGATAATTAACAAACGAAATTTATGGCATCACCTTGTATAATTAGGTGATGCCTTTTTCTATCTTTATTTATAATAAATGCGACAATAGCATTTTATTGATGATGGTCCCCTCGTAGACAACACTTACGGCGTTATATGACGGGCGGGTGCAAGTCTAACAACGCAATTCTTGTTTGCACTACAGTGTGTACCACACCTACAAATCTTCAGGCTTGTTCCAACGTCACAATCAGGCTCGCATGCGTCACTCAATTCAAGGGCTTAAGAAAAAATGTATTAATGAAAGTAAACGCGGTACTAAAATATTATCAATTTATAGCAATATATTGTCTAAATGTCATACTGAGCGAAAGGCAAAGCCTATAGTCGAACTCCGCAGGAGCGACACCTTGGTGTCGGTATCTCATCCGCAATAATCTAAATGATGAAACCTTACCTAGAAAATAATACATGTAAATTCCGCAATATCAGCCAATTTTATACCGCTAAGCAGTCTGAAATGTCATACTGAGCGAAAGGCGAAGCCTGCAGTCGAACCCCGCAGGGGCGACACCTTGGTGTCGGTATCTCATCCGCATTATGCTAACAAAGAACCACTATGGGATATACTTTAGCATCGGTATCTAATCTTTGAAAAATAGCTCCTCCGTGTAAGGAATGCGAGGGCTTAAGAAAAAATGTATTAATGGAAGTAAACGCGGCACTAAAATATTATCAATTTATAGCAATATATTGTCTAAATGTCATACTGAGCGAAAGGCGAAGCCTGCAGTCGAACCCCGCAGGGGCGACACAAAGTGTCGGTATCTCATCCGCAATAAACTAAATGATAAAACTATACCTAGAAAATAATACACGTAAATTCTACAATATCAGCCAATTTTATACTGCTAAACAGTCTGAAATGTCATACTGAGCGAAAGGCGAAGCCTGCAGTCGAACCCCGCAGGGGCGACACCTTGGTGTCGGTATCTCCTCCATAAGTTGATAGAATTGCTTTGTGGAAGGGGAGCTGTCGAAAGGTGTAACCTAGAGACTGAGGTATTTTAGGCATCTGTGATGCCGTAGCATCTATTATACAATCCTCTTTTTCCACTCTTTACTCTATATTGTGCATCGGTATCAAAATCCTTGTTGCCTTGAACAACTTTAAGTACTTCGCTGTTAGAACCCCCTATAAATATTAGCAGAAGAATTTATCATCCATATCCTTTTATCAAAAAAAAGCTCGGAATTAAATGCAATTCCAAGCTTTTTGGTGGATCATGAGGAACTCGAATCCCCGACTTTCTCCACGTCAAGAAGACACTCTACCAGCTGAGTTAATGATCCGTAACATTAATATTATAGCAAAGATCTATCCTTTTTGCAAGAGAAAATAACTAATATTACAATTTTCGCTGTAATAAATTATATAATTGAAAGTTCCCTTTTTGTGATTTTTCTTCAAGTCTGCTATTGACATAAAACAATATGCGTTGTAAAATGTTATCGGTTATATGTATTTCTTATAATAAATATATGAATTGATGCTATCGCAAAAAATATTAAAAGGAGTAGTTATGAAGAAAAGGTCTTTGCTTTGCTTAATAATGGCAATCGTATTTATTCTGTCCTTCACTTTAACGGAGTTCTATGGCTGTGACAATCCTGATACACCTGATAATAATAAGGACGGAGAGTATACATTAGAACTCGAGGAGGGTAAGAATCAAGTTATCTTCTATTGGTCTAAGGCTAAAATTGATTTTTCAAATTCCGATATATGGATTTGGTGGGACGGAAAAGACGGAAGCGGTGTTTTAATGCATGAATGTTCATATGGAGCTAAGGTTGTAGTTAACGTGCCTGATACCGTTACTTCAGTGGGCTTCATAGTTAGGACCGGTTGTTCGGACCCCGGTGGTGATTCTTGGGGAGAAGCTACAAAGGACTATGATCAAGACAGATTCGCTACAATCACCGGAAGAGTTACCGAGATTTATTTAAAAAGTGGAGATGCAAGTCAATATACTAGCAATGACGGAGGTGTTACCTTGGAACAAATAAAAGACTTTACAATTGCAAATATGGCAACATTGACAACTATTAAATACAATGTTACCCCCGCTGTAACCGTTACTTCTTTAGATCAAATTAAGTTGTTTGAAGGCGACAGAGAAATTGAGATCACGAAACTATCTTCTCTTAATAGAAATCTTGTAGCAGGTACAATTACAGTTGAGAATGAACTTGATATAACAAAGCCTTATACCTTAAGTATAGAAGGATATGGTGAGAAAACCGTTGTTCCTCTTGATTTGTTTAATACAAAGGAATTCCAAGAGAAGTACAACTATGACGGATGGCTCGGAAACAAAATAGACGGAAATTCTACCGAGTTTAAGGTATGGGCACCTACTGCGAGCAAGGTTAAGCTTAATTTGTTTGAAACCGGTGACGGTGGGCAAGCTTTCAAGGTTTTGAATATGGAATTGGGAGAAAAGGGCGTATGGAGTCTAAAGGTCCCCGATGTCGGACACGGCACATACTACACTTATTCCGTAACCACGGCTGTCGGTGAACAGGAGGCGGTGGATCCTTATGCAAAATCTGCAGGGGTAAACGGAAACAGGGGTATGGTGATAGACTTATCTTTGACAAATCCTAAGGATTGGGGCAATGTCGATTACATTGACACAGTCACGAGATATACCGATGCTGTTATTTGGGAAATTCACGTTCGTGATTTTAGCAACAAGATTTCAGCGAGTAAATATAAGGGCAAATATTTAGCTTTCACAGAAACCGGCTTAAAGAATTCGAGCGGTATCTCTGTTGGTGTCGACTATATCAAGGATTTAGGAATAACCCACATTCAATTAATGCCTTCCTATGACTATGCAACGGTAGATGAGTCGAATCCTAACAGTGGCTTTAACTGGGGATACGATCCCAAAAACTATAATGTGCCCGAAGGAAGCTACAGCACCAATCCTTCAGACGGCACCGTTCGTGTTAATGAGTTTAAGCAAATGGTTCAAGCTTTACACAATCAAGGAATAGGAATCGTTATGGACGTTGTTTACAACCACACCTATGACGGCAATTCCTCTCTTAACAAGATTGTACCTTATTATTACTACCGCTATACAAAATCCGGTGAGAACTCCTCTGCAAGTGGATGCGGAAACGATACCGCAAGTGAACGTTACATGTACAGAAGATTTATGGTTGATAGTGTAACATACTGGGCACAAGAGTACAAACTTGACGGTTTCCGCTTTGACCTCATGGGCTTGCATGATTTAGATACTATGGAAGAGATAGAGAATGCTCTTCATGAAATCAATCCTAATGCTTTAATATATGGTGAAGGTTGGACAATGGGTTCTACCACCGATGGAAGCTTGCAGGCAAATCAATCAAATATTTCTTTTATTGAGGCAACTGAAGGAGCTGCAGGCAGTGTTGGCGTATTCAATGATGTAACCCGTGACGGCTTGAAGGGTAGTGTATTTGATTCGAAGTCACAGGGCTATATTAACGGAGCTGCAGATGAGAATTACAATGCAGTCAAGTTTGCGATTCTAGGTGGGACAAAGGGTGCAGGCTGGAGCGTTAAAAATGCAGGAATGATAAACTATATGTCCTGTCACGACAACCTCTCCTTATGGGATAAGCTAGCTGTTGCAAACAAGGGTTCATCTATTGAGGATAGATTAAAGATGAACAAGCTCGGTGCTGCAATAATCATGGCAAGTCGAGGAACTCCGTTAATGCAAGCAGGTGAAGAAATGTTACGTTCAAAGGACGGAGACGAAAACAGTTATAAGTCCTCCGATGAGATCAACAATATCGATTGGGAACTTCTTACTGAAGATTCTATTCAGTATCAAATGAGCAGATACTATAAGGGATTAATTGAAATGCGTAAGAGTGTGGGCTTATTTACCTCTATGGAAAGCGTTACTGCAGAATTTGATATCGATAAGCAGAGCGGATTTATGGTAGCAGAGCTAACAGACGGAACCGAGAGTGTAATTATTATTCTTAATCCTACAGATAGTGCTGTTTCCTATGAGCTTGTGGACGAGTGGAAACTATTAGCTGACGGTGAACAGGCTTGTGCTAAAACAATAAAGACATTAAGCGGAGAGATTTCAATCCCTGCAATAAGTGCGCTTATTCTTTGTAAGTAATTAATAACTAAATGTAATGTAAATAGTCCAACCTAGCTGTTGGGCTATTTTTATTGAATGAATAAAGTGGTATATAATACTTAAGACATTGCAAAGTCGTTTATTTTCGTCTCCCGAATGTGGTATGGTAAATTTACAAATAATCCAAATGACAAAACTATACCTAGAAAATAATGCAAATGATTTGTAATATTAACCAAATATATACCCCTAAACCATATATATTGTCATTTATTCTTTTGAAATTGGTACCAATTTCAAGGCGAAGCCTGTAGTCGAACCCTGAAAGGGCGATGTTTACATCGGTATCTCATCCTTGTTCTGATAGGGAATGCATGTTTCGCACAGTTGTTCGCATTGTAACAATTTCCAATCTCATCGTAGGGCAGGGCTTGTCTCTTACCGCATCTCTATTTTGTACCATTATTTTTACGGCAAAATTATACATATCTTTAAGTTTGTACCAGTATTTTACCTAAAATGTCATACTGTGCGAGAGAAATTGGTATCAAAAATAACAAGTCACAAAAAGACCTATACGGAAATTGAAATGTGAAACCGACATAAAAACCAAACATAATATCTGTAAATAGTATGTATGTCATACTGAGCGGAAGAAATTGACATCAATTTCTGTAGTCGAACCCCAACGGGGCGATGTGCAACATCGGTATCTCATCCGTATTGAAGACAAAAAAAGGAATATAAGAATTTATGTATTAACTTGAGCAAAAAATGATGGTAAAAACTGCAAAACCGACATTCAAAATATTTAAAATGTCATACTGAGCGAAAGGCGAAGCCAGGAGTCGAACTCCGTAGGAGCGATACGGAGTGTCGGTATCTTATCCGCATTTACGTCGGGCGGCAAGGCTTACGATACAATCCTTGAAAATTCACCTCCCCTTACATTACTTGCGGCATTTCCTGTTTTCTTCTGGTTGATTCTATTGCAAACCTGCATATATCATATATGAACATACATTCAATTGATTAATCCACCGAAAATCCCTATTGACAATTAGAAAAAGTGATATTATAATAAATTCGTTTTAGGCAGAATAACCTAAGTATTAAAAATAGGAGTACGTATGAGTGAAAAATTTGTAGTAAATATTATCCATCGTCCCGAATTATCCCCTGAATATGCCGAAAGAGCTTTGGGCGGAAAAAAGGATGTTAAAGACGAGTCCTTGGATATTTTTCTATTCCAACAAAAGTCAGCACATGATTTCGGCTTAAAAACCACAATTCAAATTACCTATGCTTCTCTCTTTTCAGATGAGATTGTTGAAATAGCAAAGGAACATCATAGAATATATGGTGATGAAATCGCATTATCCTTGCTCGGACTTCCCTGTAAGCAATTTAAGGAGAAGTATAAAACCGAGGATTTCTGTATTTGGATGTTTGACGAGAAAACCAAAATGGAAATAGTGGACGATTGTTTTTCTCTTTTCTATGAAAAATTCGGTTTCTATCCCGAGTCGACAGGAAGCTATTTTCTCGATGCCTTTACGATAAATTACATCAAGGAAAAATATCCCTCAGTGAAGTGTGCAGTTGCAACTTGTTGGGAAGAAGGTCCCAAGGCATATCACACTTGCAATAACAGCTGGTATACCTTTATGGATGGCGGACCTTGGAATCCTTGGATTCCCTCCAAGATTAATTCTCATATCCCCGCAATGTCTGCCGATGACGATAGCGGAATTGTTGCAATACCTCACCTTTCAAGAGATCTTATAGCGTGCTTTGACGGTAACGGTTCTAATTTCGGAACACATCCTCAAAATGTTTTGAGGGGAATGATTTACTATGACGATAACGGCTCTATTGAATATCCCTATTTATATAACCTTATTGACCAATACCGTCATTTGGCAAAATACAATAACGGATATTCCTATAATATGATGTTTGTCGGTCCCGGTTGGCTTAATCGGCTGGGTCGTTGGGAATGTCCCTATGAATTGTTGGCAAAATCATATATTGACGGTATGCGTTATTATGGCAATCTTAAAAAAGAGGGTAAGCTCATAGATATGACAATGAGTGAATTTGCCGATTTCTACAGAGCTTGTCATACCGATTACAATGTCGGAGAATGTGCGTTATGGAAGGATATTTTATACGGAAGCAATAAACAGTACTTCTGGTATGTCGACCCATTTATGCGTACCTGTCTTGACTTTAACCAAGGCGGTGCTATGATTGATTTAAGACCATATGCCTCCAAAATCGATTGGAAAACAGGAATAGGAACAGATCATGTATATGATGCTTCATACCCCTACCTGATTCAGGCAAATTATAGAGCAGGCTATTTTACTCACTATGCAGGAGCAGGTACTGTCAAATCGTGTAAGGTATCTTATCACGGAATGAGTTCAGACCTATGCTTATGTCGTACAATGGCAAGCTTCGAGCGTACCGATAATGGAGTTAGGATAATTGCAAATCCCGTTACTCTCTCTTTGGATGGCTTGGAGGTGGTTATACAGTCAATCTTCTCCATAGAGAACGGAAGTGGTACTATGGTTGTCGAGCGTAACATATTGAATGACTTGCATGGTGAAGAGGTTATCATAGAGGAATACTTTACAGGTGGCTTCGGTACTCAAGAGTATCAACAGGACATGAGTGCAATCACCCTATATGCAGGTGATAAACAAATGTGCTACGAGTATCGTGGGAGAAGTTTATCCGACAACGCTGTAAATTCCTTGGCAAGGGTAATAATACCCGATGTGTCAACGGAAATAATTCTTGGCGGTGACGGAGAAAAGAGGGTAGAAGAGGGAATTGCCTTTTCTCCTGTTTATCATTTATCTATTTCCAAAACTCTTAGTAAAGGAGGATTAAAAACATGGCTCAAGCTACAAAAGGCAAACTAAATTTTCGTTGTCCGTCATGCTTTATGCGTGATATTGACGTTGATATGTTTTATGACGAGGAAAAGAAGCAATACTATTGTTTAAGATGTTGTTTCCGTGGCGGGGAAGAGGATGTTAATCGCTTGAATGAACAGGCGAAGTATCGTTATGGCTTAATTGATAAAAGGGTTATTGATTTCGGTGCCGACAATGAACCACTGGTCACAGTACCTCATAAAAGAGGGGAGCAATAGGAGATTGAAATGATTTTAGGTATTGACTGTTCGACATATTTAGAGGAATTGGAGCATGGTGCTAAGTATTACGATGGCGAAAGAGAAATTGATCCCGTAGACGCTTTTCATGATAACGGAGTTTCCGTGACACGCTTAAGACTTTGGGTTGACCCATATTCACCTGATGGGAAACCTTATTTGGCAGGGACATGCGACCTTGATTGTTTTATAAAAACGGCAAAACTATTCATATCCAAAGGATATGAAATCATGCTCGATATTCACTACAGTGACTTTTGGGCAGATCCCGGCAAACAGTTTATTCCCAAGGCTTGGAAAGAAAGGGATGTCAATTCGCTTAGTGAAAGGGTATACGCTTATACCTTGGATGTGTTAAAAAGAATTTCACAAGAGGGTATAAAGCTATCTTATATACAAGTCGGAAATGAAATTACAAACGGAATGTTATGGCCCGTAGGAAGACTTACCGAAAATGAGGACGGTTCAAGAGGTAATTACCCGAACTTGATTTCCCTATTAAGGGCAGGTATAAGAGCTTGTAGGGAAATAACACCTGAGGCACAGTTAATTATTCATTTAGAGAGAAGTTATGATCAGGCTGTATACAATGAGTTTCTCGATCAAATGAAAAAAGCCGATATTGATTATGATATTATAGGTATGTCATATTATCCCTATTGGCATGGAAATTTCGAGCAATACTTTGCAAACGTAGAAAACATAAAGAAGTATGGAAAGAAGATTATGGCAGTTGAATTGGGATATGCTTTCACGTTGGAGGATTATATCAAAGAGGAGGGTGTCGGTGGGATAATGCTTGTTATCAACGAAGATAATGCTGCTTCCTTTGATTTTTTAAACAGCTATCCCATTTCAAAAGAAGGGCAAGCAAACTTTGTTCACGATTTCTTGGAGCAAGCCAAGGAACATGCGTTGGACGGAGTATTCTGGTGGGAACCTTTATGGATTCCGGGCGAAGGTATCTGTTGGGCATCCCCCGAGGCAAAAGAATATACTCACGAAACAGAAAAACTTTCCTGTCGCAACGAATGGGCAAATCAGTGCTTGTTCGATTACGAGGGTAAAAAGCTTCCCGCCTTTGACGAGTATGTATTAAAATAACATTGTTCTATTTAAAATTTCAACACTTCATCTTCTACAAGAATATTGGAAATGAAGTGTTTTTTTGTACGTTATTCAGCTTCAAATTCCTAAATCAATGTTATAGTGTGCGGAAGAATGTGGTGCAGTAAATTAATGAAGGATCCAAATTACAAAATAAAATGCAAAAAGCGAAGAAGTATTACTTAAAAACTGACAATAATCCAAAAGAATATTTCATAATGTCATACTGAGCGAAAGGAATGTGGTGCAATATTATCAAGAAGGATTCGAATGATAAAAAAACTTAAAAAGAAACCGAAATGCTAAAAAAGACATATAAACACAAAGAAAATGTTGCAATAATATATATGTCATACTGAGCGAAAGGCGAAGCCTGAAGTCGAACCCCATCGGGGCGACACAAAGTGTCGGTATCTCATCCGCATTATTATACCAGCAAAGAACTGCCAGGGGTATACTCTAACATCGGTATCGCATACTTAAGCATTTCTATCGCTTGCATACTTGTTTTTTTACGGATTTCAAACTCGTTAGTATGTATCAAGGCTTTTAATCAATATCCGTATTAAAAGACATAATTATATTATGCCTTTGTGCGTGCTTCGATGTATAGGTCTATGTCGTTGATAATATATCTATGACCTGTAGTGTGTAATACAGCGTAAAATGAATCAAGATACTCGAAAACCTTGTATTTTTCGAAAAGCTCTTGTGTCTGAATACCCGTTATACCTTTTTCCGATTTATACATTTCAAAGCAAAATGCTTTGAATTCCAATGTTTTGCTCATATCATACCTCTCAATATGTTATTGTATTGTTGGTTTAACCCTTTAATGGTTTATTAGAACACATTTCATTGTCTTACACTTCCGGAAATTCTAGTTTCCCGTTTATTTCCCTGTCAAATAATTCAACAATCATTTCTGAACTGTATTGCCACACCTTTGTCTCTTCGTTTTCTAGTGCTTTGTAAAGTTCTGACTTATGAAATAACGACAATGCCTTGTTCTCATCCAATCCGTACTTGTCCATTATTTTGCTGACTATATCAGGTGTAATCATTG
The DNA here is from genome assembly GCA_964561145.1 of uncultured Christensenellaceae bacterium. Lineage (GTDB taxonomy): Bacteria > Bacillota > Clostridia > Christensenellales > CAG-1252 > RUG14300. Next base: position 76,897 of record CAZLNZ010000006.1, read on the forward strand.
CCATTAATGCGGTAAATCTTTCCTTGTTCATTTAATTATTCTCCATTCCGACAAACTTCAAGTAAGACAAAGATTTTTCACTATGGAACAATATTTGGTTATAGAGTTCCTCAATTTTTAATCTTTTTAACGTTTCACCCAAATCGTAAATGCCGATTTCATAAAATCGAACGACCTCATAAACGCTATCATCGGCTACAGGTCCTATAACCACATCATATGTTTCTTGGCATAGCCCTTTACGGTTGGCTGAAACAAAATCTAACCACTTTTTGTCGGCTTTGTCGAAGTGGATTATTATCAATTCTTCTTCGGCTTTTTCAATGTCGAATTCGTATATTGAAACATAGCCGACGTTTGTTGCATTCCTGCTTTTTTGTTTTGCAGTCCAATTAATAGCCTGTTCTTTATTCATTGTGGTATAAAAGCCGTAACCAAAATCTAAGAATCTATTTCCAACTCTAATTTCCGGTTTATCGACAACAACAAGACTTCCGTGATACACTATCATATGATTGCCTCCATCTTTTTAATTTTAATTTGTTCGGCTTTCAGTTCCTTGACAATTCCCTCAACAACTTTCCTTCTTTTGAGTTGTTCTGAAATCCTATCAATGTCATTTTTGTTCATACCAATATATTTGGCACACACTTTTTGACCGTCTCTGTATTTCAAGTAATAGTATGTATTTGTTTTTGTGATTTTAGGCGAAATCTTCCCTTTGGGAAGGAGTGTCAATTCCTTTTCATATTCTTCAAGCATATACTCATTACGTTTTCTTTCATCTTCCAAAACCGAATATAATAATAGCATAAATAATACCTCTATGCAATTATACTCCACATATCTTATCGTGTCAACCCGAAGTGTAGAGCAAAGGTTGAAAAGGACCACTATAATCAAGAATACCTCTTTAAATGTCTAAAGACTGCAAATACTGCATATAAATGTCATACCGAGCGAAAGGAATGTGGTGCAGTAAAGTAATGAAGGATCCGAATTACAAAATAAAATGCAAAAAGCCAAGAATTATTACTTAAAAACTGACAATAATCCAAAAGAATAATTCATAATGTCATACTGAGCGAAAGGAATGTGGTGCAATATTATCAAGAAGAATTCGAATGATAAAAAGACTTAAAAAGAAACTAAAATGCTAAAAGAGATATATAAGCATAAAGAAAATGTTGCAATAATATATATGTCATACTGAGCGAAAGGCGAAGCCTGTAGTCGAACCCCATCGGGGCGACACAAAGTGTCGGTATCTCCTCCGCATTATTATACCAGCAAAGAACTGCCGTATAATCTAGCATCGGTATCTCCTTCGCATTGTTGTACTAACAAAGAACCACTATAGGTCATACTATAACCGCTGTATCTCATCCATGTTTATAATGTTTGCAATGCAAACAATGTCCCAATGTGTGAAATAATAAACATTATTAATTATTAAGTTTTGATTAAGAAATTAAAACGTTATTGACTATTTTATTAAAATACATTAAAATTCTATATGGAATAAAAAAGAAGGAAAAATAGCTTTTTTTTTCTAAGCCTATATTTTGCTGATTTTAGTGGTAAAAATTTTATGAGCACTATTGCTTATCAAGAACTAATATCAAGGGCTAGCATATCGAGTGGCAGTAATAAAATGTCCCGTTTGCGGGATATTAAAAATAATCAAATCTTATAAGGAGAGTAAACAATGAAAAAGTTAACTAAAATTTTAGCTTTAGTATTATGTGTTGCTATTGTTTTCGGCTTAGTAGCAGTTATCGCTACTGCTTGTAACAAAGACAATAGGACAAAGATTACTGTTTGGGTATCTGAAACCGAAGGTATCAAAACACTTACGGAGCAACAAATCGAGGCGTTCATGGCGGCTAATCCCGAATATGCCGAGAAGTATGTTGTTAAAGTAGAAGGTGTTGGTGAAGGTGATGCTGCAACAAATATGATTACCGACGTTGAGTCCGGTGCAGACATTTTCTGTTTTGCTCAAGACCAACTCGCTCGTTTAGTTGAGGCTCGTGCTTTATCCGCTTTGGGTACTGTTGCAGTAAACTTTGTTGCTGAAAACAATGATGAAGGTTCTGTCAAGGCTGCTAAGGTTGGTGATAAGACCTATGCTTATCCTATCACCTCCGACAACGGTTACTTTATGTACTATGATAAGAGCGTTGTAAGCGAAGATCATATTGACGATCTTGCTTCTATCGTTGCTGATTGCGTAGCTGCCGAGAAGAAATTCTCCTTCGAACTCGAGGGTTCTGCTTGGTATACCGCTTCCTTCTTCTTTGCAACCGGTTGTACATCTTCTTGGTCAATGGACGTTGAAACTAATATGTGGACAGCTGCCGATAACTTCAACAGTGATAAAGGTCTTAAAGCTTTGAAGGGTATGCAAATTTTAACTCAGTCCGCTGCTTTTAACAACAGCTCTAAGGCTGCTGACTTTGCTAGCGGTTCTGCTGTTGTAGTTTCCGGAACATGGGATTCTGAAACCGCACAAACAAATCTTGGTGAAAACTACGGTGTTACCGATCTTCCTTCTTTCACAGTTGATGGTGAATCCTATCACTTAAGTTCTTTCTCCGGATACAAGCTCATGGGTGTTAAACCTCACACAAATGCCGATGACGCTGTATTCTGCCATGCTCTTGCTCAAGTTCTCAGTGGAAAGGATGCGCAAGAAGCTCGTTTCGATCTCAAAGGTTGGGGACCCTCCAATAAGGAAGTTCAAGCTTTAGATAAGGTTAAATCAAATGAGGCTCTCGCTGCACTTGCTGCACAAAGTGCTTATGCTACCCCTCAAGGTAATATCCACGGCGGATGGTGGGATATCGCTAAGTTACTTGGTACTGCATCAAAAGAGGCTAAGAGTGAGAAGGATTTACAAGATGCTTTAGATACTTATGATGCATCCATTGATAAATTCGAGAGAATGACAGAAGAAGAAATGAGTGCATTTGGCATTGTTGGAGCAATTGCAAGCTTGGCTGGTGTAAAAGAAAATCTGTGTGCCGGTCAAACAGAGTGGAAGGATTGGAATACAGACTTAGCCATGAATAAGTCCGAAGATGGTTTAACTTGGACAAGTGTTGTTCCCGTAGTTCTTGCTGTAGGTGATGCATTCCAAGTTCGTCAAGGTCAGGCTTGGGACGTTCAATATGGTGCAATCGGTGATGATGGTTATTCTACCAAGGATAACTTCGCAATCGACGCAAGTAATGCTGGTACCTACTATATCAAACTCGTTCTTGTTAAGGACGCAGATGGTACACAACACGGAACAGTTTCATTAGTTCCTGCTGAATAAACCAAATAATAACTCTAGCAATTTCTATTAAAAAAGATAGAATAATCTAGCGTAAAAAGCCGTGTCGAGGTTATTCTCGATACGGCTTATTGTTTATCAAATGGAGGAATGTGTGTGAAAAGACTGACAGATTTGGAATATTTAAAACTGAATGCGTTATCCAAATTTGGCTACAAGCTTATGCTTTTTTTCTGTGGAATTCCCACGTGGTTTGCAGAGCTTGGCATAAAGATTTGGAATGCAATCAAAAAATTTGGCATTGGTATTAAAAATCAATGCGTTGACATTTATAATACATTTACTAAGGGTAGTTGGCAAACCAAGGTTTCATTTCTTGTGATGGGCTTTGGTAGTGCATTAAGAGGACAAATAGGCAGAGGAATTTTATTTTTCCTATTTGAAGTCATCTTTATTCTTTACATGGTTTTATCGGGTGGACATTGGCTTAGCTTGTTTGGAACACTCGGAAAAACCGCTCCGCAACATGATGTAGAAGATCCGGTTACGGGTGTACTTATTAATATCCCCGGCGATAACTCTTTTAAGATATTGTTATATGGAATATTAACCATCATTTTCATTATAGCATTTGTTTATACTTGGAGGCTTAATGTAAAGCAAAATCGTATTTTGGACGAGATTATTGCGTCCGGAAAGCCTGTGAAATCCACAAAAGAAGATCTTAAATCCTTGGTCGACGACCAATTCCACAAGACTCTTTTGGCTCTCCCTGTATTAGGCATTGTTGTGTTTACGGTTATTCCCATAATCTTTATGATTTTGGTTGCTTTTACAAGCTATGACGGTGCTCATGATGGATTTAATAACCTCTTTACCTGGGTCGGCTTAGATAATTTTAACCAAATACTCGTTGTTGGTGATACCGGTGTGGGTAGCTTTGCCGCTACCTTTGGAGAGGTTCTTTTGTGGACACTTATTTGGGCTTTCTTTGCAACCTTCACCAACTATTTCCTTGGAATGTTTGTTGCAATTATGATCAACAAGAAAGGAATAAGGTTTAAAAAGTTCTGGAGAACTGCACTTGTTTTAACTATAGCCGTTCCTCAGTTTATCTCTCTTGTTTACGTTTCAAATATGTTCGGAAGTATTGGCTTAATTAATAATAAGCTGGTTGAGTGGGGTATAATCAAATATGGCAGTGAGCTTCCTTTCTGGACGGACGGAACTTGGGCAAGGGTTATGGTTATTCTAATTAATATCTGGATAGGTATTCCATACCTAATGCTTATGACAACAGGTATTTTGATGAATATTCCAAAGGATCTCTATGAATCTGCCAAAATCGATGGAGCTAACGGTTGGCAACAATATACCAAGATTACTCTTCCTTATGTATTATTTGTAACCGGTCCTTATTTACTAACAAGCTTTATCGGTAATATTAATAACTTTAACGTCATCTATTTGTTGACCGGTGGCGGACCTTCTTATACGGTAGTTGGCTCAACCGCAGTAGGAAAGACCGACTTGCTTATTACTTGGTTATATAACTTGACCACGGGTGCCGATGCGAACTATAAGCTAGCATCTGTTATAGGTATTATGATTTTCTTAGTAGTTTCAATTATTTCGTTAATTGTATATAACGTAATGCCTTCGACTAAAAACGAGGAGGATTATCAATAATGAATCAAACAAGAAAAACTAGAGAAATTACAATTGAATTGGATAATGTAACCTTTAACTCTCAGACTGTCGATAATGAGTCGGTTGTTACAGAATCCTCTATAGATATTGAATTATCATCCGTTCAACAGCAGGCTAGACCTGTTAAGAATAAGAGGGGTATTGGCATAAAGGCTAAGCAGGGGATATCGAATGCTATTATATATGTTATTTTGGCAATTATGACAGTAATATGGTTATTCCCCTTTGTTGCACTTTTCCTGCAATCATTGGACGTCTCCACGAAAGGTATGACTGGTAATATAATTCCTGTAAAGTGGGGCTTTGATAACTATATCGACTTATTCTCAAATACTGAACGCAGTTTCGGCAAATGGTTCCTGAATACCACTATCATGGGTATTGCCGTAGCCATTCTTCAAACCGTTTTTGTATTATCTATGAGCTATGTTTTATCTCGTTTGAGATTTAAAGGTAGAAAAGCCCTTATGAACATAATGCTTGTTCTCGGTATGTTCCCCGGATTCTTGACAATGATACTTTTGTATAAATTGCTAAGTGGTTGGGGTATGACAGGTGACAATGCAATTTGGGGCTTGATTCTAGTCTATGTAGCAAGTTCCGGTATGGGGTACTATGTATCTAAGGGTTTCTTTGACACGATACCTAAGTCGTTGGACGAAGCTGCACGCGTGGATGGTGCAACTCGTGCACAAGTATTTGTAAGGATTATATTGCCAATGGCTAAGCCCATTGTAATATACACTATTCTAATGGGATTTATGGCACCTTGGGGCGACTTCATTTTTGCAAGCTATATTGCACACGGAGCAGATAGCGGTAAAAACGTTGCAGTCGGTTTGAAAACAATGATAGACAAAACAATGCTTGGCACGAACTATAGACAATTCTGTGCAGGTGGCGTATGTGTAGCTATTCCTATAACGTTGTTGTTCATGTTCTTGCAAAAGTATTATGTTGAAGGCGTTACAGGTGGTGCAGTCAAAGGATAGGAGGTAATAAAAATGGCAACAGTTAAACTAACAAATGTAAAGAAAATATATGATAAAAATGTAGTAGCAGTAAAGGATTTCAACCTTGAAATCAAGGATAAGGAATTCGTAGTATTCGTTGGTCCTTCCGGTTGTGGAAAATCCACAACTTTAAGAATGATTGCAGGTCTTGAGGATATTTCCGAGGGTATTGTTGAGATTGACGGCGAGGTTGTTAACGATTTACAACCTAAGGATAGAAATATAGCAATGGTATTCCAAAACTATGCACTATATCCCAATTTGACGGTGTTCGAGAATATGGCGTTTCCTCTTAGAATAAAGAAGATGGATAACGACGTTATTTATAAGCGTGTTACCGAAACCGCCGAAATTCTTGGTATTACTCAATATTTAATGCGTAAACCAAAAGCTTTATCGGGCGGACAAAGACAGCGTGTTGCAATCGGTCGTGCAATGGTAAGAGATAGTAAGGTTTTCTTAATGGACGAGCCTTTATCAAACCTCGATGCTAAGCTAAGAAACCAGATGAGAGCAGAAATCATATTACTTCGTCAAAAGATCGATTCTACATTTATTTACGTAACCCACGATCAAACAGAGGCAATGACATTAGGTGATCGTATCGTAATTATGAAAGACGGTCTTGTTCAACAGGTGGGAACTCCTGCTGAGGTCTTTGATATGCCCGATAACCTGTTTGTTGCAGAGTTTATCGGTGCTCCTAAGATGAATATAATCGAAGCCAATCTTCTTTTTGAAAATGGAAAATATTATGTTAATCCCTTTGGAACAAAAATAGAGGTTGACGGATTTAAGGGAAATGCTTTAGTTGCTAGAGAAACTCCCGAAATGTCTATTTACTTAGGTGTTCGTCCGGAGCATATGTTCTTAACAAGTAAGAGCGATCCTCAAGCTATTCCCTGTGTTGTTCAAGTAAATGAAATGATGGGTAGTGAGTTGCATCTCCACGTGTTAACAGTAGCTACAGGTGAGTCTGTGGTTATAAGAGTTCCTACTATCGATTTGACTCATGAACAACAAGCTATGCTCATACAAGGAGCAAAGGTTTACATTTCCTTTGAGGGAAAGGTAATGCATTTCTTTGATAAGGAAACAAGAATTAACTTATTGACCGAACATGAAAATGTTCCCATAAACGAGATTGGTAAGGACGATTCCTTCTCGGCTGATAGCGGATCCGACGATGCACCCAAGCAAAAAAGGTCACTCAAAGGTCTTTTCTCAAAAAAGAAAAAGGATAAGGTCGAGCAAGCTGTTGAAGCTGAACAAGCGATAGAATTAGAGGAAATCGAAGAATAACCTGATTATTACAACAAATTAAACCGCTAAAAACTTAGCGGTTTAATTTGATAGATTTGGAGAGTATTTTAATGAAAAATAAAAGATTGATTTTTGCTATAATTGTATTGTTACTGTCACTTACCTTTATTCTTTCTGCGTGCGATCCTGTTAGACCTTTCAAGCTTAAGCCCAAAAAGGGAGTAAGTTCCGACAGCTTATACGTAAAAAAGGTTGATGGATTAGCAAAGGACTTTATTATGGGTATGGATGCATCGAGCGTTTTATCTCTCGAGGCAGGCGGAACTAAGTACTATAATTTTGATGGCGAAGAAGAGGATGTTTTTAAGATTTTGTCAGATAACGGAATCAATACCATTCGTGTTCGTGTTTGGAATAATCCATATGATGCCGAAGGTAACGGTTATGGCGGTGGAAACTGCGATATAGAAACTGCAGTGGCTATCGGCAAACGTGCAAATGAGTATGGAATGAACTTGATGGTTGATTTCCATTATAGCGATTTCTGGGCAGATCCCAGTAAACAAATGGCACCCTCAGCTTGGAAAAATATGGAAGTTGAGGAAAAGGCTCAGGCTTTGTATGAATATACCGTAGAATCCCTTAACAGACTTAAGGAAGAGGGTATTAGAATCTCTATTATACAGATTGGTAATGAAACCAATGGAAAATTCTGCGGAGAGTCCGTTTGGTTCGATATTGCAATGCTTATGATACAAGGGTGTAAGGCTTGCCGTGAAGTTTATCCTTCTGCAAAAATTGCACTCCACTTCGCAAATCCCGAAAAGGTAACAAACTATAAGGATTATGCCTATAAGCTTGATTACTACGATATTGACTACGATATATTTGCCTCCTCCTACTATCCTTATTGGCACGGAACGCTTGAAAACCTATCCTCTCTTTTGGGTGAGATCGCAACGACTTACGATAAGGAGGTAATGGTTGCCGAAACCTCTTATGCTTTTACTAATGAGGATACCGATTTTTACGGAAATACAATCGGAGCAGGGGCAGGTGTTACTAAAAACTACCCCTTCACAGTTCAAGGTCAAGCAAATTGTATCAGAGATATAATTGATACCGTTGCTCATACCACTAACGGTATAGGCGTTTGTTACTGGGAAGGTACTTGGATAACTGCAGGTGGAGAAACTTACGAGGAAAATCAGGCTAAATGGGAGCAATACGGCTCAGGCTGGGCCTCTTCCTATTCCGCAGCATATGATCCTAATGATGCAGGCAAATACTATGGTGGTTGTGCTGTTGATAACCAAGCCTTCTTCGATTCTAAAGGAAATGTTTTAGAGAGTCTAAAGGTTTTTGCATTGGTTCGTAACGGAAACAAGGTTGACAACAATGCGGATGCACTAGAAGACGTTAGCATTATTTGCGATCTGAACGAGCCACTTGTATTGCCCGAAACAGTTAATGCAATTATGCTCGATGACTCTAAGAGTGCAATAGAGGTTACTTGGAATGTTACCGATGCGGAAATTCAAGCGATGCACGAGAATGGTGTTCAAAAATATGATATCGAAGGTACTGCAGGTGGTATGACTTGTCACTGCTATGTATATATGGTGGAAAAGAACTTCTTGACCAACTACAGCTTTGAGGAGGATGCTAACAAAACAAAAATTCCTACAGGTTGGAGTGTGACTGATAATGCAAGTGCAACCGAATTATGGGTTGAGGATAAAGTAACAGATTCTCTTACCGGGAATTGCCATTTCCACTTTTGGTCATCGGGAACTAATGCAATCAACTTTGATCTTGAGCAAAAAGCTGAGAACATTACTAGCGGAAAGTATAAGTATTCAATATCCATTATGGGCGGAGATGCCGGCGAAACGAACGTATATGCATACGTCAAATTGAATGGAACAATAATTTCGACTGAGGCAATGGTTATAACCTCTTATGGTAACTGGGACACGGTAACAATAAAAGATATCGAGTATAACGAAGGTGACGAGCTTATCGTAGGTATTCATGTCGAGTGTCAAGGTTCCGGTAACGGTGCTTGGGGTAAAATAGACGATGCTCTCTTGAACTCCGTTACCGAGTAAATAGAAAAATTAATGGTGTGATATAGCTTAATTATGAAAAACAGAATAATAAAAATCACAGCACTTTTTGCAATCTGCATTATAATTCTTTCCTCTCTGTCTTTGGTTGCTTGCTCTGAGAAACTCCCTGTAGAGGTAGATCCTATTGACGATAACTATCGTGTATTTTACCAGATATTTGTCGGTTCTTTTTCCGACTCTAACGGTGACGGAATAGGAGATCTAAGAGGTATTATCAACAGGTTTGACTACCTTAATGATGGCAATATCAATTCTGGTGAAAGTCTTGGTGTGCAAGGAATTTGGCTTTCTCCCATTTTCACATCTCCGACTTACCATAAGTACGATTGCTCCAACTATTATCAAATAGATCCGAGTTTCGGTACAATGGAGGATTTAGAGGAATTAATAGAACTTGCTCATTCGAGAAATGTAAAGGTTATACTAGACTTGGTATTGAATCATACATCTACCCAACATCCTTGGTTCAATAACTATATTAATGCAAGAAAATCTGGACTTGTCGGCAATAAATACTATAATTATTATAGTGATTCGAAAGAAAACGAGTATAATTCTTACAACGGAGTTATATATGAGTGCAATTTCGACTCTGGAATGCCTGAATTGAATTACGATAACGAAGATGTTCGTGCTGACGTACTTGATATTGCAAAGTATTACCTTGACATGGGAATAGACGGCTTCCGTTTTGATGCCATTAAGTATATTTATTATGGTGAAACTGCAAAATCGGTAGAATTCTGGAACTGGTATATGAATGAACTAAGGTCATATAAGCCCGACATTTATACAGTAGGTGAGTGTTGGTCAGGTGATGCCGAAGTTCTTGAGTATTATGGAGCAACCAATTGCTTTAATTTTACAACTGCTCAAGTTAACGGGAGAATTGCCAGTGCAGTTAGAAGTGAAAACATTAATACCTTTGCGAAGTATTTAGTCGCTCACTTAAATGAAATTAAGGAAAAAAGAGAAGATGCCATGTATATGCCCTTCTTAGCTAACCATGATACCGATAGAGCTGCAGGATATTTGACAGTAAGAGATGGCTGTGCTTACATTGCTGCAAACGTGTATTTGCTCTGTAGCGGTTCTCCGACTATTTATTATGGTGAAGAAATCGGAATGAAGGGAACTAGAGGATCTGCTAACACAGATGCCAATCGAAGATTGGCAATGCTCTGGGGTGATAAAGATACCGTGAAGAATCCGACAGGTTCGTCATACGACGAAAGTAACCAAAACAACGGAACCGTTGCGAGTCAGCTTAAAGATAAGAACAGTTTGCTTAATTATTATGCAAAGGTAATATCTATGAGAAACAAATATCCTGCCATTGCAAGGGGTGAATATTCTCAACTTACTACTGAACATACCAGTGTTGGAGGTTTCCTAATCACGTATGAAGGTAAAGAATTAGCACTGATTCACAACCTTAGCTCAACCGAAACCGTTTCCATACCTCTTCCCGAAGGGTATACTAACCTTGCCGATTATATCGGACTAAATAAAGGAAAAGTTTCAAACGGAATTTTGGAGATTGGACCTCAGACAAGCGTAATATTAACAAAATAGTTGAGCGTTTTCAAAGCCTTTGCCTAGCTCAAGTCGTAAAATAATAAGCTGGTATCAGGTCCGATTTTAACATAATATCCATCGGTTTATGCCGGTGGATATTGTTTTGTAATGTGCTCGGCACGCGTAATAACTTGGCGGTGAAAGTTCGCCGATGGTTGGTTGCTAACGGACTATGAGTAGTCAGCAGAAACCATAGAACCAAAAAACTGGAAGGGCTGAAAGGTTCAAAATCGCATATTAAAGATGTTCTGCTGTGAACCGATATGCAAAGTATCCAAAATGTATATGAGGTAAAATGCCGGAAGGCTTAGGTTAGAGACGCTTAGAAGCGTTGAAACAATATGGGACAGAGACTGAACCGCAGTATGATGAAAGGTATGTACGCTAGTGTTAGATGAAGGAAATCCTCTCCTATTATGAAAGAAAACTATTTTGCAATGCCGTGTAGCGTCTATGTCATTTTTATCATTTGAGTGCAATAAAATATTAGCTTAAACAGACGTTTACGGTGTGAGTCTTTCGAACGTAAACCCGACTTTGCTCAATGTACAGAGTGCCAGACATTGGTAACAATACCTACGATCTGACAGTTGTCAACAATGATATCTTCATAGATACGTTTTCCGTCGATTTCGGCATCGTTTTCCGGGTGAAGGATTATCTTTCCATTGCGTCTGTAAAACCTTTTGGCGGTGGCATCTTGACCATCTACAAGGGCAATAACTATTTGCCCCTCTTCCGCATTTTCTTGCTTACGCACAAACATATAATCCTTATCGAAAATACCTGCGTCTTTCATACTGGAACCGATTGCACGCAACATAAAGTACTCACCTTTTCCAAGCAGGTCCTCGGGTAAAGAAAAGGTACCTTCGATATTTTCTTCTGCAAGTATTGGCTGACCGCATGCACATTGACCTACTAGAGATACCGTTCTTGTTCGTCCCACAGATAAGACATCGCAAATGCTTATACTGCCATCACTATTTTTTTCAATTAGGCCACGTTCTTTAAGCACTCGAATGTATCTTTCAACTTTACTAACGCTTGGATAAAAGTTGGAAAACCTTGCCATTATAGTGCGGTATGAAGGAGATTTTCCGTTAGAAAGTTGGTAGCTTTTTACAAAATCTAAGGTTTCTTCCAACATTTTTTCATCGTATAGTTGCATATACCCTCCTTTTATGGGACGGTCCGTCCTTTTAAGATTATAGCACACCCTGTTCCGTGAAGTCAATACCTTTTTATTCCTTTAGAGATAAAAGTGAAATTAAAATCTGCAAAAAAGAGTGAAATAAAAATCGTTAACCCTGTTTACAAGTAATTTTCAGGGTATTAAAAGCTCAAACTTGACACAAGCTTTAATTATTGTTATACTGTAAATGTAGCAATAACTGCTACAAATTTTTTCTTTTGATTTGATAAATCGACTATGAGGTGTTATGGTTTATTTACTTGGAACAATGAATCTTTATCAGCGAAGCATTATTTCTTGCTTTGTAGTAATGACAATTGTCGGGCTTGCTCTCATAATCGAGGACAAGAAAAGGTGGAAGGCTCACACAAGACGTTCTGCCGATATGATGAATCGTAAGGCAAAGGCGGCAATAGATATTTCTGAATCTGAACCTGGTATAGAAGAGGAGAGCGAAGCCAAAAGAAAAAAGGGGCAGGATAAAGAATACGAATACGAGGGACGAATAACGGACAGAGTACTTTTTATAATCGCATTTCTCTTCGGTGGACTCGGAGAGCTCCTTGGTATGATATTTGCAAAGCATAAATGGTATAGACGCTCGTATAAAATCGGAATGCCGTTAATTGCCCTTTTCGATGTTTTATTTGTAGTTTTCCTAGTATTCATTGTCGGTGAGTTGGGCGGCGATGGCGGAATAAAGGTAACCTAATAGGGAGTTTGTTTATGAATAAAAAAACAAAAAAAGAGGTGTTGACAAAACCTCAAAAGATGCAAAATAAGTTAAAAAGGCAAAACGGACTCGGTTCTAACTATAAACCCCCGAGAGGATTCGATTATCATAGATTTACCGTAGGCTCGATTCCCATAGAAACCCTTGCCAAGAAACTAAGTCACCCTAAAAAGGTTTTTCTAATTCTTCACAAGGGGTGCTTTTTACGTGGCGTGGTTGACAATGATAGAAAGTTATTGAAGCTGTTTTCAAAAAAAATCGGTGGATTAGCCGTTTTGGTGGATTATGGCGTAATGCCTAAAAATAAATTTCCAAAGCCGCTCGAAGAAATTTATTCCGTTTGGCAATGGTTAATGCAAGAGCATAAACCGCAAGATGTAACATTGATCGGAGAGGGCGTCGGGGCTTCACTAGCTATAAGTTTATGTTTGAAGCTACAAACAGAAGACCAAACACCACGCAGTATTGTTTGTTTTAATCCCTTTTTGGATATGAGCATCAGAGGCGATAGCTATTACGATCACTTCTATCTCGATAAAAGTTATACTTCTTATAAGATTTCACATAGCGACTTGCGTGAAGAAATATTATCCCAAGAGCTGTTCGAATACGGCGGAAACGTGGCACAAAACGATCCTCTATATTCCCCGGTTTATGCCGAGTATAGAGACTTTCCGCCTGTCTACATTGCTTACGGCGGGGATAGTGTTCTTTCCAGCGATGCGGAAACTTTGATTGAAAAACTAACTAACAGCGGCTCGCTTGTAGAAGTTCAATGTGCAGAAGGAAGATATGGCGATTATTTCTTTGACAAGCCTACACGTGATGGCAAAAAGCAGATAAAACTTGCCATAGGATTTATCAAAAGAGCATATAACTTAAGAAAAGTAGCCGAGGAATAAAAGCAAAATTCCTCTTATTTGTAGTAAAAAACAGCGGAATTGTATATCATAATAGTATGGATGATTGTTTGTTGATAATCAATACAATGTCAGGTAACGGCGATATGGCACACGAACAAGAACTTGCCAAAGTTTTTGGCAATAATTCTATCGTCGATACATTGTATGTTACAGAAAATACGATAATTCCGCAATTATCACAAAATAAGGTCGTTGTTTGTGGCGGTGACGGCACCCTTAATTCCATTCTTAATACTCCGACATCTCATGAAACTGAGATTTTTTATATTCCTTATGGAACACTTAACGAGCTTAGTTCAGGGGATAAAGAGGACGAGTTCGATGTATACGAGATAGGCGAAGTAAACGGGAAAAGGTTTTCTTACGTTATGGCTTGCGGAATCTTTACACCCCTCGGATATGTTGTTGACGAAAAGAAGAAAAAACGCTTTAAAAAACTTGCCTACATTTCAGAGGTAATTAACGAGTATAAAGTACATCGCGTCAAAGCCGTAATGTCGATTGACAACAAGGAGTATCGAGGAGAGTATAGTCTTATCATGGCTATCGATTCCCCTTGTTGCTTTGGATTCAAGTTTAACAAAGCGTACAAGTTTGATGACGGATTGATGCACCTTTTAACAATTAAAGCACCAAAGAATAACGGATTTTGGGGCAAAGTTAAGCTTTTCTTTCCTCTATTTAGAGCCTTCTTTATCGGTTTTAAAAAGGAGTATAGCTCAAAGAATATGCTTTTTACCCCTTTTAAACACTTGGAAATGGACATAGATAAAACCACCTTCGATCTTGATGGTGAGCGGGTTGTTTTAGATGGAAAACTTGAGATAAGTGTCCATAAGCTGTCTTCCCCGATAAAGGTAATTAAACGTAAAAAAATGATGGATATTATACGAAACGGAGAAACGAGATAAGTGTCTTTCTCCGTTTGTTTGAAAAACATAACAATGTACGACCTTTATAGTATTATTTCCAAAGGCGAATTATTGCTTGCTTTTTTGAATAATAAGAGGTATATTTTATATTAATATATTGTTATACAATATGGAGGCGTGGCGAAATGGTAAACGCACGGGAATTATTTTTGTGTTTTGAAAAAAGCACTTACAGCAACTAACGCAAGTTTTTGGATCCCGGTTCTGTAGGTTCGAATCCTATCGCCTCCTTTTTTATTTGATAATATTTTATGGAGCTTATTAAGAATGACGTTAGCCGCAGTGAAGAAGTTTTTTCTCACAAGATACTTTGTTCGGTATGCAGCCCCTGTGTTAATGATAAGCCTTTTGTTTGATTGATAATAATTACCCTTAATATTCGTGAATTCCCAAAGTAAATTCCACAGTGTAAATAAGTGTGGAACTTAGTGTA
>CAZLNZ010000007.1:0-90268 GCA_964561145.1 uncultured Christensenellaceae bacterium
CCAGGGTAAATTCCACCTCAAATTCCACTGTGGAATTTACTTTGGGAATTCACTACATTAAAATTCCTTAGGAAAATCGCTTTAAAAAGCTTGCTAATAGCAAAAAATTATGATATTATTATCAGGACTTCGGACGGTCCGCTGCATTGTTAGAGATGAATGTACGAACGTTTCGCAACATAAATGGAGGTAAGTCATGAACACAATCGATATTATCGAAAGAGAGCAAATGCGTAAAGATATCCCCGAGTTCAAAATCGGTGATACATTAAGAATCACAACCACTTTCAAAGAGGTTACTCGTGCCGGCGGCGGTCCCGGAAGTAAGAACCAACACAAAGATAAGTCTGTAAAAGAAGAAATCAAGACTCAACACTTTGAAGGCGTTCTCATCGCTCGTAAAAACGGCGGTTTGCATGAGACCATCACGGTACGTAAAATAGCTGCAGGTGTCGGCGTAGAGAAGACATTTATGCTTCACAGCCCCCAAATCACTAACATTGCTGTTGTTCGCAGAGGTTTTGTTAGAAGAGCTAAGTTGTATTATCTTCGTGATAAGAACGGTAAGGCTGCTAAGATTCGTCCTGCAAAGATCGTTTATAAAAAATAGTTTTGAAGATTTATGCCCTCTTCGGAGGGCTTTTTCTTTATCGAGTTATATTTTTAGAGGGGAAATTTTAATCAAATCGTCACAAAGCCGACATCAATTTTTAACAGAGGTGTATATTTTGATAATTACTAATAATATTTATATTTATATTTTTCATTATCACTTGCTTTTTTAGTCGCATTTGTTTACAATAGAAAAGTGCTCCTAAAGTGTTGGAGTGAATCTTTATTTATTAGAGGTGTTTAATGAAAAAGAAAATTCTCTGTATTGTACTGACTTTTATAATTGCCTCTCTATTGCTCGTAGGTTGTAATTCTCGGAGCGTAGAGTATGGTGAAGAGTTGGTGCTTAACGGAAATTTGGAAAACGGAACTCTTGGCTGGACATACATTACCAACGAAGACTATAAGGTTGACAGTGTTCAAATCGAACTTGCTCCTGATTCCGTTGATTATCAAAAGGAAAGTGCTTTGCACGGAATGAAATATTTTAGAGTAGGAAGCACAGCCGTAGGTTCTTATGGCTATTATTCTCAAGCGGTTAAGGTCGAGAAGAACGCAACCTATCTTTTATCCGTTGATGTAAAAGTAGGGAAGGAAATAGAAACAAGTAGTTCTCTTGGAGCTTTTGTCGGTGTTGCCGAATCTCCTATAGTATCCGTCTCTTGTAAGGAAACCACTTCCGGTTGGACAACAATTCAAGTTTGCTTTAACAACTATTCCTTCGATACCGTAAACGTTAGATTCGGTGTGGGGACAGATGCAAGTGAAGTAACCGATGGTGAAGCTTATTTCGATAACATATCGCTTAAGAAGATTCATGAAGAGGAAGCCGTCGGTCTTGTTGCAATCAATCTTGGAACTAAAGGCATGAGCGGCTTCGATTCAAGATATCTCACAACCGTTGAAGGTATTATCTTTACAGTTCTTTTAGTTGTTTTAGGTAGTGCATTGCTTTATTTCGGATATGTTGCCTATCGTAGGGTAAAGGCAAGAGAACTTTCTTATGAAGGTATTGAGCCTCAGACTCAAAGTAAGGCAAAATCTTTCTTTACCGCCCCGATTACGTTGGTAATCATTTCGATACTTCTTGCTTTTATCGTAAGGCTTGTTTTGGTCATCACACTTTACGGATACGGTGTCAGACTTAATGAGATATCCATTGCCGCAGAAAAGATGGCAACAGACGGAATCATTAGCTATTATTATGCCAGTGCCAATTATTATGAACCCGGTGTAATGTACTTACTATGGGTGCTTGGTTTGATTGCTAAGCCTTTAGGGTTGGTGAGCGGAAGCCAAGGAATGGCAATATTTTTGAAGATACCTGCAATCATTGCGGATTTAATTATAGTGCTGATACTGTACTATGTAGCCCTTAAAAAGACCAGCCCTATAAGAGCATTTATAGTATCTATGTTCTATTCCATCGTTCCCTTCGCTTTCTTGGCAAGTGCTGTATATTCATCGTATATTTCAATTGGAGTTTTATTCTTGCTTCTTGCTTTTATCGAAGCACGTGATAAGAAGATTCCTCAGTTGACTATATATTACACGCTTTCGGTGTTCTTTATGGCAGAGGCATTGTGGATATTGCCATTATTAATAACCTACGCTATAGTAGTGTATATAAAGAATCCCGAAACAAGAAATGCTATACCTATCTCTGCCTCTGTTAGCATAATTGCCTCATATTTGTTGACCTTGCCCTTAACTTGGAACTATTTCGTAACCGGCAGTCCCTTTATAGTTTTGGAGAGGTATTTTGCAATGTTTAGTCAAAACAATTTATTCGTTGACGGTGCCTTTAATATATACGGACTTTGTAATGTTTCAGGTACTGTTGTCAATAAAGCAGGTATAGTTATGAGTGCTATTTTAGCTGCTTTGGCTATGCTGTATACAATAGGTTTGTACATTAAGTGTCGTGACAGACAAAAGTTGATTTTATTGGCAGGATATACAATGTTGGCAATATACATGTTTACAGTAAGAATGACTGTCTTCGTGGTTGTTCCCGCAATAATGCTTCTGTTCATATATGGGATTTATTCGGGCGAGAGAAGGGTCGTAACCTGTACTTCGGCTTTAAGTATGATAGTATCGTTATCCTCCTGTTACGAGCTTATGATTTCAAAGTACGTACCGGGCGGAATAAATGCACAGCACATATATATATCGGGAAATGATCCGATTATGATTATATTCTCTCTTATTGCAGTTTTAATTACACTTATCTTGGGATATGTTGTATTTGATATTGCCGTAAAGGAAAGAGAACTAAAAGTAAAAGCAATTGATCAACCCTATTTTAAGTATCTCTCCTCAAAAATCAGCGTTTTGAAAAGAGAAGACAAGGAGGTAATCTCCCAATAAAAGGAGCTTTGTATGCTAACTAAAACAGAAAGCTATTCTCTAGCAGGATTAGAGGGCTATGCCGTAGACATTGAGGTTGATACCTCAAATGGTGTTCCCGCCATTGAAATGGTAGGCTTACCCGATGCTGTCGTTAAGGAGTCAAAAGATAGAGTTCGCTCAGCGATCACTAATTCCGGATTGGATTATCCCATAAAGAGGATAACGATCAATTTTGCTCCCGCGGAAACCAAGAAGGAGGGTTCTGTTTTCGATTTGCCGATAGCGATTGGAATTCTTGCTTCCTCAGAGCAGCTTTCTCAAGATGAGACAAAAGATTATGTATTCCTCGGTGAGCTTTCATTGGATGGAAGGGTAAGACGTGTAAACGGAATAATGGCAATACTGATTTCGGGCTTGCAAGCAGGCTATAAACGCTTTATAATTCCTTCTGAAAACAGTGTTGAAGCTAGCTATATCAAGGGCTTAGAGGTTTATCCCGTTGATAGTCTTATTGACTGCGTAAATCACTTAAGGGGCGTCAAAAAGATTCCACCCTTAGAGCATCAAGAGTATAAGTCAATTCCCGTAAAGCAAAGATATAACGTTGATTTTTCCGATGTCAAAGGGCAGAGAATAGCCAAAAGAGCATTAGAGGTCGCGGTTGCCGGAGGACACAACGTTTTGTTGATAGGACCTCCCGGAGCAGGTAAAACAATGCTTGCAAAGTGTGTACTTTCAATTATGCCCGATATGACCTTTGAAGAGGCTGTTGAGGTAACTAAGATACATTCTGTTGCAGGTGTACTTGATTCTAAAAACGGAATTGTTACAAGCAGACCTTTCAGAACCCCCCACCATTCGGCAACTCTCCCTGCATTGGTCGGCGGTGACAGAAAGGCAAAACCCGGAGAAGTAAGTCTTGCTCACTTAGGAGTTCTTTTTCTCGATGAGGTACCGGAATATAATCGCCGCTCGTTGGAAGCACTAAGACAGCCGATGGAGGATGGAAAGGTGACTGTCTCAAGAATCTATCAAACTGTCGATTATCCGGCAAGATTTATGCTTATCGGAAGTATGAATCCTTGTCCCTGTGGCAATTATGGTAGTAAGATAAAAGAATGTACTTGCACTCACACACAAATTAAGAATTACATCGGAAAAATTTCAGGTCCTCTTCTTGACAGAATAGATATTCAAATTGAAGTTGACGGAATATCTTTTGATGAGTTTACCAAGAATGAAAACTCCGAAAGGTCAGAGGATATTAGGAAACGTGTGGAACGTGTCAGAGAGATTTCAAGAGAGCGCTATGAAGGAAGAATACTGACCAATGCCGAAATGTCTAATAGCGATATTCAAAAATATTGCAAGCACGACAAGGAATGTGAAGCATTGTTGGAGATAGCGTTTAAGAAGCTTGGTTTATCCGCAAGAGCAAGCTACCGTATTTTAAGAGTGGCAAGAACAATTGCAGACATTGAAGGTGAAGAAAATATTAATGCGTCACACATAGCTGAGGCGATACAATATAGATCGTTAGATAGGAAGTACTGGAGATGACCGATTATTCAAAAAGAGAAAGAGCTTTGATATGGATTTCATATGCATTGAGAACCAGTCTTTCAAAACGTATTAAGGTTTATGAAAGATATGATCTCGAGGATTTGATGGATAATTTTTCCAAGTACTCCTTTGAACTTGAAAAGGAGCTAGGAAAAGATTATGCCAACTTTAGTGCTACCCGTTTTGACGAAAAAATCGATAAGATAATTGAGAGGAACGATAGACTGGGGGTTAAACTTGTAACAATTGAATCCGAGTTTTATCCTGAAAATCTCAAGACCATACACAATCCGCCCCTTGTTCTTACCTGTAAGGGTAATATTGAGCTTTTACGTACCAGAAAAATTGGCGTAGTGGGACCAAGAGACGTCACGCAATACGGGATTAATGTTACGAAGGATTTTGTAAAAGCGTTTGTAACCGCAGGCCTTTGTGTCGTTAGCGGAATTGCAAGAGGCGTTGACGTTATTGCACACAAAACCTCGTTGGAAAACAACGGAAAAACCATTGCCGTTTTACCTTGCGGAATAGATGTGATTTACCCTCAAGAAAATGCCGATGCTTATCTTAGAGTGGCAGAGGAAGGCTTATTGGTTACAGAATATTGCTTGGGGAATCATGTTCAAAAATTTACCTTCAACGAAAGGAACAGGATTATCAGCGGAATGAGCGAAGGCGTCTTCGTTCCTGAAATGGCACAATCGAGCGGAAGTCTTTTGACTGTCAATTATGCAATTGACCAGGATAGGGCGGTATACGCTGTCCCTGGTAGTATTTACAGCAAAATGAGTGCAGGATCAAACAAATTGTTGAAAGATCTACAAGGTGCTTTGGTTACAAGCCCCAAGGATGTATTGGACGATTTTAATTTGGTTGTAAAAGAAAAAACGGATTCGGCTCAATTCTCCTATGAACAGAGCATAATTATTAATGCTTTAGAATATGGAGAGCTACATTATGAGCAACTCATAGAGAAAACAGGTTTAAGTTCCAAGGTTTTAACCGCAGAGCTTTTTACACTTGAGCTTGCAGGAATTATCGTATCGTTACCGGGAAACTATTACGAATTAAAACAAATGTAACAAATACAAATAAACATAATAAAAGGACATCATGAAACTAATTATTGTAGAATCACCTAAAAAGGCAAAGACAATTGAAAAATATTTAGGACAGGAGTATAGAGTTAGAGCATCGGGCGGTCATATATGTGATTTACCGACGAAAAGCCTAGGTATAGACGTTAATAACAACTTTAAGCCCGAATATGTCATCAGTGCCGATAAACAAAAAACAATAGATATGCTCAAAAACGAGATTAAAAAAGCGGAAAGTGTATATCTTGCAACCGACCCTGACCGTGAAGGGGAGGCTATCAGCTGGCATTTGCAGACGGAATTAGGCTTACCCGAAGACGGCGAAAATAGAATTGAATTCCACGAAATTTCAAAGAAAGCCGTTTCAAGTGCTATAAAGACTCCAAGAAAGGTTAATATGAACCTTGTCAATGCACAACAGGCTCGTCGTGTGTTGGATAGACTTGTTGGTTATAAGGTATCTCCTATAATTAGCAAAAAAATAAAATCGGGTTTATCCGCAGGTCGTGTTCAATCGGCGGCACTAAGAATGCTTGTCGATAGAGAACGTGAAATAAGAAACTTTGTACCCGAAGAGTATTGGACTTTGCATGGCTTTTTCTCCAAGGATGCCGATAGTTTCAAGGCTATTTATGAGGATAAGAATAGGAAGAAACATAAGATTAAGAGTAGAGAGGAACTGGACTCTATTCTTGCCGCCATTTCTAATGAAGTATTCAAAGTAACCGATGTTTCTAAGGCTGTTAAAAAGGAAAGTGCAAAACCTCCCTTTACAACTTCAACATTGCAACAGGACGCAACTTCAAAGTTTTCGATGACGGCTCCCGATGTTATGAGGGTAGCTCAACAACTCTATGAAGGTGTTGAAATAGAGGGAGAAGGTCAAGTAGCTCTTGTAACCTATATACGTACCGACTCGGTAAGAGTTTCCGATGATGCATTAAAAGCGGTAAGAGAGCTTATAGGGGATAAATACGGTGATAAATATCTCCCTAAAAATCCCAATTATTATAAGCAACAGAACCAAGCACAGGATGCACACGAAGCAATCAGACCTATTTCTCTTGAGCGTACTCCCGAGAGTCTACGTAAAAAGCTTACAAGAAATGTATATTTGATTTATAAGCTTATCTATGACAGATTTGTTGCAAGCCAAATGTCCCCTGCGTTGTATAATACTCTCGATGTTAGAATCGGAGTAGTTGGTACAGATGACAATGATTACGGTTTCCATATGAAGGGACGTGCCTTGAAGTTCGCCGGATTTACTGCAGTATATTCGGAAGCTAGCTCCTCCTCTGAGAGTGACGGAGATATCTCCTCTCCCTTAGAAGAAGGAGACATTGTTTCTCTTAATGAGTTTAAGTACGAGCAAAAGTTTACAAAGCCTCCGCAACGTTATACCGAAAGTTCTTTGATTAAAGCTATGGAGGATAACGGAATCGGAAGACCGAGTACCTATGCAAGTATCATCAGCGTTCTTTCAAAGAGAGAGTACTTTGAAAAGGACGGAAAGTATATGGTTGCAACAAACTTGGGCGAGGTTGTAATAGACGAGATTAAAAAGAATTTTTCCGATATAATCGACCTAAAGTTTACAGCAAACATGGAGAAGGAATTAGATAATATAGGTGACGGATTAAGAGAGTGGCAAGCACTTATATCGGATTTTTACCCCGGCTTTATGTTACACGTGCGTCAAGCAATGTCTGATGGCGGATCCGTAAAACTTCCTCCCGAAGTAAGTGACGTCAAATGTGATAAATGTGGTGCTTTCATGGTAATAAAAGAGGGCAAAAACGGAAAATTCTTAGCTTGTCCAAATTATCCAAGATGTAAGAATACGCAAAGCATGGGTAAGACGGTCATTTGTCAATGTCCTAAATGTAAAACAAGAAATGTAGTTCAAAAGACTTCTAAAAAGGGTAAAGTGTTCTATGGATGTGAGGGCTATCCTACTTGTGATTTCGCAAGCTGGGATGTTCCCGCACCTTATTTCTGTCCCGAATGCGGAGCTACGATGAAAGTAATTACTCGCAAAGGCGAGAAACTATATAAATGCGTACAATGTGCTCATCAAGAACCGGAGAGAAAAGAGTAGTAGTTATAGGCGGTGGCTTAGCGGGATGTGAGTGTGCATATGCACTCCTAAAGAGAGGCATTTCTGTAACCATGTATGAAATGCGTCCTTTGAAGAGCACGGGAGCACATAAAACTGAAAAACTAGCCGAGCTTGTTTGTTCTAACAGCTTGAAAAGTGTACTTCCCGATACTGCCTCCGGGCTTTTAAAGACCGAGCTGGATATGCTAGACAGCCTTATTCTCAAAAAAGCAAGACTGGCAAGTGTACCTGCCGGAGGTGCTTTGGCTGTCGACAGAGATCTGTTGAGCGAAGAGGTTGAAAAAGAGCTTTTCTCTTTTGAGAATTTTGAGCTTATTAGAGAAGAGGTAACCGATATAGATTTTAGTGTACCAACCGTAATCGCAGGAGGTCCATTGATTTCAGACACCCTATCCGATGCTCTTTCAAAGATAACCGGTAAAGATTATTTGCATTTTTGCGATGCGGTAGCTCCGATTATATCTGCGGATAGCATTGATTACGACAAAGCTTATTTTGCCGCAAGATACGGAAAGGGCGGTGAAGATTATCTTAATGCAGGAATGAACAAAGAGCAATATCTTGCCTTTTATAATGAACTTGTCAA
This sequence comes from uncultured Christensenellaceae bacterium, assembly GCA_964561145.1. Classification (GTDB taxonomy): domain Bacteria; phylum Bacillota; class Clostridia; order Christensenellales; family CAG-1252; genus RUG14300. Next base: position 8,336 of record CAZLNZ010000007.1, read on the forward strand.
TGCTCAATGTGTTGTGGATAAATTGATGAAAGCGGAATTCTTCGAAGGCTGTATGCCTGTTGAGGTTATGGCAAAGAGGGGTACAGATGCTCTTCGCTTCGGACCTCTTCGCCCGGTTGGTTTAGACAATAAGGATGGCACCAAATACTATGCTGTAATTCAATTGCGAAAGGAAAATGTGCAAGGCGATGCCTATAATCTGGTGGGATTTCAAACGAACTTAACCTTTCCCGAGCAAAAGCGTGTATTTAGGATGATTCCCGGTCTTGAAAATGCAGAGTTTTTAAGATATGGAGTTATGCATAGGAATACCTATGTAAATTCACCGAAGGCTTTGAATCCCGATTATTCGGTTATAGGTTATCCGTTAACCTATGTTGCAGGACAGCTTTCAGGAGTCGAGGGTTATGTCGAAAGTGCGATGAGCGGTATTCTTTGCGGAATCAATCTTGCAAGAAGACTTGAGGGCAAGGAAACGGTTATACCCGATGAGTATACTATGACGGGTGCATTGACAAGATATATAACAAACAGAGCGATTGAGGTTTTACAACCAATGAACGCAAATCTTGGTTTATTGCCAAGAATCACGGATATTCGTGACAAAAAAGAAAGAAAAGCGGCATTGACCGAAAGGGCTGCCGAGCATATGAGGGAGTATTGCAAAATACTCCTTAAGGAGGATTAAAATGAGTGAAGTTCAATTTCACAGTACTACAATTTGTGCAGTAAAAAAGGACGGCAGAACTGTTATCGCAGGTGACGGACAAGTTACAATGGGTGAAAGCGTTGTTTTTAAAAGCACCGCAAAAAAAGTAAAGCGTATTTATTCCGGTAAGGTTGTAATAGGTTTTGCAGGAGGTGTTGCAGATGCCTTTGCTTTGAGTGAAAAGTTCGAGAAAATGCTTCAAAAGTATTCCGGAAACTTGATGCGTGCGGCTGTTGAGCTTACAGGATTATGGCGTTCGGACAGAGCAAGAAAGCTTGAGGCAATGCTTATTGCCGCCGATAAAGACACTTTATTGATAATCTCCGGAACAGGTGAAGTAATTGAGCCGGATGGCGGTGTATGTGCAATAGGATCCGGTGGTAACTACGCACTCGCTGCAGCACGTGCTTTGTATGAAATAGACGGATTGGATGCCGAAACTATTGCAAGGCGTGCAATGAAGATTGCCGGTGATCTTTGCGTATTTACAAATAACAACTTGACAGTGGAGGAGGTTTAATATGGCAAACGAATTAACCCCTAGAGAGGTTGTAGAACAGCTTAACAAGTATATAATCGGACAAGACGATGCGAAGCGTATGGTCGCCGTAGCTTTAAGAAATCGTTATAGAAGGAGTAGATTGCCCTTAGAGATAATGGAAGAAGTTACTCCTAAGAATATCATAATGAAGGGACCGACAGGTGTAGGTAAGACGGAAATCGCAAGACGTCTAGCTAAGCTTGTAAAAGCACCTTTTGTTAAGGTTGAAGCTACAAAATTTACCGAAGTTGGTTATGTCGGACGTGATGTAGAGAGTATGATTCGTGACCTTGTAGAGGCGGGTGTCAGAATTGTAAAAGAAGAAAAATTTGCAGAGGTTCGTCCCAAGGCAATGGATAAGGCTATTTCTAATGTTGCAAAAGCATTAATGCCGATGAAAAAGCAGATCTGTACTGACGTTCCCGATTCGCAGTTGAAAGCTGAGCTTGAAAACGATTTAAGAGAAGGAAAGCTCGATAACGTCAAGATTAACATTACCTTTGAAGAAAAGGAAGCCCCGATGAGATTGAATATAAACGATCCTTCGCAAAATGAGATTAATATTGGCTCCATCTTCGGTTCTATTATGGGTGGCGGCAAAAAGACCAAGACCAAGGAAATGTATGTAAAGGATGCCCTTGAAATGTTCGTTAATCAAGTCAGCGAAACTCTGGTAGATATGGACGGAGTTCATCAAGAGGCACTTAAAAGAGCGGAACAGGACGGAATTATCTTTATAGATGAAATCGATAAGATCGCTTCTTCAAGCGGAAATCAGAGTGGACCCGATGTTTCACGTGAAGGTGTACAAAGGGACATACTTCCTATTGTTGAGGGATGTACGGTTTCAACTAAGTACGGAATGATTAAAACCGACTTTATCTTATTCATTGCCGCCGGTGCCTTCCATGTTGCAGAAGTTAAGGATTTGATCCCCGAGCTTCAAGGAAGATTCCCCGTTGTTGTAGATTTACAAAGCTTGAACAAAGAAGATTTTGTAAAAATATTGACTCAAACAGATAACGCAATTACCAAGTTGTACCAAGAATTACTAAAGGTAGACGGAGTTGAGCTTACCTTTACAGAGGACGGTATTGAAAGATTGGCTGAAATTGCAGTTGAGGACAACGAAGAAAAAGAAGATATCGGTGCTCGTCGTTTGCATGCAATTATGGAAAAGCTTATGGAGGATGTTTCATTCGAAGCTTGTGGCAATCCTATGGTGGTAACCGTTGACAAAGAGTATGTTGAAAGCCATCTCGATGCGTACTCTATGATGTATGACTTGAAAAAATATATAATTTAAAGGGTAAATCAGGGAGATTTATTATGATTACTATACCAAAAGGAACAAAAGACGTACTTCCCGATGAAAGCTATAAGTGGCACAATATCGAGAGTATTATAAGAGAAACGACTCGTCTTTTCGATTTTAAGGAGATAAGAACTCCGACCTTCGAACATACGGAACTTTTTCTAAGAGGGGTAGGAGATTCCACCGACATTGTCAACAAGGAAATGTACACTTTCACAGACAAGGGCGGAAGAAGCATCACTCTTAAGCCTGAAGGAACGGCAGGAGTTGCAAGAGCATTCATTGAGAATGGCTTACAACAAAAGCTTCCGATGCGTTCTTATTATATAACATCGGTTTTTCGTTATGAAAAACCTCAAGCCGGAAGACTCAGAGAACACCATCAATTCGGTGTTGAGTTGTACGGTGCGGAAGGTCCCGATGCCGACGTTGAGGTGATCTCGATTGCATCAACTTTGTTTAATAAAATCGGTTTAACCCCGACATTATATATTAACAGCATTGGTTGTCCGAATTGTCGTAAAGATTATCATAAAGCATTGATTGAGTATTTGTCGGGTAATGCTGATTGTCTTTGCGAAACTTGCAGAGAGAGACTAAAGACAAATCCGCTGAGAGTATTGGATTGCAAGGTTCCAAGCTGTAAAGACGTACTTAAGAATGCACCCTCCGTTTTGGATTATCTTTGCGATGATTGTAAAGAACATCACCAAGGCTTGAAGGACAAACTCGATAACATCGGTATTAGCTATGTTGAGAATCCAAAGATTGTAAGAGGTTTAGATTATTACACAAGGACTGTGTTTGAGTTTGTAGCAAGCGGACTTGGTTCACAAGATACTGTTTGCGGTGGCGGAAGATATAACGGTCTTGTGGAATCCATCGGCGGAAAGACTTGTCCCGCAGTCGGATTCGGCATGGGTATCGAAAGGCTTTTGCTTACAATGGAGAGTAACGGTATAACTCTTGAAAATAACGAGGTTCCAGACATTTTTGTGTGTAGTATGGGCGAAAAAGCTTTTGTAGAAAAATATATCTACTCTCTACGTAAAAAGGGTATTTCCGCTATAGGAGATTATGGTGAAAGATCCTTAAAGGCACAGATGAAGGCTGCCGATAGAAGTGGAGCAAGATACTCTATTGTTATCGGAGAAGAAGAAGTGAAGGCAAATGCCGGTAAAATAAAAAACATGAAGACTGCCGAAGTTATAGAGGCTAGCTTCGATGAAATATACGAAATTTTAAAAAGAAGGTAATAATATGGACTTGATGGGAAAAACTAGAAGAACCAAAATGTGTGGAGAGTTCCGCTCTCAAGACATTGGTCAGAGTGTGGTAGCAATGGGTTTTGTTGCAAAGTATAGAAACCTTGGACCTATTATTTTTATAGACTTGCGTGATAGAACCGGTATAGTTCAGATATCAATTGAAGAGAATACAATCGGAGAAGAACTTTTTGCCAAAGCTGTTAAAATCAGAAACGAGTACGTTTTGGCAATCGAAGGAGTAGTAGAGAGTAGAGGTGAGAAGAATATTAATAAAAATATACCTACCGGAGAGATTGAAATCATTGCCAAGGATGTTAAGATTCTCAATACCGCAGAGGAATTACCTATAGTTATCTCCGATAAGGCAAAAAACAGTGAGGCTCTAAGCTATAAGTATAGATACCTTGATATTCGTCGTGAGGCAATTCAAAAGAAGCTAATTATGAGAAGCAAGGTTTGTAAGGTAGCAAGAGATTATTTTGAGGAGAATGGATTTTTGGAGATAGAAACCCCCTTCCTCGGAAGATCTACTCCGGAGGGTGCAAGAGACTATTTGGTTCCTTCAAGAGTTCATCCGTCTTGTTTTTATGCTCTCCCTCAATCACCGCAAATTTATAAGCAATTGCTTATGATCGGCGGTTATGATAGATACTATCAGATAGCACGTTGTTTCCGTGACGAGGATTTGAGAGCCAATAGACAGCCTGAGTTTACTCAAATAGATGTAGAAATGTCTTTTGCCGATGAAAACGATATTATGGATATCGGAGAGGGCTTATTAAGAAAAATTTTCAAAGAGTGTATCAACTACGATTTGCCGGAAAAAATTAGAAGAATGCCTTATAAGGAGGCTATGGAAAAATATGGCAGTGATAAACCGGATACACGCTTCGATATGGAAATAATTAACGTTTCCGATGTTGTAGCAAATTGTGGTTTCTCCGTATTCACAGGTAGCATTGCAAATGGCGGCAGTGTTAGGGCGATAAACGCTAAAGGCTTAGCAGGTGAATTCACAAGAAAGGAAATCGATAAGCTAACACCGTTTGTTCAAGACTTTGGTGCAAAAGGCGTTGCGTATATCAAGCTTACCGATACAGGTATCAATTCTCCTATTGCCAAGTTTTTGTCTGAAGAGGACATAAACGGGCTTATTAAGCGTCTTGATATGAGTATCGGAGATATTGCTTTTTTCCTTGCAGACAGGGATAAGACTGTTTTACAAACTCTTGGTGCGTTAAGACTTAGAATTGCTAAGCAATTTAATTTGATTAGACCGGGTTATGATGTATTGTGGGTTGTTGACTTTCCTCTATTCGAGTATAGCGAAGAGGAAGGAAGAGCCGTTGCCGTTCACCATCCGTTTACGGCACCAAAGGACGAGGATATTCCCGAGCTGGATAAAAATGTTCTCAATGTTCTTTCAAAAGCCTATGACATCGTAATCAATGGTGAAGAAGCAGGCGGTGGTAGTGTAAGAATTCACCAAGTAGAACTTCAACACAAAATGTTTGAGCTACTTGGAATGAGCGAAGAAGATATCGTTAGAAGGTTTGGCTTCTTTGTAGATGCTTTCAAGTACGGAACACCACCTCATTGCGGTATGGCATTCGGACTTGACCGTTTAATTATGACCTTGACGGGGACTGATAACATCAAAGATGTTATCGCCTTCCCTAAGATGCAAAATGCCTCTTGCTTGATGACAAATGCTCCTGCTATGGTAGAACCTAAGCAGCTTGAAGAGCTGTATATCGAGTGTAAAAAGAGTGAAGAATAATGGTTGAAATAGGCAGAGTATCCAAATTACATACGAACGGTAAGTATGCCAAAGTAAGCTTTACCCGACGAGAGGATTGTGAAAAGTGCGGAATGTGCATGAAACACAAGGATTCGATGACCGTATCCCTTAATGTAAAAAACACATTAGGTGCTAAGGTCGGAGATGAGGTTGCTATTGAAATGAGGGACGGCTTTGTTTTAAAAGCCGCCTTCATTGTATATCTTTTACCTGTTATACTTGTGGGTTTAACTCTGTTTTTAGGAAGAAATCTCAAGGAAACGCTATTGTTTGGACTGGTGATTCTAGACCTTGTTTTAGGACTTGCTATTTCATTCTTTGTTGATAAAGCGATTAAGAAAAAAGGCAAGCTTGCACCCGTTATGAAGGAGGTTATTATTCATTCAATGGTTATGAATGATTCAACTAACAACGAAGTCGAAGTACATTCCTACGAGAATAGTTCCTTGAAAGATAACTAACTAATACATATTTATAGGAGGTAGTTATGAAAAATTTAACTATAAACGAGTACAATGAGCTGATTTCTAAAGATTACGCGGTCATTGATTTTTCAGCTGTTTGGTGTTACCCTTGTAAGGTTTTTGCACCAACCTTTGAAAATGTCTCTAGCGAATATTCAGATAGAATTCATTTTGGCAAAGTAGATGTTGATTCTTTAGATGAGCCTTGCCGTGAGCTTGGTATAGACCATATTCCGACCGTTGTTTATTTCAAAAATGGCGAGGTTGTTTTTATGACTACCGGTGTATTGAGTGAAGACGATTTCAGAGAAAAACTGGATTCGTTATTAGCGTGAGGTAAAAATGGACTATAATTACGTAAGAGAAACCGATCCTGAGATTTATTCCTTAATGAAAGAGGAACTTTCAAGACAAAGGAACAAGCTTGAGCTTATAGCTAGTGAGAATTTTGTTTCACCGTCTGTGATGCAAGCGATGGGGTCTCATTTGACAAATAAATACGCAGAAGGTTATCCGTCAAAACGTTACTATGGTGGGTGCGAATATGTTGATGGCATTGAGACCTTGGCGATAGAGCGTGCGAAATCGCTATATAGTGCAAGATTCGCAAATGTACAGCCCCATAGCGGTTCACAGGCGAACATGGCGGTATACATTGCACTGTTAAATGTCGGTGATACCGTTTTGGGAATGAACCTATCACACGGCGGACATTTGACACATGGTAGCAAGGTTAATTTTTCCGGAAAGTTGTATAATATCGAGTCTTATGGCGTTGATCCCATAACCGAGTGCATCGACTATGATAAGCTGGAAGCCATAGCCTTAGCTACTCATCCGAAAATGATAATAGCAGGTGCCTCTGCATACCCTAGAATCATTGATTTTAAACGATTTAGAGAAATAGCAGATAAGATCGGAGCATATCTAATGGTGGATATGGCACATATCGCAGGTCTGGTTGCAGCAGGGTTGCATTCAAATCCCGTCGAATATGCTCACGTAGTAACTTCAACCACCCATAAGACTCTAAGGGGTCCGAGAGGTGGATTGATTTTAACCAATGACGAGGAAATTGCAAAGAAAATAGATAAAGCAATATTCCCCGGAATTCAAGGTGGTCCCCTGATGCATGTTATCGCAGGTAAGGCTGTAGCCTTTAAAGAAGCATTGGATAAAGACTTTGTTGAGTATCAAAAGCAGGTCGTTTTAAATGCTGGAGCAATGGCAGACGAACTAATATCCCAAGGTATATCCCTTGTTTCGGGAGGAACCGATAATCACCTTATATTAGTTAAGCTTACCGATTATCAGAGAACAGGAAAGGAAATCGAGAGTTGGTTAGATAGAGCAAATATTACTGTTAATAAAAATGCAATTCCCTTCGATACTTTGAAACCCAATTTGACAAGCGGGATAAGACTAGGAACGCCGGCAATTACGTCAAGAGGCTTCAATGAAGAGGATTGTAGGGTTATCGCACGTCTTATTTCAAGAATAATTAAAGAGGGCGAGTCTGTAATCGAAGAAGTTAAGTCAGAGGTAGAATTCCTGTGCCAAAAATATCCTTTGTACGGAGAAATATAGGGTATGTCTATTTATCTTGATAATGCCGCAACAACCGCCACGTCAAAAGAGGTGCTTGAGGAGATGCTCCCCTATTTTTGTGACGTATATGGAAATCCATCAAGTATGCACAATTATGGTCGAAGGGCGATTTCAGCTGTTGACGATTCCAGAGAACTTATTGCAAAAAGCTTGAATTGTTCTCCGATGGAAATATATTTCACCTCGGGTGGTACGGAAAGTGACAATTGGGCAATTAAGGGATTGTTAACTTATCCTTGTGGAGAAAGAAATAAAATAGTTATAGGTGCAACAGAGCATCCTGCAATACTCAATACCGTTAAGCAGGCAGAGCGTTTAGGCTATAGAATCGAGGTCCTCCCTGTTAAAGAGAGCGGAGATATAGATGTTGAGCATTTGTCAATAATCGATGAGAAAACATTGGTATGCTCTGTAATGTATGTTAATAACGAAACCGGTGTCATCAATCCTATCGATGCGATTAATAAGCGTTGCAAAGAGGTCGGTTCTTATTTCCATACAGATGCTGTCCAGGCAATACCCTGCATCAAAATCGACTTAAAGGAACTATCGGTCGATATGCTAAGTATCTCATCTCATAAGCTTCACGGACCTAAGGGTATCGGATTGCTTTATGTAAACAAGAGAGTGAAGTTAAATCCGTTAATTGATGGCGGAGCACAGGAAAGAGGAAAACGTGGTGGCACTACCAACACGCCATTGATTGTGGGTTTTGCAAAAGCGATTGAAATCTTGGATAGAGAAAGAGAGGATAATAATAGAAAAACTTGTCTTCTTAGAAACTATTTTGAGAATAATCTTGCAGATATTGCTATTGTCAACGGTGAGAACAGAGTTGCTTCGATATCTAATCTTTCCTTTATCGGAAAGAACAACAACGCTCTCTTGACCTATTTGGATCTTAATGGTGTTGCCGTTTCTGCGGGAAGTGCTTGTACGGCAGGATCGCTTGAGCTGTCAAAAACCCTTATAGCTATGGGTTTGTCTAGTGAAAGAGTTAAGAGTGCCTTACGCTTCTCTTTTGGAGCGGATAATACAATAGAAGAGCTCGATTATGTTATTTCACTTTTAAAAGGGAATAATTAGTTACAGTTAACACTTTATAAAAAATAGATTTAGTATAAAATATAATCACCTCTGCATACTAAGTGCGGAGGTGAATAATGAAAGCTTTTATAGTAGGCGTTTTGGCTGGCTCGGCAATCGGTCTTGCAGCGGTTTCGGGCGTTAAAAACTGCAAATGCGTTTTGGACAAGCTGTTCAGAAGGCTATAAAAGAATCCGTCCCAAAGGACGGAATTTCTTTGAGGAAGATGAATTACGAAGAGATCTTAAACGAAAAACAACTAGAGGGAGTATATACGACCGAAGGTGCGGTATTGGTTATAGCAGGTGCCGGGAGCGGTAAAACACGTGTTTTGACCTACAGAATATCCTATCTTATAGAGGAAATGGAGGTTCCCCCCTATAATATTTTGGCTATTACCTTTACAAACAAGGCAACCAATGAGATGAAGGAAAGACTTGAAAATCTTTCAAGAATGTCAAAGGGCGTTTGGGTTAGTACCTTCCACTCCTTCTGTGCAAGGGTTTTACGTGTACATATTGAAAAGCTGGGCTATCAAAAAGAATTTTCCATTTATGACGATGTCGATTGCTCGAGAGTAATCAAGAGAATTCTTCAGAATAAGCATCAAAAAGACGATGCACGTATGATCAATTCAATAGCGTGTTTTATTTCTGATGCAAAGAATAAAGGCATTGCTCCTAGCGAGAGCCTATTGAAGTGCGGTCGTGGCAACTACGATCAGGATAAGCTTTATTCTGAGATTTACGAAGCCTATGATGAGGAACTAAAGAAAAACAACGCTCTCGACTACGATGATCTCTTGTTAAAGACTGTTATATTATTTACGCAATTTCCCGATGTTTTATCGTATTATGCCGAACGCTTTAAGTATATACATATTGACGAATACCAAGACACCAACAAAATACAGTATATATTAGTTAGAATGTTAGCCAAGGTGCACGGCAATTTATTTGCAGTAGGTGACGATGATCAAAGTATTTATGGCTGGCGTGGAGCTGAAATTAGCAATATTATCAACTTCAGGAAGGATTTTCCCCAAGCAAAAGTCATTAAACTCGAGCAGAATTATCGTAGTACAGGTAATATTTTGAACGTTTCTAATATTTTAATATCTTACAATAATCAACGCTACGGAAAAAAATTGTGGACTAGCGAGAGTGGCGGTGAAAATGTATACGTTAAAAGAAAAGCATCGGATTCCGATGAGGCTGAATTTGTCGTAGGCGAAATTGCAAGACGGATTAAGGAAGAGGGTGCAAGTCCTAAGGATTTTGCGGTATTAGTTCGTTTGAATGCTTTGACCAACAAGATTGAGGAAAGGTTGAATCTATATGCAATTCCTTATAAGGTATACGGGGGAATGAAATTCTTCGACCGTAAGGAGATAAAGGATGTTCTTGCCTATATCAAAGCAATTATTAATCCTAAAGATAGCGAGGCGATGCTCAGGATTATCAATACTCCGAAGAGAGGAATAGGTGATACCGTAATTACTGCCTTAAGAGATTATTGCAATCGCGAACAGGTTAGCGTGTCCGATGCTCTTTTTGGAAACAATGTAGCTTCGTTAGGACCTAAAATAGACAAAAAGTTGGACGCTTTTAAGAGTCTTTATTATGATTTGTTTAATAAGGTCATTAGCTGTAAACCCTCCGATGCTGTAAGCTATATTGTGGATAAGGCTGGTTTTTCAGCCCTTTATTCGGGAGCCGATGAGGATAACTATAATAGAATGCTGAATATAGGCGAGCTTATCAACTCGGTCAAGGAGTTTGAAACGGTCAATCCCGATTGCGATCTTTCCGAGTATTTGCAAGGTGTCTCTCTTTCGTCCGATTCCGATGATATCCAATCGGATGATTTTGTTACAATTGCTACAGTCCATGCGGTAAAGGGACTGGAATTCAAGATTGTATTTATAATCGGATTAGAAGAGAATGTATTTCCCTGCAATGTCTTGTATAAAAGTCAAGCTGAAATCGAAGAAGAAAGACGTGTTATGTACGTTGCGATGACTCGTGCTCAAAAGGTTTTGTATATGACATATTGTCAAACAAGATATCGTTTTGGCAAAGAAGAGTATAACGGTGTTAGCCGCTTTATTGAGGAGATTAAGAGAGGCATGGGATACAAGAAGCCGGAACCCCAAAAGTCAACGACCGTAAAACCGGCACCGACAAACGTAAATGTCATAAGCAACCCCTCAAAGGATTATGTTGCACAATATGGTCAAAAAGAAGAAAAGAAAATCGTTAAGGTGAGTATTGCACAAAAAGTAATGCATAAAAAGTTTGGCAAAGGTACGGTAATTGCCGTAACCGGAGAGAATGCGACAATAGCGTTTGATTCTGTCGGAATCAAGGTTATGAATCTTAGAGTTGCTCCTATAGAGGTTATCGGGTAGAGGTGTTTATGGAAAGAATGATAGAGTTGGTTGAATTGTTAAATAAGTATGCAAGGGAGTATTACGAATTAGATTCTCCTACCGTAACAGATGAAGAATATGATAAGCTTTATGATGAATTGCTAAAACTTGAACATGAACTTGGAATAGTTCTTCCCGACTCTCCAACCAAAAGGGTAGGAGGCAATCTCTCTAAGGGCTTTGCAAGTTTTAAGCATAAACAACGTCTTTACAGTCTCGATAAAAGTAAAACTAAGGAAGGAATTCAAGAATGGTTTGATAAAATGACAAGAGAGGGCGGAAAAGACGTTGAAGTTTCTCTTGAATACAAATATGATGGATTAACATTGAATCTATCGTATTCGCATGGTCGTTTGATAAGAGCCACAACCAGAGGAGACGGTGTCGAAGGAGAAGTTGTAACCGAACAAGCTCTAACTTTAGACGGTGTATTGAAGGAAATACCTTTCAAAGGCGAAATTGACATAAGCGGAGAGTGCATAATGAGATTAAGTTCTCTCGAGGAATACAATGAAAGAGAGGAAATCCCATTAAAAAACGCTCGGAATGCAGCAGCAGGTGGAATCAGAAACCTTGATCCAAAAGAAACCGCAAAAAGGAAGTTAACTTTTTTTGCATATAACGTAGGATTTCATAAAGATATAGTTTTTACCTCTCAAGAGGAGGTACATGAGTTCTTGCTAAGTCAAGGGTTCAAGTCAAACGAGTATTTTAAAATAATAAGAGCAGATGGTAATTGGAGCAAGCTTTTAGACGATGTCGCGGAGATAAGACCGACTCTTGATTTTCTTATTGACGGTATGGTTTTCAAGGTAAACGACTTTGCTTTGCGTGAGGAATTGGGCTTTACTGAAAAATTTCCTCGTTGGGCAATTGCTTACAAGTTTAAAGCAGAAGAGGTTAGGACAAAGGTGCTTAATGTTGTTTGGCAAGTATCCAGAACAGGCAAGATTAATCCTATAGCAGAGCTTGAACCTGTAGATATACAGGGGGTATCGGTAAGGCGAGCAACACTTTCAAATATTAGTGAAATAAAAAGAAAGGATATCAAAATAAACAGTGAAGTTTTTATAAGAAGAAGCGGTGACGTGATTCCCGAGATTTTAGGAATAGCATCACACACTGTGGAGTCACGTGATGTTGTTCCCCCCGAAGTATGTCCTGTATGCGGAGCAAGAGTAGAAAAGAGAGGAGTATTTCTGTACTGTACCGGTGAGCAATGTGAAACCGCTTTAATCAATAGAATCGCACACTTTGCATCTAAGGATGCTTTAGATATAGAAGGACTTTCCGATAAGACTTGTGAACAGTTGTATCTTGAGCTGGGCGTAACAAAACCATCGGATTTATATTCGTTGACTGAAGAAATGCTGTATAGCCTTGAAGGGTTTACCGATAAGAAGCCGAAGAAACTTATTCAATCAATAGAAAAAAGCAAAAAGACGAGTCTTCAACGTTTTTTGGTCGGAATAGGTATTCCGAACGTTGGTAAAAAAGCGGCAATGCTACTTGAAAATAAGTTCAAAAGAATAGACGTACTGATAAAGGCAACGATAGATGAGCTTATTGAAATTGAGGATTTCGGGCTTATTACAGCAGAATCTGTAGTTGATTTCTTTAAAAATGAGGATAACGCTAAGGAGATACAAAGACTCTTATCCTTCGGATTTGAATTCGAAGAGAGTGTAAGCACCGATGGTGTTTTTGATGGTAAAAACGTTGTCATTACAGGAACACTATCCTCCTTTAAGAGAGCAGAAGCACAAAAATTGGTTCGTGATAACGGAGGTATCACCTCGGATACTGTATCAAAGGCGGTCAATCTTGTGGTTGTCGGCGAAAGGGCAGGTTCAAAACTTGATAAAGCAAAAAAATTAGGAATTGAAATAATTGATGAAGAGACATTCAAGAATATGTTGAAGATAGAATAAGAATTGCTAGCTTCCATTGTTTTCTATTTTTCGGAGGATAAACAGCTTTAGCTGATGAAAAGTAATTTGATCGGTTGTAGGCGTTTCGATTTTTATAGGTAATGTATAGTTGCTTATTTTTTATGAAAACAAAGAGAAGAGGATAACCTATGATATAGGGCAAAATGTATACCTACTAGTTAAAAATTATGGTTGCATAATTTTCAATATAGTTATATAATATATAAAATTATACATTTAGGAGTATCAGAATAACATATGAAGAGCATGACCGGCTACGGCAAGGGTGAAATGAGCATTGACGGCAAAACCGTTACCGTAGAATTGAAATCCGTTAATCATAGGTTCTTGGATCTTAGTCTTAAAATTCCATACGTCTATTCCTTTGCCGAGGATATTGTTCGTAGCGAGCTGAAATATTTTCATAGAGGACATATAGATGTATATTTGACTTATAATGCTTTTGGCGATAAGAGTAAAGCATATGAGATTGATTTCGATCAAGCACAAAGCTATTTGGAATATGCTAATGAACTTTCAAAAATAACCGGTATTACCAATGATCTGAAGATGTCTGACTTGATTACACTTCCTCAAGTGATTATTGAGAAGAAAGATGATGGCAATCAAGAAGAACTGAAATTGCTCTTGCAGGTTGCACTGTCAAGTGCAATACAGGCTCTTGATGATATGAGACTCAAAGAGGGTAATAACTTGAAAAAAGTGCTTGCTAACCATCTTGAGGTGATTGCCGAACTTGCCGAAAGTGTCAAAATTCGTGCTCCTAAAGTTGTAGAAGAGTATAGAAATAAACTTAAGGCAAGGGTTGAGGCTTATTTGAAAGAGCTTGAACCGGACGAAGCCAGGTTATTAAACGAGGTTGCTTTCTTTACAGATAAAGCAAATGTTGACGAGGAAATCAATAGGTTATTTTCCCACATCGATCAGTTTGAAAAGCTATTGGATGAGGAAGGACCTCAAGGTAAAAAGCTGGACTTTTTACTACAGGAAATGAACAGAGAAACTAATACCATAGGAAGTAAGGCAAATGATTCGATTTTGCTTTCATATGTGGTAAGCTTAAAGAACGAGCTTGAAAAGCTTCGTGAACAAGTTCAAAATGTGGAGTAAGTTATGACTAAAGGATTGTTTTTGGTGTTATCGGGTCCATCGGGTGTAGGAAAGGGTACCGTACATAAGCTGTTTATGTCAAAGCACACCGATTTTAAGCTTTCCGTCAGTGCTACAACCAGATCTCCGAGAAAGGGAGAGGTTGATGGAGTTCATTACTTTTTTATGGGCAAGGAAAAGTTCTCCAGACTTGTTGAGGAAGGTGCTTTTGCAGAACATGTTGAGGTATATGGTAATTGCTATGGCACTCCAAAGAGCGAGATTGAAAGACTCCTTAACGGCGGATATAATATCATTCTTGATATAGAGATGATTGGTGCCTTAAATATAAAAAAGATTTTCCCCGAGGCTGTACTTATCTTTGTTCTTCCCCCTTCATTAGAAGATTTGGTTCAAAGATTATCGGGGCGTGGAAGTGAAACTCCCGAAACAATGAAGAGAAGATATTCAGCGGCAATGGGTGAGCTTGACTATGCAAAGAGCTATGATTATTTGGTAATAAATCGTACTCCGGAACAATGTGTCGCTGATATCGAAGAGATAATGAAAGACATCGAGAATAATAATCTCGATACCGATTATGTAGCAATCAAAAATCTTGATAAAATTGAAATTCTTAAAACAGGAGGTAGTTTATGTTAGTAGATCCACCTATTGATAAAATAATTAAAATGGCAGATTGTCGCTATGAATTGGTTTGTGCAGTATCTAAAAGAGCACGTAACCTTATGCAACAAGAGGGTGATGCCCTTAGAGAAAAGAAATTGAAGCCCATTTCAGTTGCAGCAAAAGAAATTTACGAAGGTAAAGTAGTAATAATCAAAGACTAATGCGTAAAAGAGTTTTATTAGGCGTAACAGGAGGAATTGCAGCTTACAAAGCACCCTCTGTTGCAGGTGCATTAAAGCGTGCCGGCGTAGACGTAAGTGTTATAATGACGGACGCAGCTACCAAATTTATAACTCCTTTAACGTTGGAAACAACTTCCGGAAACCGCGTGATTACCGATATGTTCTCACGCGATTTTCCTTATGAGGTGGAGCATATCTCCTTAGCAAAGGCAGCGGATTTGGTCTTGATATGTCCTGCAAGTGCAAACTTTATCGGTAAAGCTGCAAACGGCATTGCCGATGATATGTTGTCGACTACATATATGGCGTCTGCAGCGACAAAAGTATTTTGTCCTGCAATGAATACCGGGATGTTAACAGACACCGCATATCTGACAAATGTTGAGATACTCAAACAAAGAGGTGCCATCTTTATGGATAGTGACGATGGCGTGCTAGCGTGCGGAGATAGCGGAAAGGGTAGGCTTCCAGAACCTCAAAAGATTGTAGATTTTGTATTAGATCTTCTCAAGGTTAAGCAAGACTATAAAGGAAAAAGAGTATTGGTAACTGCCGGCGCAACCATTGAGACTATAGACGGCGTTAGGTTTTTGTCTAATTCTTCAAGCGGGAAAATGGGTGTATGTATTGCAGAAGAGGCTTATTCGAGAGGGGCAGAAGTAACGTTGGTTGCAGGAAGAGTAAGTTGTAACGTTCCCGACTATATTAACAGAATCGATGTTACTTCTACAGAGGATATGTATCAAGCTGTTATGTCAAGAATTCCCGAGTCAGATATAATAATAAAGGCGGCAGCGCCTTCCGACTATACCCCGGTGATGGTTGCAAAGCAGAAGATTAAGAGCGAAACTTTGACACTTGAGCTTGTAAAGACAAAAGATATTGCCAAAGCGGTCGGAGAGATAAAGGGCGATAAAAAGCTTGTGATTTTTAGTGCCGAAACCGAAAATCTACTTGAAAATGCACGAGGCAAACTTAAGTCTAAAAATGCCGATATGGTTGTTGCAAACGATGTTACACAAGAGGGTGCCGGTTTTAATGTCGATACCAACATTGTAACGTTAATTACAAAGGACGGCTTGGAAGTAAGCTATGGTATGCTTCCCAAACAAAAGGTTGCAGAATTGATTTTAGATCAAGTAAGTTTATTATGATTGCAGAAGTTATCGTTGACGTTTCCTCAAGCGAGGTGGATAGAATATTCGATTATCTCATTCCCGATGGAATGGATATTAGCGTTGGCGATAGAGTTCAAGTAAGCTTTGGACGTATATATACAGAAGGCTTTGTTGTAGGAATCAAGGAAAAATCTGAAATTATCCTTTTAAAGCCGATTGAAAAAAAACTTGACAGATTTACTGCGGTGATTCCCGAGATGATTGAATTGATGGGATTTATGCAGAAGAAGTATAATCTCAGGAAAGCAGATATTCTCAGGCTTTTTATACCCGTTCAGCTTCGAGGCGGTAGGGTAAAGGAATTGTTTAGAAAGGCAGTTAGACTAAACACCGAAAAAGAGCCTGAAAAGTATTTGCAAGAGATCAGAAGTTCTGCCAAACAACAAAGGGCAATCGTAGAAAAACTCAGTAAAATAAATATCGAATGGCTTTCCGCCTTAAGTGAGGAATTCGGGGCTTCCGCAATCAATTCCCTCAAACAGAAGGGTATTGTTGATATAATCGAGCTATCTGTTTTAAGGAAACCCTATGTCGAAATGGTAGGACTATGTCCTAGAGTTAAGTTAACCGACGAGCAAGAAAAGGCAATCAATGAAATAATGCTGGGCGGTGAATCACTACTTTTTGGCGTAACCGGTAGTGGTAAAACCGAGGTGTATTTAGACTGTATAGAACAAGTATTAAAGAAAGGAAAAACGGCTATTATGCTCGTTCCGGAAATATCCCTTACACCGCAGACTATGGACAGGTTCAGAGGTAGATTCGGAGACGATGTTGCACTTCTCCATAGCGGATTATCCGCAGGGGAGAGATTTGACGAATGGTTAAGGCTTCTTGAGGGAAGGGCACATATAGCTGTCGGAGCTCGTTCTGCAATATATGCTCCGCTTAAAAATCTTGGAATAATAATCATAGATGAAGAGCATGACGGAAGTTATACATCGGAAAGTAATCCAAGGTACGATACGAAAAGTATAGCGGAATTTAGAGCATCGTATAATAACGCAATTCTTGTAAAGGGATCTGCCACACCTTCAATAGAGAGCTACTATAGAGCAAAATGCGGACATTCTAGGATTGTAACATTAAGAAACAGAGTTAATAACAGAATGCTTCCCGATGTATCTGTTGTTGACATGTGTAAGGAGATTAAAAACGGCAATCGTTCGATTTTCTCCTCCGCATTCATAGACGGGTGTAAAAAAGCACTTGATAACAAAGAGCAGGTAATGGTATTCTTGAATCGTCGAGGCTTTTCCTCTTTTATGATGTGTAAAAAGTGCGGATATGTCCTAAAGTGCGAAGCTTGCGATGTATCTTTAACCCTTCATAGAGAAGACGATCGACTGAAATGCCATTATTGCGGTGCACAATACACAGTGCCGACCTGTTGTCCCAAGTGCGGTTCCGAATCTATAAGATACGGGCGAGACGGTACCGAAAAGATAGTCAGAGATCTAAACAAGCTATTCCCCGAAGTAAGAATATTAAGAATGGATAATGATACAACTAGAGGCAAGAGCAGTCACCTTTCAATTCTATCCGCCTTTAGAAACGGTGAAGCAGATATTCTTGTTGGTACACAAATGATAGCAAAGGGACACGATTTTCCCAGAGTTACCTTTGTAGGAATTCTAGATGCGGACATGTCTTTATATATCGGTGACTATGGTAGCATTGAGCAAACCTTTCAGCTTGTAACGCAGGTTGCCGGTCGTGCAGGACGTGATGAATTGGCAGGAAATGTTGTCCTTCAAAGTTATTCACCCAATCATTACGTATTCTATTTTGCATCGAAATATGATTACGAAGGCTTTTATAAAAAGGAGATTAATGTAAGAGAGGTAACAAGTTTTCCTCCTTTTTGTACTATCGTAAGAGTGCTTATTACGTCGGAGGACGAAGATGCCGTCTTTGCTTGTACAAAGAATACATTGGAGCAAATTAAGGCTCTATCTAAGAGTTATGCTAAGGATTTCATATCCCTAAAGGCAATGAAATCGCCAGTGAAGATGATTCAAGGAAGGATTCGATATCAAATAATGATTAAGCTTCGTTTAGAACACGAGGATGAAATAATATCGGAAATATATAAGATAACAGATAAAAATTCGTTAAGAAACGTTCAAGTCTTTGTGGAACTAAACCCCAAGAATTTGAACTAGGAGGTAAGCGTGGCATTAAGAGACATTGTAAAGGACGGAGATCCCATTCTTAGAAGAAAGTGCAGAGAAGTTGTTGATTTCGATGCAAAATTAAGTCGAATTTTGGACGATATGCTTGAAACCATGCAAAAGGCAGAGGGCGTAGGTCTTGCCGCACCGCAGGTAGGTTTTCAAAGAAGATTCGTAATTTGTTTGTTAAGCGACGGTGAACTTCTTGAGCTTATTAATCCTGTAGTATTAGAGCAAAGCGGAGAGGCTATCATGCACGAGGGATGTCTTTCTTGTCCCGGTAAATATTTGGAAGTTAAACGTCCTTCCTATGTCAAGCTGGAATATTATGATAGGCATGGTGAAAAACATACCAGATCCTTTAAGGACTTCAATGCAAGAGTTTGTATGCATGAAATCGATCACCTCGAAGGAATACTTTTTTACGATAAAGCGATAAAGAAATGAGAATAGTTTTTTGTGGTTCCCCAGATTTTTCAATACCTTCATTAAGAGCGGTGCACAAGGAATTCGGTGTTACGGCTGTTATTACCCAGCCCGATAGAGTAATGGGAAAAAGAATAACCTCTCCCGTTATAAAAAAGGAAGCCGAAAGTTTAGGAATACCTGTATATCAATTTGAAAAGATTAGTGTAGAAGGGTTTGATACTTTAGTAGGTCTTGAACCCGATGTAATTATCACCTGTGCCTTCGGTCAGTTTTTATATCGAAAAGTCTTGGCTTTACCCAAGTACGGAGTTATAAATGTACATGGCTCGATCCTTCCAAAGTATAGAGGAGCTTCACCGATTCAAAGTGCTATTCTTAACGGTGAAAAAGAAACCGGAGTTAGTATTATGCGTACGGCTTTTGAAATGGATTCCGGGGATGTGCTGTTGTGCAAAAGGACGGAAATATTGCCCAATGAGTCGGCAGGGGAACTTTTTGATAGACTTTCAATGATTGGTGCCGATGCCCTTATTGAAGGATTAAAACTGATTTTTAGCGGAAATGCTCATTACGTTCCGCAGGATCATACAAAAGCTAGCTTTTGCTCCTCCTTTGATAAAAAAGACGGATTAATCGATTTTGGCAAATCTGCCGTTGAGATATCGAATAAGGTTCGTGCCTTCAATCCTTGGCCTTCGGCATTTACATATTTACCTGACGGGAAACTTTTTAAGATTCATTCTGTACAAGTACTTGAGGATAACTATCCCGTGGCTGGAAAAATTGTTAAGTGCGATAAAGACGGTATTGTTGTGTCTACGGGATATGGCTCCTTATATCTTGAATGTGTTCAAGAAGAAGGAGGAAAGAGAATGGATTCTAAGGTGTTTTCTTTAGGTCATTCTTTGTTAGGGGAATTTCTTGGTAATGAATAACTGTTTACTTTTTTCATATGAAATACTATCCGACGTTTATAGAAACGGTGCGTATCTTTCCGTTACGCTCCCCGGTTTTTTATCAACTCTTGATAGTAAAGATAAGAAAATCGTAACACGGATAGTTTACGGTGTTATTGAAAAGCATGAGGAGTTTTCCTATGTTTTGCATCGGCTTTGTAAAAAGCTCCCTCGCCCCGCTATCAGAGTTGTCTTGAGAATGGGCTTTTATCTTATTAAATACTCTGACTCTATGCCCGATTATGCCGCAGTCAATGAGATGGTAAATCTAACAAAAGGTATCAAAAAGGAGCAAGCCGGCTTTGTCAATGCGACGCTAAAGGCTTATATAAAGAATAAGGATATAAAGCCTGAAGATAAACTAGAGCTTTTAGCATATGAAACCAATCGTCCGATATGGCTCATTACTTCATTGATTAGAGATTACGGAGAGGAAAAGGCAATCGTGCTTTGCAAAGGTAATTATAAAAACAATCATATTAGATTAAGCACAAACTATAAGGAAGAGGATTTTATAAAGGAGTATAATAAGGATAACTCTTTAATAAAAACCAATTATGGTTATCTGGTAAAATCAACTGATAAGTACGCAGAGTTGATTAGAAAGGGTAAAGCCACAATGATGGCACTGGATAGTATGATAATCTGTCGGGTTTTGACTCCATTGCCTGTAGACTGTGAGATATTGGATATGTGTGCAGCACCCGGAGGTAAAAGCGTATATCTATCGGAGCTTAATCCCAAAGCACATATTATTTCTCTTGAGCTTCACGAGCATAGGGCGGATCTTATCAAGTCTTACGCAAAGAGGATGAATAGGGAGAATATTTCTGTTCAGGTCAAAGACTCTACAATTATTGATAAAAGCTTTATAAACAGATTCGATTATTGCTTGGTTGATGCACCGTGTTCGGGTGTCGGTGTAATCCCCTCGAATCCCGATATTGTATTGAATAGAACAGAGGACGGTGTTAAGGAGTTAACGAAAATACAAACCAAACTTTTAGATGCTGCGGCATTATACATTAGGAAGGGTGGGGTGCTTGTTTATTCTACTTGCAGTAATTTGTATGCCGAAAATAACGAAGTGATAAGAGAGTTTCTCAAAAAACATTTGGAATTCACCCTTGATTATTCGGAAGAAATCGGGGATTCACTTAAAATGTTTGAAAACGACGATAAAGGAAATGACGGCTTTTTTGTAGCGCGTATGAAGAGGATAAAATGAAAAAAACACTATCGGATTATACATTAGAGCAGTTAACCGAGTTGATGAACGACTTAGGAGAAAAACCTTTTAGGGCTAAACAACTTTATGAGGGTATTATGCTAGGCAAGGAACTTGAGGATATGACAAGTCTTCCGCAGAGTTTGAGGGAGCGGCTTTCCGAAGAGTATACTGCACAAGGAGTTAAGATTGAGAAGAAACTGGTATCCAAGGACGGCACCGTAAAGTATCTTTTTGCACTTAATGACGGAAATATAATTGAAAGTGTTGTTATGAAGTATAAGTACGGCAATACCATTTGCGTCTCAACGCAAGTAGGTTGTCGTATGAATTGTGCTTTTTGTGCTTCCGGGCTTGACGGATTAATCAGAAATATGAGCAGCGGAGAAATTTTAAGCGAAGTACTTGTTGCAAACAGGGACAATGGAGGCACTGTAAAGGATAGACAAATAACGAATGTAGTCTTAATGGGTAGCGGAGAACCTTTGGATAATTATGATAATGTGAAAGCATTTCTTTTGGCACTTAACGATGAAAAAGGAATCAATATTAGTTTAAGAAACGTATCATTATCCACCTCCGGGTTGATTAACGGGGTTGAAAGGCTTATAGAGGATAATTTGATAGTAACCTTGACCTTTTCCTTACACGCACCATTAGATAGTTTGCGTAGTAAGATTATGCCTATTAACAAAAAACATAATATACTTTCTATTATGGCAACGGCAAAAACATATTTTGAAAAAACAGGAAGACGTGTTATTTTTGAGTATTCCCTAATAGATAACTTTAACGATTCTCCGGAGCATGCATTAAAGCTTGCAGAACTTGTAAAGGGTTTTCCCTCACACATAAATCTTATAGCACTGAATTATGTAAAGGAGAGAGGACTAAGAGGATCTAATAGACAAAAGGTAAATGCCTTTTTGGAGATTTTGAGAGAAAAAGGAGTGTCGTGTACTATAAGACGTACTATGGGTGATGATATAGACGGTGCTTGCGGACAGCTAAGGAGGAAGTATATTGGCTAAGAAGGGTAACTCGAAAATCTTAGAGGGAAGAATAATAAAGGGTGTAGGCGGAATTTTTA
The DNA here is from genome assembly GCA_964561145.1 of uncultured Christensenellaceae bacterium. GTDB lineage: Bacteria > Bacillota > Clostridia > Christensenellales > CAG-1252 > RUG14300. Next base: position 30,527 of record CAZLNZ010000007.1, read on the forward strand.
AGATAGCAACAGACAACAAAACCTTGAAGTGTTCTGCCAGAGGTTTGCTCAAGCGTGGTGATGACAAGTTGTATGTAGGTGACTATGTTATTCTTAAAGAAGAAAAGGGTGTTTGGTACATTGACGACGTAAAACCCAGAAAAAACTTGTTGATACGCCCTTATGTTAGTAACGTTGACTACCTACTAATAGTTATAGCACCATTGCCTGAGCCGGATTATGTTTTGTTGGACAAGCTCTTGATATATTGTATAGAATGTGATGTGACTCCGATAATAGTTATTAATAAGAGCGATATTGAAAGTGATTTATTATCCTATGTAACTAAGGTCTATTGCGATCAGGCTAAGATATATTCAGTATCGGCAAATAGCGGTATGGGCTTGGATTCTTTGATGACAGAGGTCAAGGGTACGGTATGCTTTGCAGGACAGTCTGCCGTAGGAAAAACTTCGCTAATAAATAAACTATTGGATTTAACCATGGAAACCGGTGAACTTTCTAAGATACAGAGAGGACGTAATACCACAAGACACATTGAGATTTTCAAGTATAAAGATATGGAAATAGTGGATACTTGTGGGTTCTCTATGTATGAACTGACGGATTTTAATGAATATGATTTATATGCATATTATCCTGATTTTTCCAGTCTTGGCAGCTGTAGGTTTTCAACTTGTACCCATGTAAATGAGCCTGACTGTAGGGTTAAGGAATGTGTTCAAAAGGGACTGCTGGATAAAGGGAGATATGAAAGATACCTTACTATTTATAAGGAAATCGAGGAGCTAAGAAGGAGGCTTATATGAGAGAAATAAAAATAGCACCGAGTATATTATCGGGTGATTTTGCTAGAATGGGCGAGGTCGTTGCGAACGTTGAAAAGTGGGGTGCCGATCTTGTTCACTTCGATGTTATGGATGGGGTATATGTTCCAAATATCACTTTTGGAATGCCAATGTGTAAAGCTGTCAGAGACTATACTAAGCTACCTCTTGACGTCCATTTAATGATAGTGGAGCCTGAAAAATATATCAATCGATTTATCGATGCCGGTGCGGATATAATAACCTTTCATCCCGAAGCAAGTAAGGATGTTTTAGGTACAATCGAACTTGTAAAGAAAAAGGGTAAAAAGGTGGGCTTGGTTCTCAATCCAGATAAGGATATAGTACTTATAGAGCCTTATTTACATCTAATAGATGTTGTGATAATCATGGGGGTTTTCCCGGGATTCGGCGGACAAAAGTTTATCCCCGAGGTTTTGGATAAAGTTAGAACATTACGTAAAGGCTTCAAAGGTGATATCGAGCTGGACGGTGGTGTTACCATTGATAATGCCCAAGAGATTGTATCTGCTGGGGTTAATATTCTTGTCGGCGGTAGTTCTGTTTTTTCATCAAGCGATCCTAGCTTGACTATAAGAAGACTAAGAGGGGAGTGCTAAGATAGAATAGTACTGTCAACTTAGGCAAAGTTAACTGCATTTGATATTTCGATTTTGATAAAAAAATAACAGACGGAATATCAAAATGATTAACTAAAAAAAAGGAAAATACTGCACAATTATATATTGATCATACCGAGCTGAAAGCGAAAGCTCGGAGTAGAACCCCATCGGGGTCGACTACTCGGTATCGGTATCTCATCCGTACTAAAGTTCATTTCATAGTATAAAAAATTAACATCAAGATAAGTTGTTGATGCAGTAATAATGTTATCTTATTGTAGGGCGGGGCTCGTTTCCCGTAGCATCCTAATAAAATAAATGCATCATCGATATCTTAGCTATATTTGATGTTAACGAAAATTTTAACAGAGAATTCGTAACGTAGTATTTAAGTAATACCTTTTATGTATTCTTTTGGAATTAAATGATAGACTTTATAATAGAATAGTTAAGATACCTTTTAAGTATGCATTGCATATATTGTATAAGGAAACAATTAATATGTTATTTGTTTGCCTTAATAGGAGGGTATCTTTGAAAATAATTTGTATTAATCCACCAACATTTGTAAAAATCTTTTTAAGATTTATAAACAGCTTTATAAAAAAGGAAGAGTAACAAAAAAACGGCAATGCCGTTTTTTTTTGTTACGAATTAAGTTTATAAAGCTTAAGCAAGCCCTTTAGCGTTAAGGCTCTATCGTATATGTCGATAAAACTACTATCCCTAATAAGCTCGGTCAATCCACCGGTTGCAATCACTTTTACGTTAGGATCGTCTAGTTCTTTTTTCATTGAGTTGACCAGCTCTCTAACTAAACCTCTAAAACCTATTACTATACCGGCTTGAACATTGCCGATAGTATCGGAACTAATTACTTTTTGCGGTCTTTTTAGCTCTACAAGAGGTAATTGGGAAGCTTGCTCGGAGAGTGCATCCGCTGCAGTTTTGATTCCCGGAGCGATACAGCCACCGATAAATTCTCCATTAGAGTTGATTACACCGCAAGTAGTGGCGGTACCTAGGTCAATAATTATGCAAGAAGGACCGTAGGTATAGTAAGCACCGACTGCGTTTGCGATTCTATCTGCACCAAGGGAAAGAGGATTTGTATATTTTATTGCAATCCCGGTATTAAGATTGGCGTTAACAATAATTGGTTCAACTCCGATATAGAAGGTTATTGCGTGGTGCAAGGTATAGTTTAAAGAAGGAACAACGGAGGAGATTATTACTCCGTTAATGTCGCTAAAGGAATATCCATTTGACTGTAAAAGGCTACCTAGCTCTATACCCAGTTCATCTGCAGTACGACTATTTTTTACCGATACCCTCCAGCTCATAACAATATCTTCGGTAGTGCATAGCGCAAGCTTTATATTGGTATTTCCAACATCCATTGCAAGGATCATTTTTTACCTCCAAGATTTACACCAAGCATTCTATCGAGGGCTAATTGGTTATCAAAGAATCTAGAACAAGAAATAGCTACTCTTTCTATGTTGCCGTCTGTTCTTACGGGAAGACCTAACGCATTGGAAATATACTCCCCTATATAGTGAGTATTTGCAAGACCACCGTAAAAATCGATACCTGATTTTTGTATGGAGGCTTGTATATTGGATGGAGCGAGTCTGAACACGGATTCAATTGTTTTTATAAGGTTATCAATTGCCGGAATTAATACGGCTCTTGTATCTCTGCTTGTAAGTTCCAAGCTTCTTCTGCTTTTATTAACCATATCCGTTCCTTGGATTGAGCGTGCTTCATTATGATCCGGACTAAGTGTGGATAGCTGAATTCTTGCCTCTTCGGCTCTTGCGGGAGAAATTGTTATATCGTAAGAGTCATATACGAATTGTCTTAAAAGCTTATCGAGTGTATTACCTCCGATGGAAATGGAGCATCCTGTAATAATTCCGTTTTCACCGACGACAGCAACATCGGTGACGGAGGCACCGGCTACAACGACCAGTCTACATCCGACATTGATTTCGGGAATAACCGCAATCGGGGTTTCAATTAACGTAACTTCACGGATTCCTAAATCGGTAAAAATACTCTCAAAGGTTTTTCTTTCCACTTGACTTAAACCGCAGGAGATTACCGCCGTGACAACAAAGGTCGGACGAATAAAAGACTTGCTTGAAAGTTTTTCAAGAAATGCCTTGACCATAAGGCGGCATGCTTCGGGATTTTCGATTTGAGCATTGTTTACGGGATAATAAAAACTTATGCCATCTTCTTTTTTTCCGCTTCTGGCAAGCTGCAATGCTTCTTGACCAACGCATTCGACACGAGGTTTCCCGTTGATTCTTTTTATTGCAACGATAGATGGCTCGGAAATAACAACACCACGTTTTTTCTCATAGATTACGGTATTACCCGCACCCATATCCACTATAAGCTCTAATCTACACATAATTGCCTCCTATATAGCCTTAACGGCTTTAAGAACCTCTTTCAGTTTTTCGACCGGTAAGCCTATTACATTGGATAGACTTCCTTTGATTTTCTTGACACAATAGTTGTCTTGTATGCCATAGCTTCCCGCTTTGTCCAAAGGGGAATAGTTGTTGATATAATACTCAATACTTTCTGCTGATAATTCTTTAAACACAACCTCCGTTTTAACGGCAAAGGTTGCTTTTATATCCTCGAATCTGATACACACGCCGGTGTAAACCTCGTGTGTTTTTCCGCTAAGAGTGGAAAGAATCCTAACGGCATCGTTATAATCTTTTGGCTTTCCATAGTAGATTCCGTCTAGATATACAACTGTATCGGCGGCTATTATAATCCCCTTTCTATTGATCGCATATGCCTTTCTTTCGGCTATGGAAATAGTTTTTTTCTCAGGCTCTACATCCGCCACGTTCTCGTCAACATCGGGAGAAATAACGTCAAAGGAGGGGAATATCTCCTTTAACAATTCTTTTCTTCTCGGTGATTTACTTGCCAATGTAACTTTACTCATAACAAAGGTATTATACAATGAATTTAAGTTGTTTGTAAAGGTTTTCTTGAATTTCCTTTAACAAAAACTTGAAGTCTTTGAATTAATTAACTTAATTTGCTAAAATTATTTTAATGGGTTGCAATCGGAGTGGGTAATATGTTATATTATTTATTATATTTGCCGCAAGTATTGCGAAGAAGGAGATAATATGAAAAACGTAATGGATACGCTGAGAGAAAGAGGCTTTGTTAAACAAGTTGTTTATGAAGAGGATTTATATAAGCTTTTAGGAAGCGAAAGCGTTACCTTTTATATTGGGTTTGATCCTACTGCCGATAGTCTGCACGTAGGACACTATCTTGCTATGATGGCAATGGCACATATGCAAAGAGCAGGTCATCGTCCTATCGTATTAATAGGTGGTGGTACCGCAATGATAGGGGATCCGTCGGGACGTACCGATATGAGATCTATGATGACAAAGGAAACAATAATTCACAATTGTGAGTCTATTAAGAAACAAATGGAAAGGTTTTTCTCTTTTGAGGGAGAGAACGGTGCCATAATGGTTAACAATGCCGATTGGCTTTGGGGACTCAACTACATTGACTTTATACGTGATATTGGAAGCTTGTTCTCCGTCAATAAGATGCTTACTGCGGAGTGCTTTAAGACACGTATGGAAAAAGGGTTATCCTTCCTCGAGTTTAACTATATGCCTATGCAGAGCTATGACTTCCTGGTATTGTTTAACAAATATGGTTGTAAGCTCGAGTGCGGTGGTGACGATCAATGGTCTAATATGCTTGGCGGAGCAGACCTTATCAGAAGAAAAGAGCATAAGGATGCATATTGTATGACCTTCCCGCTTTTAACAACTTCGGACGGCAAAAAGATGGGAAAAACTCAAGCCGGAGCTTTGTGGCTCGATGCTAATAAAACCTCACCTTACGATTTCTATCAATATTGGAGAAATGTAGAAGATGCTGATGTTAAAAAATGCTTGAAGTTGTTGACCTTCCTTCCCGTTGAGGAGATCGAGGAACTTTGTATGTACAATGATGAAAGAATTAACAGGGCTAAGGAAAAATTGGCTTACGAGGTTACTGCAATTGTACATGGAAAGGAGGCTGCAGAGGCTGCTAGCCTTCAAGCAAAGGCTGCATTTTCCGGGGATGCTACAAATATGCCCAAGGCCGTAATACCAAAGGATATGAAGCTTGTTGCGGATATTTTGGTAAGTGTTGGTATTTGTCAAAGCAAGAGCGATGCAAAAAGACTGATCAAGGATAACGCAGTATCTATAAATGACAAAAAAGTTCAAGGTTTCGATGCTGTGATTTCCGATGAGGATATAGAAAACGGTTTTGTTCTTCACAAGGGTAAAAAGGTTCATATAAAGGTTGAAGCTGAATAATGAACCGATATACGACGATCGCAGATTTTTATACAACCGAAATAGAGATAAAACACTCTAGATTTATCGCCTCTGCAAAAAGGGTTACCTCTAAGGAGGAGGCACAGGCTTTTCTGAAAGAGATTTCAAAGAAGTATTCCGATGCCACTCACAACTGTTATGCATATGTTGCAGACATCGATGGAAGAGATTTTAAGTTTTCCGATGATGGTGAGCCTTCAGGTACTGCAGGACAGCCGATTTTAGAGGTTATAAAAAAGAACTCATTGTATGAGATTTGTGTTGTTGTTACACGCTATTTCGGTGGCATTAAGCTGGGTGCCTCAGGACTAGTAGGTGCATATACAGAAGCTAGCGCAAAGTTGATTAAGGAATGCAATAAGGTGGAGATGAGGCTCTCCGCCTTATTAACTATAAATATTGACTATTCTCTATTAGGTAAAATAGAGTATCTTATCGGGGCATTGGGGGCAGGTGTCGAGAACAAAGAATTCGGACTTGATGTCAAGCTGTTGGTTTCGATTGATAGTCAAAGGGTGGAGGAGCTAAATCTTGCCTTAAAGGAAGCAACAAAAGGAAGAGTGCAAGGTGAACTCCTCGAGCATCGATTCGTTCCGAAAGCACTATGATAGTAACTTCTATAGAAAAGATTAAACGCAGCACAAAGTATAATGTTTATGTCGATGGTGAGCTTTACTGCACTTTGACGGATTTTTCTATACTTTCCATAGGACTCAAGTCAGGATGTGAACTTGATGACTGTTTGATAGGGCAGATAACGGAATCTAAGAAAAAAGAATGTTTTAGTGATCTTCTTAATATTCTTGCCTCTCGTACAACAGAACATGTCGCTCGACAAAAGTTGACGAAAAAGGGATTTCTGGACGAGGAGATAGATTACGCTATAGAAAAAGCCAAAGAGTATAACTATATTAACGATGAATCCTATGCATTGGATTATGTCAATTCAGTATCGGGAAGAAGCAAGCTTAGAATTAAAATAGACTTAATCGAGGTTAAGGGTATTGCTCAAGATGTCGTGGAAAAAGCGTTAAAGGATTACGATGAAAAAGCTGCGTTGATAGAACCGTTAAGGAGAGAAATTTCAAGAGCAAACGCCGATAAGCAGAAGGTGATTGCAAAATTCGCTAGGCAGGGATTTTCTTACGATACAATTAAAACCGTATTGAATGAGATAGACGAAGAAGAGGAGTAAAGTATATGCTTAACAGTTTTCGAATTGGCAATTTTGAGGATAGCGGAGTTGGCACGGGAGTTACCGTTGTTTTAGCTCCATACGGTGCGGTCGGTGGTGTTTCCGTTAGAGGAAAAGCTCCTGCTACAAGGGAAACCGACTTGTTAAGATCGGAAAATAGCGTGCAAACGGTAAATGCTGTCGTTTTATCGGGAGGCAGTGCATTTGGGCTGGACGCTTGCTCCGGAGTAATGGAGTATTTCAGGCGTAAATCTCTAGGATATAATGCGGGTGCGTATCGTGTTCCTATTGTCGTAGGTGCCAGTCTGTATGATTTAGAGTATAAGAGCTTCGGATATCCTGATAAAGAAATGGGCTTGCTTGCCTGTGAATATTCGCATATGATAGATGAAATGCACGGTCCTATCGGTGCAGGGGCAGGTGCAACTGTAGGAAAACTCTTAGGAATGGCTTGTTCTCAAAAGTCGGGTCTTGGAATTGCGACTATAAAAATAGGTGGCGTTGAACTTGCGGCTATTGTTGCGGTTAACGCCTTTGGCAATGTATATAAAAAGGATTCTAATCAGATTTTAGCAGGAGCAAACAAAAACGGAGAGTATGTTGATATAGAGGATCTTTTGAAGAAAGGAATCGAAGCCAAAGCATTTTCGAATACCACGATAGGATGTATCGTAACAAACGCAAAACTGACAAAATCGCAGTGTAATGCCTTGGCTGACGGAGTTCATGATGCATACGCAAGGTGTATTCATCCTGTTCATACATCCCTTGACGGAGATTGTATATTTGTTATGTCCTCAAATGAGGTTGATTGTAATCCTGTTTCTTTGCAAGCAGCATCTGTTGACTTAATGGCTCGAGCGATAGAACTATCCGTTATTCCCGAATAAGAAAGGGAGACTGTTTCACGGATAATTGACTATTGACAGTAATTATAAATTGATATATAATTTATATTAAGGTTTTGAAATAACTAGGAGGTTTATTCTATGGAAGGAAAATCCGGAATACTCGTCATATTAATAATACTGGATGTTTTACTTTTGGTTTGTGCCGTTGCTTTTGGCGTATTATTCGGAATCGAAGTAACTGCCGTGTTTGAGAATAACTTTATAAATTTGTATGTTTCATTGGGTTCTGCGGCAATGTTCATTCTTACATCTCTAGGAATCATAATTGCAGTAAACGCACGTATTACGGCGGATAACTCCTATGATATTTTACGGCATGTCGAACTCCTCTTGAAGAAAGAAGGCGTTAGTCTAGCCGATTTGGCTAGAAGAGATAAGAAGGTTGCAGAGAAGATAGAAGCTGCTACCAGAAAGAAGAAAGAAAAGGAAGAGAAGAAAGGCGGATTGCTCGACATAGAGGAGGAAACCTCGGTTGAAAAATCGGAGCCCTTGGCGGAGACGCCCTTGGAGGCATTGGCTAGCGAGGGGACTGCATCTTCGTCTAGTGATACTTCTGCAGAGGCTGTATCTACAGAGTCTGAAGGAGCAGAAGTTGACGTCAATTTAGGTATCGAATTAAACGCTTGGAGAGAAGCATTGGAGGGTAAAGTAGCTTGCGGATTATGCGGTAAACCGATTCTTGTTAAACCGACAAAAAAGGTTGCATATATATTGATGTGTACCGATGTCCCTAAAAAAGTCTGTAACAATAAGCTTATGACGGTAGGGGAATTCGGTTCTAAGTTTGTAGAATGGTTTGCAGCTTTCTATGGTGAAAGACCTGCAAGATTTTCCTTGGAGGATTTCAATGCCAAAGTGAAAAGCGTAACCATAACAAACGGCGAATGCCATTTTGTATCTAAAGATTCATAAAAGAAGGCGTTTGCCGCAATATCGACTTTATAAAGAAAAAATGTTTTTTGCGTGATTTTTATGGCGAAAAATGTTTTCTTTCGAAAATTATACGATTAAAAAAAGTTGACAGACATTTATTGGTATGTTAAAATCTTTAAGACCGCATATTAAGGGTACCAAAGAGCGTTAGCCACCCGAAGTAGCGAGACTCTAATAGGAGGTATGTAATAATGTATGCTATTATCGCAACAGGCGGAAAGCAATACACCGTTAAGAAGGACGACATTATAAAGGTTGAGAAACTCGACGCTCAAGCTGACGAAGTTGTTAAATTTGATGTTTTGTTCATTAATGATGACGGTAATGTATTGACAGGAGCTGACGTTAAGAGTGCGTATGTTCAAGCAAAGGTTATTGGCGAAGGTAAAGGCAAAAAAGTTGTCGTTTACAAGTATAAGTCAAAGAAAAATATCCGTTGCAAGAAAGGACATAGACAACCCTTTACAGCAGTTCAAATTGTTGACATCGTTAAGTAATGACAACGGTTACAGTAACAAAAGTTAGTGGAAGAATAGCTTCCATTGAGTGTGACGGTCATACAGGTTATGGCGTTCAGGGTGAAGACATTGTATGTGCAGCTGTAAGTTCCATTGTTCAAACTGCTGTTTTGGGAGTTTTCTCGGTAGCAGGAGTCAATGCGGAATATCGTATTGATGAAAGACGCGGATGGTTGAAGCTTACAATACCTTCGGGTATAAGTGCGGCACAAAGTCATGATGTTGAAGTTATCCTAAATACCTTGATGCTTGGTATAGCCGATTTACACGAAAGCTATTCAGATTTTGTGGAATTGGAGGTTAAATAGTAATGAGCTTTATTAATATTCAATTATTTGCGCACAAGAAAGGTGTTGGTTCCTCTAGAAACGGTAGAGATAGTAATGCTCAAAGATTGGGCACCAAGAGAGCTGACGGACAATTTGTTCTTTCCGGAAATATTTTAGTTAGACAAAGAGGAACAAAAATCCATCCCGGTATCAATGTAATGCGCGCCAAAGACGACACGTTGTTCGCAGTAGCAGACGGCGTTGTTCGTTTTGAGAAGAGAAATAACGTAAAGACCGTCAATGTTTACGTAGAAGACTAAGTTGACTAATTTGATTGCTGTGCCTAAATGGCACAGCTTTTTTTATATCATAATTCCAAAGTAGGACAATTTTAAAATGATTAAGTGTGTAAAAAGTGTAACACAAAACTCTTTATTTTATGATAACCATATGATATAATTAACATATGATAAATGTAAAACAGAACTTTGACGCAAATATTATAGATCTATCACAACGCTTTGGAATAGAACCTTCCATTATTGCATTACTGTATCAAAGAGGTTATACCGATTTTGATTCGATTCATTCTTTTCTACGTCCCGATTCCGATTTCGTTGAAGCCGAGAGTATTCTAAATATGAAGGAAGCTTGCGACAAAATCAAAGAGGTTGTAGCAAATGAGGAAACTATTCTGATATTCGGTGATTATGATTGCGACGGAATCTGTGCAACAAGTATATTGCAACTTTACTTTAATAGCATTGGTGCAAATTGTTTTCATTACATACCTCGTAGACAAGACGGGTACGGATTAAGCATTTCAGCCATCGAAAAAGTGATTGAGACGTATATGCCTGCATTGATTATTACAGTCGACTGTGGCATTTCTTCCGTTGAAGAGGTGTCCGAGTGTTTGGACTTAGGTGTTGATATAATTGTTACTGATCATCACGAGCCTCAGGCGGAAATCCCCGAGTGTTTGGTAATAAACCCCAAACTTCAAGAAAATTCCTCGTTAAGGGATATATGCGGTGCAAGTGTTGCAATGAAGTTAGTTGAAGGATTGGCAGGAAGAGAGGAGAGTGATAAATACCTTGATCTTGCGACTCTTGCTTCTGTGGCAGATGTCGTTCCTTTGGTTGGTGAAAACAGAAAGATTGTATATAACGGTTTAAAGCTAATAAATTCAAAACCAAGACTCGGTATCGCCTCTCTCTGCAAGTCTTGTGAACTTAAGAATATTAAGAGCGTGGATATAGGCTTTAAAATTGCTCCGCGTATTAATGCATTGGGACGCTTGAACGATGAAAGCGATGTAACCGACTTATTTGTATCTGACGATGCTTTTATTATTGATGGTCTGGTTGAAAAAATCAACAAAGCAAACGCACTTAGACAACAGATTACAAAGGATATGTTTGATGAATGCGTTGAAATGATTACGCCCGAAGTGTTACGGGAGGATAGAGTAATTGTATTATCGAACGACAAATGGGAAGCGGGAATTCTTGGACTTGTTGCGGCAAAGCTTGTAAATGAATTTTATCGTCCCGTTGTCCTTATGGCTGAAACTGCAGAGGGATTAAAGGGTTCGTGTAGAAGTATTGACGGGATCAATATCTTTGAATGCTTGGTAAATACCGAAGAATATCTAACAGGCTTCGGCGGACACTCAGGTGCTGCCGGGATGTCAATGCCCAAACAGAACGAAAAGGTTTTCAGGAGGGCACTTAATGACTATGTACGTAAAACATATTCCGATGATCTTTTTATTCCTAAAAAGAGTTGTGATATTTTACTGGATAAGAAATCCATCGGACTTGATTATTGCAAGGGATTAGAGTTACTCGAGCCTACAGGTGAGGGTAATCCTATGCCTAAGCTTGTGATTTCCGGTAATGACTGTAAATTGCAAAAAATCGGTGTAACACCTCATATTAAGGGACGTCTTAATACCGAATGTGACGTTGTAGCTTTCTTTAAGGAGGAGCTTTTGACGGCCGATTCTTTCGGTGTATCGTTTGATTTGATTGTTGATCCCTCTATAAGGGAGTTTAACAATAGACGGTATGCACAGCTTACAGTCTCGGATTTTACAATAACCGATTTCAATAACGTCAAGAATAACGTTAACGGTTTTGCTTTATATATAAAAAGCGGACTCTTTACTCCGTGGGAAAAGGATGAATTTAGATTTTCAGAGGTAGAGAAAGAGCTTCCGTCCACTATTTACGGAACAGCATATATTGCTTACTCTGCACAGACCGCAACGAACTTTCTTTCCATGCTTGATAGCAAGGGGCTTAGAACGCTTGTACCTATGCTTTGTGTCGGAGGCGTGCAAAGTAACCCTCTTAATACTTTACTGCTATCACCTACCGATTTTTCCGGACTTAAAAAGTTTTCCTCCATAGTATTCTTAGACTGTCCGTTATCTACAGGTATTCTTGATAAAGTTAGTAAGAATGCTCCCGATGCCGAGCTTGTGTTGATAAAATCCTATGGGTATATGGACAACTTTAAAGCATTACAGCTCGATGATAAGGACATTTTATATACTGCCGACAAACTATCGCAATATGTCAGAGGTACACAGCGTGCAAAGAGTGTTAATGAATTGTTTTTTGAGCTCGTAACCACAGGATATAAACTAGATAGCCTTAGTTTTACACTTCATTTCTATGCTTTATATGACATGGGTTGGCTTAAGTCTACAAGGGATTTTGGATTCGTATGTAAGGGTACACTGCCTAATATGAATTCCAGAGCATTAATGATAGCTAGAAGGCTAAAGGAGAGAACGAGGTAAATGAAAGCAATCATTCAAAGAGTGTTAAGTGCAGAACTTAAAATTGATGGTGTTAGTCGTGCCACGATCGGGAAGGGTCTTTTGGTATATTTGGGATACGGACCCGATGATGGTGATAAGCAGATAGAATATATTATAGACAGAATCGGAAAAATGCGTATTTTTGAGGATGAGAACGGAAAAATCAATCTTGACGTGTCAAAGGTTCAAGGCGAAATTATGCTGGTTCCGAACTTTACTCTTTATGCGGATGCCGACCATGGTAGGCGTCCGAGTTTTTCAGGAGCTTGTCCGTTTGAAAGAGCTAGAGAGCTTTTTGACAGATCAATTTCATGCTTCGAGAAAAATTTTTTCCAGCCTAAAACAGGTTTTTTCGGTGCCGATATGAAGATTGAATCGATAGCCGACGGACCTATTAATGTCCTTTTGGAGGTTTAATTATGAAAATTTATGCCATAAAGGGAGATTATTTGGAACAATGTTCATACCTGCTTGTTTATGGTGAAAAGAGTATTTTAATAGATTGCGGAGTATCTATTAAAGAACTATTTTCTTATATGCAAGAAAACTCTATTGAAACAACTATCGAGTGCGTTTTCGTAACTCATTGCCATTTCGATCATACTTTTGGTGTTATGGAGTTAAAAGAAAGAGGCGTTAAGGTATACGCTAATGCCAATACTCCCTATATGCTAAAGAAAAAATACGATTTATCTCGTTTTGCCTATCAAATATCGGGAGTAAAAATTCCTTTTGAGCCCTTTGAGGTTGACGAATTGATTGATGAAGATAAGGAAATAGATCTTGGCTTTTGTAAGGTAAATGCTGTATGTACGCCGGGGCACTCTCTTGACGGGATGTGCTATTACATCGATGGCATCCTTTTTACAGGGGATCTAATTTGTACTTTTGACGGATTTGGACGTTATGATTTTGTAACTGGTGACATGGAACAGTTAAGGGCATCTTTAAGAAAGATTTACGCAAGCTTTGACGAAAATACGAAGATACTAACAGGTCACGACTATTCGAAATCGAATAGCTCAAAAGTATCTCCTCATGTTTTAAAAGATACCTATTTAAGTATTCGTCCCTTTGCTTTTAATGAGGATTGATTATGCTAAGCATTAAGGTAACAACAAATGTCGATAATTTTCTAAATGACTTTAACGAAACGGTTAGAGCCTTTTCTCCACATCTTCTTATCGCAGAAGAAGGTGAACTTCTCGAGGTGCTTTGCCTTGAGACAGAAGGAAGGTATAAGGTACGTATTTCTTTTAGGGATTCAACATCTCTTGCAGAGCGTGAAAGTGTAAAGGTCGATTCGAAGATTTTACAGCTAAGGTATTTTAAAAGATTCGCAAAGAGAACCCTTTATTCCTATCTTTCACAACTGACGGGAATTGTACTGCCTTACGGAAGTCTTACCGGTATAAGACCTACAAAATTATACTATGACATACTTGCAGAGGGAGAGGATCCAAATACCGAGCTTAAGAATTACTATTTGGTATCTGATAGAAAACTTGAACTGATACGGAGAATCATTAAGGCACAGGAGGGCATTTATGGTTACAATGATGGTGTGTATAATGCTTTTGCGAATATACCTGTGTGTCCTACAAGATGTGCTTATTGTTCTTTTATCTCTGAAACGGTAACACATGCAAAGAAGTATTTGGAGGCTTATGCCTATAACCTAGCACGTGATATAGAAACGCAGTTTCTATTACCTTTAGGTGAGAGGAGGGCTATTTATGTCGGTGGCGGCACTCCTACAGCTATTTGCGATGAACAGCTCGATATCATACTGTCATCGTTCAAGGCAAATGGCGAGGAATTTACAGTTGAGGCGGGACGTCCTGAAACTTTTACAAGGTCCAAAGCCGAAATTCTCAAGAAAAACGGAGTTACAAGAATAAGCATTAATCCCCAAAGTTTTAAAGAGGAAACTCTGGAGAGAATTGGTAGAAAGCATACTGTAGCCGATATATATTCCGCTTACGAATTGGCAAAGGAATACTCCTTTGACGTCAATATGGATTTTATAGCCGCACTCCCCGGTGAAAGTCTGCAGGATTTTAAACAATCCATAGAAAAAGCTATTGAACTTGATCCCGAAAATATAACCGTTCATACCCTGTCGATAAAGAGAGGCTCTGTTCTCAATATGCAAGGAGAAAGGGCATCGACGGGAGGTGTATGCGGAGATATGGTCGATTATGCATATGACAGATTGACTTCATCGGGATATGAACCGTATTATATGTATAGGCAAAAGAATACGGAGGGTAGGCTTGAAAACGTGGGATATGCAAAAAAAGGTAAGGAGTGTGTGTATAATATCGATATTATGGAAGAAACTCGAAATATACACGCATCGGGTGCCGGGGCTATTTCAAAAAAAGTTGAAATGCCACCCGGTATTGCCGAGGCCAGAATAGAACGATTATCCGAGATCAAGGAAATTAAAGGCTATAATGAAAGAATAGAAGAGCTTTTGGAAAAGAAAATCGGATTTTTCACAATCGATAAAAGTTAAGTTTAGATGGCGAATTTGGAAATTTATGTTGTAATTTATGTTTGACAAAAAACGAATTATATTATAATATATATAAGTACCCATTTCTTGGTATGTCGAGTCGCTTATGGCAAACTATGATGTGGGCGAATATTTAGGAGGTAAAAACAATGGAAAAAAGCGAAATCATCAAAACCTATGCACGTACAGAAAATGACACGGGTTCACCCGAGGTACAAATTGCATTACTCACAGCAAGAATTCAAAACTTGAGCAAGCACTTGGAAACTCATGCAAAAGACAATCACAGTCGTCGTGGTCTACTTCAAATGATCGGTAAGCGTAAAAAGCTTTTGAGTTATCTTCAAAAGGTTGACATTGAAAGATACAGAGCTATTATCGCCGCACTCGGTTTGCGTAAGTAGTTTTAGAAAAGGGCGGTTTTCCGCCCTTTTTCAAGTTAAAATTGATAATAATACGTTCGTCGTACAGAGCAGTGCGGCGAATTAGGAGGTAATAATGGATAGAAAAATTTACAAAACAACTATTGGTGGCAGAGAAGTTACCGTTGAAATCGGTGCATATTGCGGACAAGCAAACGGGTCTTGTTTGGTAAGATGCGGAGATACCGTTGTACAAACAAATGCAACGATGGCAGAGGCTCCTCGTGACGGGATTGACTTTTTCCCTCTCGGAGTAGATTTTGAAGAGAAAATGTATGCTGTGGGCAAAATCCCCGGTGGATATAAAAAGAGAGAAGGCAGACCTAGCGATAAAGCTATTTTGGTAAGCCGTCTTATAGATAGACCTATTCGTCCCCTTTTCCCCAAGGGTTTCTTTAATGATGTAGCGGTTGTTGCTACTGCATTATCAGTCGATACAAATGTTCCTCCCGAAGTATGGGCAATGATAGGAAGTTCTATTGCGCTTTCTATTTCCGATATTCCTTTTGCAGGACCTACAGGAAGTGTTGTTGTCGGTATGATCGGTGATCAATATATTATCAACCCTGATTCTGAACAAAGAGAAAAGAGCAGATTGCACTTATCTTTAAGCGGAACAAAGGATGCAATCATGATGGTCGAAGCCGGTGCTAATGAGATTACCGAAGAAGAAATGCTCGGAGCTATTCTTTTCGGTCATGAAGAAATCAAAAAAATCGTTGCATGGATTGAAACTATCGTTGCAGATTGTGGAAAACCTAAGAATACAGAGGTTGAGATTTATCACGTAGGTGACGATGTAACCGAGGCTGTTCGTGCTTTTGCTTCCGAGAAAATGGATTATTGCCTCGAGGCATATGATCGCTATGAAAGAGAGCAAAGAGAAAAAGCAATGTATAAGGAAATCAAAGAGGCACTCGGCGAGCAATTTGAAGGTCGTGAAAGAGAGATTGCCGATGCTGTATATGCATTGAAGAAAGAGAAGGTTCGTCGTAAGATTTTGGATAAAGGAATTCGTCCTGATGGTAGAGCTTTGACAGAAATCCGTCCTATATGGTGCGAAGTAGGCGTTCTTCCCAGAGTTCACGGAACAGGTGTCTTTACCAGAGGTCAAACACAAGCTTTAACGACTTGTACATTAGGCACAATCAGTGAGGTCCAAAAACTTGAAGGTTTAGATGATGACGTATTTAAGAGATATATGCATCACTATAACATGCCTCCCTATTCAACCGGTGAAGCAAAGGCTTTGAAATCTCCCGGTAGACGTGAAATCGGACATGGTGCTTTAGCAGAACGTGCATTGGAGCCTGTCCTTCCCAGCGAAACAGATTTCCCCTATGCAATTCGTACAGTATCCGAGATTTTAAGCTCAAATGGCAGCACCTCTCAAGCAAGCGTTTGCGGTAGTACTCTTGCACTTATGGATGCAGGTGTACCTATCAAAGCACCCGTTGCAGGTATCGCCATGGGACTTATGAAGGATGACCAATCCGATAATCTCGTTGTATTAACAGATATCCAAGGTTTGGAGGATTTCCTCGGAGATATGGATTTCAAGGTAGCAGGTACTGCAGAAGGTATTACAGCCATCCAAATGGATATCAAAATCAAGGGTATTGATGAGAACATCTTAAGAAGAGCTTTAGAGCAAGCTCGCCAAGGCAGATTGTTTATTTTAGGCAAGATGGCAGAGGTTATTGATAAACCAAGAGAGAACCTTTCCAAATTTGCACCTAAGATAATCAGCTTTAACATTGATCCGGATAAGATCAGAGAGGTTATCGGAAGTGGTGGTAAGACAATCAATAAGATTGTTGAAGAAACCGGTGTTAAGATTGATATCAGTGATGACGGTAAGGTGTTCATTGCTAGCTCCGATTCCGAAAATGCAGAGAAGGCAAAAAAGATAATAATGACAATTGCAAAGGATCCTGAAGTAGGTGATATATTTGAAGGATACGTTGCACGTATTATCACAATCGGTGCTTTTGTTGAATTAGCCCCCGGTAAAGACGGAATGATTCACATCTCCAAGCTTTCACGTGAACGTGTAGAGAAAGTTGAAGATGTTGTTAACGTTGGTGATTATGTAAGAGTTAAGGTTATTAAGATCAGCCCTAAGGGAATCGATCTCCGTCTTGAAAAGGTACTAAAGAAGGCTTAATCTAATTGTTGAAAAAAAGTTTACATTGCGTCAGTGGTATTGATTATCACTGACGCATTTTTTACATTTATCAAAAAGACGTCACTACTCGATGCAGTGCGGATGGTTTATCCCTTATGCTTGCATAAAGTCTGTTTCAAGTTACTTTTCTTATAGTAATCATATAACTTTAGTTATGAACAATAATACTTTTAGCAGAAGTAAAAAAGTGATGAAATCGTTTTATAATCGGAACTTTTACATCACAAAAATATATATAATGCTATACCGCCAAAGCATTCGTTACAGTTGAAAGAGTATATCCTTTTGATAATAATCCCTCTATGATTTGAGGTAATGCAATTGCGGTTTCATCGGTTGGGTGCATTAATAAAAAATCACCTTGTTCGGCTTTCAACGCTCGTGATTTAATAATCTCGACATCGTGATCTCTCCAGTCAATCGTATCTCTTGTCCAAAGTATTACTCTCAAGTTAAGTTGCTCACAGGCTTTGATCGTAGACTGGTTATAGGCACCGGAGGGTGGTGCAAATAACGTAACCTTATAATCGATGCTATCTTCTATTATTCTTATACTTTTCGATATTTCATTAACGTTTTCTTCAAGTGAAAGTTTATCGTGAGAATAGTGATAATAGCCATGACTTCCTATCTCGTTTCCGAAATCTATTATTTTCTTCAAGCATTCCTTGTTTTTGTTGATCCAACAGCCACCTAGAAAGAATGTAGCGGTAACAGAATACTTGTTTAAGGTTTCTAAAATACTTTCAACTGCTGCGGTGTTTTCATATACATTAAAGGTTAAAGCAACACAGTTTTTTCCCTTGGATATTACATCGACAGATTCCGATTTAGGTTCTTTAACGAAGAATATCGTAGTTCCAAGGGTTAAGATTACAAGTAAGATGATTGAATTAACAACGAAGTTAACACGCTTATTTTTCATAAAGTAATGTATGAATCGATAAAAAAATGTATTACACTTTTAGTAAGAATGGTTTTTGCTTCTTTACAACGCAATAAAAATATATTATAATAATAAAAGTATTAGTAGTATGCTATACTTTTATTGTAATAGGAGTATGTATGAATAAAATAATAACACTTAAAAACGGATTAAGAGTATCCTTTGAATATCTTCCACATGTTCATTCCGTATGCTTCGGCGTTTTTGTCTTAAACGGAAGTCGTTATGAAGATAAAGAGCATAGAGGTATATCTCACCTTATAGAACATATGATTTTTAAAGGCACCGAAAAACGTACCGCCTTTGATGTTGTTGCCGATACCGATAAGATGGGAGCAAATTTTAATGCCTATACTACAAAGGAAAATACTGTATTTTACATTCAAAGCATAGTCGATTATGCTGAACGCTGTGTTGAGATACTTTCAGACATGCTTATACACCATACTTTCCCCGAGGACGAGCTAACTAGGGAAAAGGAGGTCGTTGTCGAAGAGATAAAGATGTGCGAAGACACACCGGATGATCTTTGTCAGGAGCTCGCTGCACAAGCTTTTTGGGGTAATGATCCACTAGGTAAAACAATCCTCGGAAGTGAAGAGGAAGTTAGAAGTATTTCACGGGAAAAGCTTCATGAGTATTGCAACAAAACATATGTTGCCGAGAATATTGTCATATCGGTTGCGGGGAATTTAGAGGAGAGTACAGCCATTGAATTGATCGAGAATTATTTTACTTTTAAATCCGGAAAAAGCAATATATGTCCCAAAGGGGAGTATTCCAATACACCCATACTTTTAAAGTCAATCAAACCAATAGAGCAGGCTAACATATCTTTGGTTTTTCCTTCTGTCGGCAATGATACATTGGAGTCATACAAGTATTCTGTAATGAGTAGCATATTGGGCTCGAATATGAGTAGCGTGCTTTTTCAAAGAATAAGAGAAAAGCTTGGACTGGCATACTCCGTATACAGTTATTCTGCCTCCTATAGTAACATTGGAGCGTTCTGTATATATCTGGGAACTGCACCAAAGAAGGTTAAACTTGCATTATCGGAAATCAATAACATATTGAATGAGTATTATGAAAAGGGTTTTTCAAAGGATGAATTTGAAAGAGGTTTTATGCAAGTTAAAAGTGCTTACCTTATGGGGCTTGATAGTCCTTTGTCATTAATGAGGGTCAACGGTAGGAAGGCTTTGAATGAAAATCAGCCTTTTGATATTGATCGTATTATAGAGTATTTGGATTCCATAACCTTAGAAGACGTCAATCGTATATTTAGGGAATGTTTTAAGAGCAAGCCCTCGATCGGATATGTCGGAGTTGAGCAAGACTTTGATATGATTTCTATATTTGATGAAAGATAAAAGATGAACAATTACGATAGAATGCATAGAGGTGAACCTAAACCTCGATTACCTGAAAACAAAGCAAGAAAGGTTGTTAACAAGAGGAGAAAACGTGCTTTACGAATTGTAGAAAGCGTACTTTCTGTAGCTTTTCTATTTATTTTATTAATTCTCTTTGATGTTTTCGGAACGGATGCTGCAAATGCATTGTACGGAGTCTTCGGTGTTGCCGCAATTCCCTATTCGATGGTCGGCATTCTCGTTTGTATTCTTTTATTTTTCGGGGCAAAGCCCAAGAGATTGAAACCGTCTACCGTGGTTTATATAATTTTTCTTTCCGTTATTTTAGTTTGTTTTTTACAAACGATTACAACAGGCTCTGTTTATAACAGTTTGGAAGAAATCTCATATTCTGCATACTTGAAAGGCTGTTTTAACACGGGAAGAAACAATGCAGGCGGATATTTATATGGGATAATTGCATATCCCTTTTTACAAATGGGGGCAATTACCAGTACTTGTATTTTGGCAGTACTCTTTTTCGGAGTATTACTATTTGCTTTTCGTTCCTTCTTCTTTATCGAAAAGAATGAAGTTGAAAACGTTGAAGAAGCAGGTTTGTATGTAGAAGACATTCTTGAAAAAACTAAGAGCAAGAAGAATAAAGGTGTTGATATTAATTTATCTTTCCCCAATGATACAATACCGGATCCTGAAGAAGAGGAAATCGAGGAAGCAGAAATCAATTATGCAGATTCCTCTCTTAATTCTGCAACGGGTGCTATAAGACGCATGCTTGAGGCTGAGACCGATGAGAAGAACAGGGCAAGAATGGCATCGGACGTGCTATTTATGTCGGATGAAGCATTCAAGTCATTCAAACAACCTGACCCGATTCCCGAAGATCTTCCAGTAAAAACCGGTGAAAGGGCTCCTACCCAACCTGCCTTCGGAGATTCTTTCGATGTTAAGGAGGTGACGGTTAACAACTTCGCAGCTCGTTTAAGAGAAGGAAAGCTTGACGGACAGGCAGCTAGTGACATTTTATTCGGAGAAGATGCAACGCTCGGTAGGGTAAACAAACCCATAAGCGGAGATAGACGAAGCCTTGCAGAGGATATTTTATTTGGAGAGGAGGTAAAAACCTCGTATGCTTCTCCAAGATATACAGTGCCTTTATCGGCATCCGATTCAGCCGTTTCTTCTGCTAAGAGAGATGACTCTTCAAAAGGCTTTGAAATGGGGGGAAGGGAAATAGAGTTTCCACCATATATGGGAACCGGATACAGCCCTTCGAGCCCGAGTAATAATATCGGAGCAACACCTATAAATACCGATTCTTCTAACACTTTACCGAATAATGAGGTACCTAATAACTCAACGCCATCACGTGATTTCTCGATTCCCGCTAGCCCGATTTATGATGCTAGAGCGGTTTCATCGAAACAGGATTACACACCAAGAGTCGAGCCCTCAATTAATGCTAATAGCGGCTCGGATAGAAGGTATGAAGGTCCCGTGGAAAACAAAAGGGGTGGTTTTGCTTATTCTAGACCAAATGATTATACCAATCAGCCAACAGAGGAAAACACTTCGAATATGCCTGACGAATCCTCTAGGGTAATAGGTAATAGTAAACTCTATGAGCATCAGATTTCTACAAGTGAAAATCAATACTTCTCTGCATCACTGGAGCAAACTGATTATTCATCACATTCAGCGGAAAACCAAGGACAAGCTAACACAACTAATCCTATGGAGAATAGTGCTTCGGCAAACGATGCCTCTTCTTCGACATATGACCGAACAGCAAGAAGCAGTTCCCCCGATGAGAATATCACTCCGGAAAATGCTTATGCTTACGAACCTGAGATTAACGATGAAATGGAGGAATATAAACCTCGTCAAATGTTCCGTCCCGACGATATAGATGAGAAGCCTGAAAATGACAATCAAATTCCTCAACCTCAAACAGGCTTTGTTGCAAGAAAGGTTGAGCCGATTATTGAAGAGGAACCTGTCGTTCCGGAGAAGAAAGAGGCTGAGAAACCGCAACAGAATCCTACACTTAATAAGAAACCTTCTTGGCAAAAGGTTAAAAAGCCTCTCCGTCCCTACGCTTTCCCTCCTTTGTCCTTATTGAAAGATTATATGCCTCCTATCGATACAATCGATTATG
This sequence comes from uncultured Christensenellaceae bacterium, assembly GCA_964561145.1. Lineage (GTDB taxonomy): Bacteria > Bacillota > Clostridia > Christensenellales > CAG-1252 > RUG14300. The sequence goes on from CAZLNZ010000007.1 coordinate 52,644, forward strand.
AGGATTTTTACAATAGAATAGAGCAGGCATTTGCTTCATACGATTTGAAATGTCGTGTTATAGGACATACCAAGGGTGCAACCTATACTCAATACGCTCTTAAGTTTGCAGATGGCGTCGTGTTCAGAAAGGTTGCATCTCTAGAAAACGATATTAAGAGAAAACTCTGTGTTGATAAGGCAATATCAATCGTGAACTCTGTAAAGGGAATGGATGCTATTGGCTTGGAAACAGTTAACTCAACAAGAGAGAGGGTAGGCTTAAAACAGTATATAACACATAGTGTTTTCAAAAAAGATAAGAAGTTATACTTTATGCTTGGAGTAAACGTATACAAGGAATCTTACTTCTGTAATATACTTGAAGCTCCGCACTTGCTTATTGCAGGTACTACAGGTAGCGGTAAGAGTATTTGTATAAATACGATTATCTGTTCTATTATTTATAACTATTCACCGGATTATGTAAAATTTGTATTGGTTGACCCGAAATCTGTTGAACTTTCCGCTTTTGCAGAGATTCCTCATAACCTTCTTGGTTGCCCTGTAATAACAGCCGATGACTGTATTAAGGCACTAGAGGCGGTAATCGAGGAAATGGAACGAAGATATGCATTGATGAATCTAGCACAGTGCAAGCAGTTGACTACCTATAACGATTACCTTAAAGCAAACGGTCAACAACCCTTACCTTATATAGTGGTTATAATCGACGAGCTTGCCGACTTAATGTTGAGCAGTAAGAAGAATGCTCCGGAACTTGAAAAGAGAATAAGCAAACTTACTGCAAAATCACGTGCTGCAGGAATTCACTTAATTATAGCCACGCAACGTCCATCAATCGATGTATTGACCGGTGTTATTAAGAATAACATTCCTACACGTATAGCTTTTACAATGGGTGATGCCGTTGGTAGTAAGGTTGTATTGGATAGAGGCGGAGCGGAGAAACTGTACGGAAAAGGTGATATGTTGTTCTCTAGTCCTGACTATCCCGACTTTGTCAGATTGCAAGCACCTTTCCTCGATGAGTCGGAGGTTACAGAGATTACAGATTACGTTAAGGCAAATAACGACTGTGACTTCGATGAAGATTTAAGAGCTAAAATCTTTGAATCGAATGACCAGACCGATCCTTTATACGAAAGCGATTATGTTGCAGGGAGTGATAACTCACAGCAAGATACCCTTTTCTCAAAGGCTGTTAGGTTTGCTGTTTCACAAGGAGTTATAAGTATATCAAAGATACAAAGACAATATAGAATCGGATTTACAAGAGCCGCTTATATATTTGATGAAATGGTAAAGAGAGGAATTGTAGACGAAGCAGTTCCCGGTAGTAGTAAGCCAAGAGCGGTACTTATCGGGGAAGCGGATTTACCCTCTGTACTAGGAGATTTAGATGAACAAGATTAAAGTTGGTTTGATAAGCTTAGGCTGTGATAAGAATAAAGTCGAAAGCGAATATATGTTGCACCTTATTGCACAAGATCACGAGCTTGTTACCGACGTTTCGGAAGCCGACGTTGTGGTTATCAACACGTGTGCTTTTATCGAAAGCGCGGTTAAGGAATCAATCGATACTATAATGGATATTTCAAGCCTTGGTCCAAAGGTTATCGTAACCGGTTGTCTTCCAATGAGGTACAGAAATTCCGATTTTCTCGATTTACTGCCCGAAGTGTCCGCTTTTTTGGACAATCAACACTATACAAAGATATCTGAAGTGGTGTATAATGTATATGACGGCGAGAGAAAGGTATTTAAAAACCAAGGGCTCAAAAGTCCATATTGTGGTGAAAGACTTCTTTCCTCTAATTCCTCTTATGCATATTTAAGGATTGCAGACGGTTGTGATAATTGTTGTTCCTATTGTGCGATTCCCAAAATAAGAGGAGGGTACAGGGCTGTTGACAAGGAAAGTCTTGTCGGTGAAGCAAGATATCTAGTAGATAATTTCGGGATAAAGGAATTAATCTTGGTTGCACAAGATGTTTCAAGGTATAAGACTTCCTCTGATGATCTACATTCGCTTCTAGACGAGCTTGAGAAAACTCCTGTCAAGAAAATTCGCCTCATGTACTGCTATCCGGAAGCCATCGACGAGAAGTTGGTTTCAAGATTAGCACAGGAGGATAAACTGGTACCTTATCTCGATATGCCTCTACAGCACATTGACAACAGAATCCTATCTCTAATGAACAGAAAATGTACGACGGAGCAGATCTACGAGAAGATCGAGCTCCTTAAAAAGTACAATATCACTCTTAGATCTACTTTTATCGCAGGTTTTCCATCAGAGACTGAAGCAGAGTTTAATAGGCTTCTTTCCTTTATAGAGCAGGGCAATATTGATTATGCAGGCTTTTTCCATTTCTTTAGAGAGGAAGGAACCGTAGCTTATTCACTTGACGGACAATTGCCTAAGTCTATCAAGAATAAAAGGGCTCTTGCATTGGAAAAAGCACAATCGATTGTTACAAGAGACAATCATAAAAAGCTTATAAACACAATACAACAAGTTACCTTCGATTACATAGATTACGAAAAAAACGAATTTGTCGGGCATACCGATAGAAATCACCCCGAAGTAGATACAAAGGTTTATTTTAAATCGAGTTTCCCTGTGGAACAAGGAGAGCAATACTCTGTTAAAATCAGTAAACTTCGCGGACTTGATTTAAAAGGAGAATGTGTATGACGTTAGCATCTAAAATAACGCTTGTTAGAATTATATTTGTACCTGTATTTATCGCATTAGCTGTAATAGAATTTCCCTATCATTTGCTTGTAGCTGCTATATTATATGTTATTCTTGGAATAACCGATATTGTGGACGGTAAATTGGCAAGAAGCACGCACACTGTAAGCAATCTTGGAAAGATTTTAGATCCTATTGCGGATAAAGCACTTTCTATATCGGCTCTTTTGATTTGTGCAATAATGGGTTTATTCTATTTCAAGGTTGTAACCTACATACTTGTTCCTATTATGATCATACGAGAACTTGCAATTAGTGTAATTAGACTTGTAGCAAAGAAAAAGGGAACTGTATTTCAAGCAGATATATTTGGTAAAATGAAGACCATATTTACCAATATATCTATTCCCGTGACCTTTGTTGCAACTTGTTTTAAAGATATTGAATGGTTTTACGTAACTTTCAATTGGATTGCAACGATTGTATTCTATATTTCCTTCGTTCTCTGTATTGTATCCGGGATTAGGTATGTGGCAATAAATCGAAAGGAAATCAAGGAGGCTTTTTCAAAAAACTCCAAAGGGATTGAGAATAATGACGCCGAGAATGGAAATGACTGAATATAAAAAAGAAAGTGGTTATTACCTTGACGGGCATGAGCATAAAGACGGTTTTATTCTTGTTGACGAAATAAAGATAAACGAAGCTGTTGTAGCAATGCTTAAGGAAAAATCTCTTAAAATATCTGTTGTTGAAAGTCTTACCGGCGGTTTATTGTCTGATGCAATAGTAAAGGTTCCCGGGAGTTCTGCAGTATTTTATGAAGGGGTGGTTACATACTCTGAAAATGCGAAGGTGCAAAGAGTTGGTGTTTCACCTGAAACATTGGAGCAATTTGGTGCGGTTTCCTATGAAACAGCATATGAAATGTGCAAGGGCTTGAAAGGAACGGATGTTTCCGTTTCAACAACTGGTGTTGCAGGTCCGACTGGTGTTCCGCTTTGTAACGTTATCGGAAGAACTTATATCGGAATTCGTATCGGAGAAGAGATTAGTGTGTATGAGTATACATTTAGCGGAGATAGAGAGGAAGTAAGAAGAAAAGCCGTAAACATGGCATTATACGGTCTTTATGATTTAATTAAGTAAAAAAATATAAGGAGATAAAAAATGGCTGAAAAGAAAACTAAACCCGAAGTAGACGAGGTTTCTGAAAAGGAAAAAGCATTGGAAAATGCACTAGCATTGATTGAAAAGAACTTTGGTAAAGGTGCAATAATGAAGCTTAAGGATGAATTTGTGTCCGACGTTGAGGTTATACCTACAGGGTGCTTAAGTCTTGATATGGCTTTGGGAATCGGCGGAGTTCCAAGAGGAAGAATTATCGAAGTCTACGGACCTGAAAGTTCGGGTAAGACAACGGTTTGCTTGCATATTATAGCAGAAGCTCAGAAGCTTGGCGGTACTGCGGCTTTCGTCGATGCCGAGCATGCATTAGATCCTCGCTATGCTCAAAGCTTAGGTGTTAAAATCGAGGACTTATATGTTTCTCAACCCGATAACGGTGAACAAGCTTTGGATATCGTCGAAGCGTTGGTAAGATCGGGAGCTATCGATATAATCGTAGTCGATTCGGTTGCCGCTCTTACTCCAAAAGCGGAAATCGAAGGTGATATGGCTGCAAACCACGTAGGTTTACAAGCAAGATTAATGTCACAAGCCTTAAGAAAACTTACCGCCATTATATCTAAGACAAAAACCTGTTTGATTTTTATTAATCAATTACGTGAGAAGGTTGGTTTGGTTTTCGGAAATCCCGAAGTAACCCCGGGTGGAAAAGCATTGAAATTCTATTGCAGTGTCAGAATGGATGTTAGAAAGAAGGATGCAATCAAGGATGGTGGTGATGTTGTTGGAAATAAGACCGCAATCAAGGTTGTAAAGAACAAAATGGCACCTCCGTTTAGAACTGCAGAGTTTGATATTATATATGGAAAGGGTATATCCAAAGAGGGTAACATTGTAGATCTTGCCGTAGCTAACGGAATATTTAAAAAGAGCGGAAGCTGGTTGAGCTATAACGATGAAAGAATAGGTCAAGGTAGGGATAAAGTCGTTCAATATCTAAAGGATAATCCTGAAATTGCTCAAGAGGTTGAGACCCTTGTTAAGGAAAGACTTGCAAAGGGTGCTCCTATTACAGAAGAGGAGTAATATAAGTTTAAGAAGTACATATCTATGTAATGAAAGCAGATGTTGGGTTGATTCTCGAACGTCTGCTTTTTTATACGAAGCTTAAACAATATAGTGATATTTACTTTATTCGTAACTGAATAATGGACAAAGCAAGGGATAAGATTTAGGACATTTACTTTTTGGATCGAATCGAAGGATAAAAAGGTGGAAGAAAACTGAAGTATTGTAAAAATATACCAAAAAAGTTTAATTTTTATTATTGTTATAGGGTCTTTTATAAAATACGGTTATTGACATTGGGTTAAAAATGGTTTATACTATATAAGGTATATTTTAGCGTTATTCTCTTTTACGAAGGAGTTTTCGGTTTTTCCTTCGTTTAAAAGCCATTTATAATGCTTTGTTGCTAAAAGAAATCGAAATTTCAGGAGGTTATTTAATGTTAAACAACGTAGTTTCGGCTATGTTGTCTGAGCTTCTTGCCCTTCCGGCATGGGGAACCGCTTTAATTGCGTTAGCGGCGGCTCTCGTTGGTGCAGGAATTAGTTTTTTGGGATATCATCTTTATGTAAAAAACAAGTTTAAGAGTGCTAAGGAAGAAGCTAGACGAATAGTTGACGAAGGCAGAGTTGAAGCCAAAACAATGAGAAAAGAGGCTTTGCTCGAAGCTAAAGAGGAACAGCTTAGGCTTCGCAATGATTTAGATAAGGAAATTCGTGAACGTAGAGCGGAAATCTCTCGTTCCGAGAATAGAATTTCTCAACGTGAAGAACAGCTAAACAGGAAGGAGGGCATGCTCGATCAAAAGAATTTGGAGGTCGATGCATATAAACTTAAACTCCAAGGAAAGGAAAACGACTTGGCTAAAAGAGAGGAGGATATTGAAAAGAGAGCCTTATCCGTCTCTAGCGAACTCGAAAGGGTTGCTGGGTTAACCAAGGAGGATGCCAAGCGTGAATTGGCGGACAGCTTGATCGATGAGGTTAAGAGAGAGTCGGCACAAGAATGCCGAGAAATTGAGGCAAAGGCAAAAGACGAGGCTGAAAAGAAAGCTAAGGAAATCGTAGGACTTGCAATACAGAAATGTGCTGCAGATCACTCAAGCGAAGTAGCAGTATCTGTCGTTGCTATCCCTAATGAGGATATGAAGGGCAGAATCATAGGAAGGGTTGGACGCAATATAAGAGCGTTAGAAAATGCTACGGGTGTTGATGTTATCATTGACGATACTCCGGATGTGGTAACTCTCAGTGCTTTTGACCCCATAAGGCGTGAGGTTGCTAGATTATCTTTAGAAAGGTTGATTGCAGACGGACGTATTCATCCCGCAAGAATCGAGGAGGTCGTCGATAAGGTTAAGCTGGATTTAGATAACCAAATCAAAGAAGCCGGAGAGAATGCCGTGTTTGAAGCAGGTGTCTATAATCTTAATCCCGAGCTCGTCAAGATTTTAGGAAGATTGAAGTTCCGTACAAGTTACGGTCAAAACGTATTGCAACATTCACTTGAAGTTAGCTATCTTTCAGGTGTAATGGCTGCCGAGTTGGGCGTAGATGTCAAAATCGCAAAGAGAGCGGGCTTATTGCACGATATAGGAAAGGCTATTGATCGTGAGGTTGAAGGAACCCACGTTTCGATAGGTGTTGACCTCTGTAAGAAGTTTAAAGAGAATCCTGCGGTTATCCATGCAATTCAAGCTCACCACGGTGATGTAGAGGCAAAGACGGTTGTAGCGATGATAGTACAAGCCGCAGATGCAATTTCAAGTGCAAGACCCGGAGCAAGAAGAGATTCGATAGACAACTATGTCAAACGTTTGGAAAGTATAGAGAATATAGCCAACTCCTTTGACGGTGTTGAATCGTCCTATGCCATTCAAGCTGGAAGGGAAATCAGAGTTATGGTTAAACCCGACCAAATTGATGACGGAAAAACCTATTTCCTATCGAAGGAAATAGCTCGCAAACTGGAACAAGAGCTTGAATACCCCGGACAAATAAAGGTCTGTGTTATAAGAGAGCTAAGAAGTGTTGAGTACGCAAAATAAAAAAATAACTAAACCGATAAAAATAAAAACGCTACAATGTAGCGTTTTTATTTTTATCGGAGCCCGTGTGTCGATTCTTTTAGGCTCTTTGATAATAGTTAAAATTTGTTTTGGTGCTCCTTTAATAGTTGCATCTTAAGATCATAAAGCTTTTGCGATAGGTCGACCTTGAAAATGTGCGGATTGGTTATTCTTGTGTATTGTGACCACATCTCACCGATACATTGCTCATGAAATTTGGCAATTTCTTTGAGCTTAGGAAATTGATACACGAGTTTACCGCTTAAAACGATTGGAACGGAGAGCTCTCTGATAAAATAGTTGACAACGGTTTTTTCCTTCCAAGGATTTTCGGGATCGAAAATTCTATACGGTTCACCGTTGGGGTTTTCCTCATCTTTGAGCATTATGAGGTCGGCAATAGCTTTTCCTGTTTCGTTATCATAAAATCTAACAACTTTTTTCAATCCCGGGTTCGTGACCTTTGCTAAGGTATTGCTTATTTTAAGCTTTGGTACAAGAACACCGTGTTCCGATATTGCCGCAAGTTTATAAACACCGCCAAGTGCTGGGTTAGAGTAACTGGTAATTAATTTTGTACCTATACCGTATGAATCGATCTTAGCTTCTTGTGCGTTGAGAGCCAAAAGAACGTTTTCGTCAATATCTCCGCTAGCACAGATAATCGCATTTGGGAATCCTGCTTCGTCGAGCATTTCACGTGCTTTATTACAAAGATAAGCAAGGTCACCCGAGTCTATTCTTATACCCATCGGCTCATGCCCTGTTGCTCTTAGTTCCTTGAATACTTGTATTGCATTGGGGATACCGCAGTTAAGCGTATCATAAGTATCTACCAGAAGTAGGCATGAGTCGGGGAAGAGTTTAGCATAAGCTCTGAAGGCTGTTATTTCATCGGGGAAACTCATAACCCAGCTATGTGCATGTGTACCTGCAATAGGTACATCGAACATCTTTCCTGCAAGAACATTGCTTGTAGATGAGAATCCGCTGATCATAGCTGCTCTTGCACCGTAAATGCCCGCGTCAGGTCCTTGAGCTCTTCTTAATCCGAACTCCATAACCTTAGCAGTTGTGTTTTGTACGATTTTACTTGCTTTGGTTGCAATCAAGGTTTGGTGGTTGATTATACAAAGAAGTGCTGTTTCAACGAATTGTGCTTGGAAAATCGGTGCTTTTACGGTCAAAATCGGCTCATAAGGATAAGCAATTTGTCCTTCAGGTATTGCATAAATGTCTCCGGTAAATTTGAATTCATACTGCAAATGATGCAAGAATTTTTCATCAAAAAGGTTCAATGATCTTAGATATTTGATATCGTCTTCATCAAACTTAATGTTAAGTACATATTCAATTGCTTGTTCTAAGCCTGCAACAACGGCATAGCTGATTTCAGTTGTTCCTCTAAAGAATAGATCGAATACGGCTTCTTTTCCCGAAAAATCGCTTTTATCGTAGCCGTACATCATTGTAAGTTCATATAAATCGGTAAGTAATGTTAAATTCCTTTTTGCGTTTTCCATGATGAATCCTCCGGTTCAGTAGGTTTATCAATTAAATGAGAAGGAGTTTTTGTTTTGATTCGTCCAAAAGTAATAAGAGCGAAAATTACGAGGGCGATAGCCGCCACGATTCCGCAACCCAGTGTTCCTATGTGAATACCGTTTTTAACTACTGCATCTTCCCTTAATAGTTCCATTATCGAACGAACAAGACAGTACCAGAACAAATAAAATGTTATCATTGCACCGTTCTTTTTAATCTTTCTGGAAATTACTACGAGTAGGGCAAAGCCGATTAGGTTCAAAACCATTTCATAGAAGAAGGTTGCTTGGAACCATCTACCCCCTTCGTTTTCAATTTGCACTGCAATAGGGAAGAATTGAAGGGCTTTATTTGTAATTTCCTTTCCATATAGTTCTTGGTTCATAAAGTTTCCCCATCTGCCGAGTGCTTGACCTAAAATCATTCCGGGGGAGAGCATATCCAAAACCTCTACAAATTTGAAATCTTTGTGAATTCTAAAGTTAATAAATGCACCCAAAGCACCTCCCGGTATAGCACCTAAGATACTTATACCGCCTTCTCTGATATCGAAGATATGGAGAAAGTCTTTAAAATCGTTAAGAGGGAAATATGACTTCGGGTGGAAGATAACATATGCCAATCTTGCAAATAGTATCGCCATAGGTACGACCCAAAGAAAAAGGGATAAAACATAATCGGGATTACGTTTTCTTCTTTTACATTCAAAATAAGTGAAAATTGTTCCTGCAAGTATTGCACCTGTAATGATTATGCCATACCAATAAATTTCTAGAGAGCCGATTGTAAAGGCAACTCTATCTAATAAGATGTTCATATATTACTCCTTGTTAAAGCAGTAAGCGGGGATTTGTGCCGCTCCGATATTTCTAAAGGATACTAAATAATAATTTTCACGACCGAAGGCAATGTCAAGAGCGGAAACCAAGTCTACATTCTTATCTGCAAAAGCAAGTGCTGTTCCTGCAAAGCCGCCTCCGTGAACACGTGCTGCATGAACACCTTGTAGTGATTTAAGATATTCGACAGCAGTAGGGATATATTGATTTCTGTCACCTTCCGGGAAGCAATTCTGTAAAATACACATGCTGCTAATGCCTGAATTGTTAACTTGCTCAAAGAATAGCTCTGAGTCGTTATCTTCAATAGCTTTTCTTGCAAGGTTAACTCTTTTGTTTTCACTGTAGTAATGTAGGCTTCTGAGAAGAGCTCTACCGGGGAGTTTGCGACGAAGGGTTGGATAAGCTCTTAAGAAGTCTTTTTCGGGAACCTCTCTAAGTACTTTTTTATCGAATTGCGAGGCAACAAGCTCCATTTCCTCTCTAATTGCAGCATATTGTGGAGTTAAAGAAGAATGGTCACCACCTGCATTGACGAGAACTATTTGCATCTCGGGAACTTTTTCAAGTCTGATCGGATGGGGTTCTCCGTCAAAAAAATCTATATAGCAAACACCACCGAAGGATATTGCACATTGGTCAAGTAATCCACAGGGCTTTCCAAAATACTCATATTCTGCAAGATGTGCGGCTTTCGCTTTATCGATATCTGAAATCTTGCCGTCATTATATAGCACATTAAGTATCTCTGCGATCAACAACTCGAAGGAAGCGGAACTTGATATTCCTGCGCCTTTAAAAACATTTGAAGTGCAGGATGCAGAAAATCCTCCGACTTTAAAGCCGTTATTTACAAAATAAGCACATACTCCTCTAATGAGAGCAGCGGAAGTTGATTTTTCCTCTTCATGAATTGAGATATCTTCCGAATCTAATGTTATAAGGGGGTAACCTTCACTTTTAAGAATTATTGTTTTTTCTGCTTTGTTGACGCATGCTAGTGTATCTAGGCTTACCGAAGCACATAATACTTCGCCGTTATTGTGGTCGGTATGGTTTCCGACAATTTCGATTCTTCCCGGGGAAGAGAACCACATGTCGGGCTTTTTTTCAAAAAGGTTGGCGTGGATGTCACTTAATATACGAAATCGTTTTTCAAGCTCTTGAGGGCAAAAATCGCCATAAATACCTTTAAAAAACTTATTTGCAAAAATATTCCCATTAAAATTCAAAATATCGCTTGCCATTTTTTCTCCTTTCCAATATAATCATATTGAAGATAAGTGTAAGATTATTATAATTATATCACAGCTGCGTTTGCATTGCAACGCTAAAGATAAACAATAAATATAAAAATAGTAGGAGTATTTTATGGATTTTATCGCAAAAGACTTGGTCGCAAAAAAAATTGCTTCATTGATCAGATATGCAGTTGAATATTTGAACTTGTCCACACTTGACTCGATTTATGCACACAATCAATTACTTGAATTGTTTGAAATCGATGCTCCCGAAGAAGTGCCGGAAACATTTGAGGGAAACATTTATTCAGATATTTTGACACCTCTGACAGAGTATGCTTTCGATGAAGGTATTATTGATGAAGTCGGTAAAAAACTTTTTCCTACAAAGGTCATGGGATTAGTAACGCCGGCTCCTTCGATTTGTGTCGAAGAATTCGACAAGGACGTTGCCGATTATGGTGTTAGAATAGCATCTCAGAATTTCTATAAGTTTTGCGAGAGAAGCACTTATATAAATAGAGAGCAGCTTAATAAAAACTTTACATGGACCATTAAGAGCGTAGAAGGCGACTTGTCTGCAACAATCAATGTATCTCGTCCGGAGAAGGATCCAAAAGAGATAGCGGCTGCAAAAGCGGCACCTCAAACAGGTTATCCAAAGTGTATGCTCTGTGCCGAAAATTTAGGTTATCCCGGTCGGGCAAATTTCCCTGCCAGACAGACATTAAGGTATATTCCTATTCCTTTAGCTGACGGAAGCTTATGGTTTATGCAATACTCCCCCTATAACTATTTTGATCAACATTGTATCTTCTTCAGTTACGATCATAAACCGATGACTTTAGGAGAGGACAGCTTTGCCAGAATGGTTGAGTTATTACAAAACTTCCCTCACTATTTCATTGGCTCCAATGCACCACTTCCAATTGTCGGCGGATCTATTTTAGCACACGACCATTATCAAGGCGGAGCAAAGGTTATGCCCGAATTTACCCATGGAGTTAAGAGACAGTACACGCATCCGTCATATCCCGGAGTAACCTTTTCAATCGTTGATTGGTATAATTCCGTTGTTCGTATCAAAACAAAAGATTTTAAGATGGGAATCAAGGCTGTAAACAACGTCAACAAGGCTTGGGCAAAATTTAATGCTCCAAATCTTAATATTCTATCGCATACCGATGATGTTCAACATAATGCAATCACTCCCGTTTTCAGAATGGAAAGAGGTTATCTTGTTGCTGAGCTTTTCTTGAGAAACAATCGCACGGATGAAGCACATCCTTATGGTATTTTCCATCCTACGGAGGAATATCATCATGTTAAAAAGGAAGGAATTGGCGTTATTGAGGTCATGGGTTGCTTTGTTCTCCCGGGAAAGATCGCAACTGTTATAAGAGAGATTTCCAGATTAATCAGACGTGACGGAAAAATCGATCCTAAAGTATTAAATGATCCTAATAATATGTTGTATCCTTATAGAGATTTCTTGGTAAGATTGATTTCTGAAAAACAAATCAATAAAAATCTTGACGAAAGGAAGGCAATGCTTAATTATCTAGGCGATAGATGCATTAAAATTTTGAAATCAACCGCTGTTTTCAAGGATGATCCTCAAGGTCAAAGGGGCTTCAACAATTTTATGCGTTACATGGGTTGTGTTGATTTCGACAATGAACTTCCCGGAAAGGAAAAAGCAAGAAAGAAAGAGGAATATCTGAAGCAGAAACAAAGATTGGCAGAAAAGAAACTTATTCGTGAAAAAAGACGTGAGCAGGAACAAGAGAAGACTGATAATGCCACTCCTCTTGTGATGGATGAAAGACCACAGCCCGGTGCAACCTTTGTACCCACTCCCAAGAAAGCACCAGTTTATAGGAATTATGTTTCTAGTCCCAAACAAGAAGTACCGGAAAGAAAGGTTATCGTAGAGGGTAAAGCACCTGTTGCACCTATTCAAGAACAAATCGTTGAACCGGTCAAACGTGGACGCGGAAGGCCTAAAAAGATTGTTGAAGACGTTCAAATTGTTGTGGATGCATCTGTAGAAGATGCTGTTACATCTATTGAAGATGCTCCTAAACGTCGTGGAAGACCTAGAAAGGTGGTGGACGATCAACCTGTTGAAAATTCGCCGGTTGTTCAAGAGAACCGAGAAGAAGCACCCGTTGAGTCTGTTAAACGTGGACGTGGAAGGCCCAAGAAGGTTGAAGAGGTTCAAAGCATTGAAACTTCTCCTATTGTTGAGAATCAAGAATTATCCGCAGAAGCTCCTAAGCGTCGTGGTAGACCTAGAAAGGTTGTAGAAGATGTTCAAGAGGCTCCTGTAGTGGTTGAGTCTGACGTAGAAACCCCAAAACGCGGACGTGGTAGACCAAAGAAAAACGTTTAATTAAGAAATGATGACTACTTGTCCGAAAATTTGGACAAGTAGCCCTTTTTTTGCAAAAGATTTTAAGTTATAATAATGATGTAAACTACGGAGGTTATTATGACTGAAATCGTTATCGTATATGCATTAGTATTATTAATCGCACTAGGAGTTTCTTTATTTCTGAATAAACTCAGAAACAAACTTAGATTGAAGAGACTCAAGAAGAGAAGAGTTATTAATTGGTGATGTTATGGAAAAAGAGTTTTCTCCAAATAAGAAAAAGATACGTTTGCTGCGTCTTTGGGAAATATTAAAGAGACGTACAGATGAAAACAATCGCTTGAGCACCAAGGAGCTATTGTCTATGCTTGCAAGCGAGGGCTTAGAGGCTGACAGAAAAACCCTTTATGAGGATATTGCCTTGTTGAACGAGTATGGTTATGAAGTTATGTGTGATAGAGGACGGACTAACTACTATTATGTGGCTGATAGAAGTTTTGACTCCTCTGAGATAAGAATGCTTTGCGATGCAGTAAATGCTGCAAACTTTATAACCGATAAAAAGAGTGAAGAACTAACGGAAAAACTTGCACGTCTTGGCGGTGTTAGCGGAATTGATAGTGCAATGGCTGTTGCTGTCAATTATGAGAAAACGAAGCATTCAAATGAACAAATATGGTACAATGTGGAAGAGCTTTCTTCTGCGGCAAGAAAGAAGAAAAAGATATCCTTCAAGTATTTCGATTATAATTTGAATGGTGACAGAGTGTATCGCAAGGGCGGAATACCTTACATTGTCAACCCGCTAGGTCTTATTTATGCGGAAGATAACTACTATTTGGTCGGATATATTTTTGAAAGAGCGATTAGCTTTAGGGTTGATAGAATGGAAGGAGTATGCACACTTGACGAGAACATTACCGAGGTGGAGAGTTTACAGGATTTTGACTTGTCGGAATTCCGCATAAAGAGTTTTTCAATGTTTGGCGGAAAAAAAATTCAAGTAGGCTTTAAAGCAGAATTGAAACTTATCGATGTTGTATTTGATAAGTTTGGCTTTGATACAAAACTTGTTCCTTTTGATGAGAATCATTTTGTGTTTAGGCAAAAAATACAAGTTAGTCCCGTATTCTTCAGTTGGGTAGCACAATTCGGCGGAGCATTAACAATAACAACTCCAAAGAGTGTAATCAAGGATTTCTGTACTTTTTGTAACAAGGTTACGGCTGAATATGATGAGTGATAAAGGGAGTTTACTTACCTTACGAAACGTGTATTAACCATCAAGTGTATGTTTCGTATTGGACAATAAGTATACTTCTTTTTTATTTATAGCCCTTGTCAAGGGGATAATAATCGTGTATAATTTTTTAAGTCGGTATTTTTTGAATTATTTGTAGTTGATAAAATAGCGAAAAATAAATAATGGAGATAAAAAATTGAGTAATTCTGAATACAATGGACAATCGATAGATGTTTTACAGGGTCTTGAAGGCGTTAGAATGCGTCCCGGTATGTATATCGGTACAACGTCAAAAAACGGCTTACATCACTTATTGTGGGAAATATTAGACAATGCAGTTGATGAAATTGCCAATGGTTATGGTACTCGAGCAAAAATTATTTTGTATGAAGACGGCAGTGCAAGTGTAGAAGATGACGGTAGAGGTATTCCTGTAGAGCTTCATCAAACCGGTGTTTCTTGCGTTGAGGTAGTTTTCTGTGAGCTTCACGCAGGCGGTAAGTTTAATAACAAGAACTATGCCTTCTCCGGTGGATTGCATGGTGTCGGTGCGAGTGTTGTTAATGCTCTATCACGCTGGCTAGTGGTACGTGTAAAGAAAAACGGAATAGTATACGAGCAAAGATTCCGCTCTTTTAAGGATACTCTTGGAAATTATCACAGTGGAAGTCCGCTTGCTCCCTGTGCACCGACAGGAGAAATTGCGGAAGGTAACGGTACTTTTGTTCAATTTCTTCCCGATAACGACGTGTTCCCCGATATAGAATGGGACTTTTCAATGATTTCAGCTCATGTTCAAGATGTAGCCTTTATGAACAAGGGTGCAAGGTTTACTATTGAAGATAGAAGGTTGAACCATCTGAATGAGAACGGAGAACCTCATGTCGTAGAATTTTGCTATGATGGCGGTATAGTTGACTTGGTTAAATATATCAATGAGGGAAAAACTCCGATTCATAAGGATGTTATATATATTGAGGACAAGCAAGATAATCACGAAATGAGCTTAGCTATTCAATACACCGATAGTTATAGTGAAACTATTGCTTCCTATGTCAATAACATACCGACTACCGATGGCGGTATGCACGAGGCAGGCTTTAAAAGTGCTTTAACAAGGGTTCTTAACGATTATGCAAGATCAAGGAATCTGTTGAAGGATAAGGATAATAATCTGCAAGGCGAGGATTATCGTGAGGGTATCAGTGCAGTTCTTCTTTTAAAGATGCAGAACGTACAATTTGAAGGTCAAACCAAAGGAAAGCTGGGAAATATCGAAGCAAAGACCTATGTTGAAGGCGTTTGCGTCGAAAAACTCGGTGCATTTTTTAGTGAGAAGAAAAATTTCCCTGTAGGAGATGCGATTGTTAACAAAGCACTTGGAGCGCAAAGAGCAAGAATCGCAAGTAAAAAGGCAAAGGAAATGGCTCGTAAAACAAATACTAAGAGCAATCCTTTGTTGGGTAAATTGGAAAATTGTACCGGAAAGAATCCTAGGGTTAACGAAATATTTATCGTTGAGGGAGATTCAGCAGGCGGTACTGCAAAGCAATGTAGAAATCGTCAAACACAAGCCATTCTTCCTTTAAGAGGAAAGGTTATCAATGCCGAAAAGAAGAGAGAGGATCAACTTTTAGACAATGAGGAAATTCGTACTATCATCACCGCATTTGGTGCAGGCTATGGTTCGGATTTCAATATTGATAATCTAAAGTATGACAAAATAATAATCTTAGCCGATGCGGACCAGGATGGCGGGCATATCAGATCGCTATTGATAACGTTCTTCTATCGTTATATGCGTCCTTTGATTACAAACGGACATTTGTATATCGGAATGCCTCCTCTCTATCGTTTGGAGAAAAAGGATCAAGTTAAGTATGTATATTCCGATAAAGAGCTTGACGATGCAATCAAAGAGTTCGGCAGAAACTATAGGTTGCAGCGTTATAAAGGTCTAGGTGAAATGAATAACGATCAATTGTGGGAAACAACAATGAATCCCGAAACACGTTCGTTAACCAGAGTTGTATTAGATGACGGAGCAATGGCGGAAAGAATGATTACGGTTCTAATGGGAGATAATATTGAAGCCAGAAAGGACTATATAAGTAAGAATGCAAACTTTAATAAAGTAGATAAATTTGAGAGAAAGGACTAATAGGTAATAAAAATGAGTGAAATAATCGAAAGCAACGAGAACGGAAAATTATTTGAAAAATCCTTAGAAACCGTTATGCATGAGTCAATGATGCCTTATGCAGAGTTTATTATTACCGATAGAGCCCTTCCTAGAGTAGAGGATGGTTTAAAGCCCGTTCAAAGAAGAATTCTTTATGCGATGAACGAGCTTGGTAATATGCCGGATAAGCCCTATAAGAAATGTGCAAGAATTGTCGGTGAATGTTTAGGTAAATATCACCCCCACGGAGACACATCGGTTTATGATGCACTTGTCAGAATGGCTCAGTCCTTCAATATGGGACAAGTTTTGGTTGACGGACAAGGTAACTATGGTTCTATCGATGGTGACGGTGCAGCGGCAATGCGTTATACAGAAGCTCGCCTTGCACCTTTGTCATTGGAGTTATTAAGAGATATCGATAAGGATACGGTATCCTTTAGTTCAAACTTCGACGATACACTGCAAGAGCCCGATATGCTTCCTGGAAGATTTCCTAATTTATTAGTAAACGGTGCAAACGGTATTGCAATAGGTTTATCGACAAACATTCCGCCACACAACATCGGTGAAGTTGTTGATGGCGTAATAACCTATCTTCAAGGCAGAATAAAAGGAAAAGGAACAACCTTAAAGGATTTGATGGCTTGTATTCCCGCCCCGGATTTTCCAGGTGGTGGCGAAATAATACCCGATGAGATAGAGCAGGCTTATCAAACCGGAAAGGGCAAGATAACAGTTAGAGCTAGATTCCATATCGAAAGGGAGGGAGAAAGAAAAAATGTAGTATTTACCGAGTTCCCTTATCAAGTTAATAAGAAGGATGTCCTAATTAGAATAGCCGGTTTGATGGAATCTAAAAAAGAATTGTATCAAGATATCCTTGATGTCGTTGATGAATCGGATAGAGAAGGTATTAGAGCTGTTGTAAAACTTCGTCGCGGAGCTAATATCCCGGATATTATCAAAAACCTGTTTAAGTCTACCGATTTAAGCAAATCCTACTCCTTTAATATGGTAGCAATAGCAGATGGTAAACCAAAGCTAATGGGCTTGATGGATATCATTTCCTATTATGCGGAGTATCAAAAGAAGGTAATCAAAAAGCGTACTTTATTTGACTTAAACAAGGCAAAGGAAACTGAAGAAATTTTATGCGGATTACTTGTAGCAATCAACAATATTGATGAAGTTATTCGTATAATTAAGAAAGCTAATAATACACAAGAGGCTAAATCTACTTTAAGATTGAGGTTCTCTCTTTCCGAGAAGCAAGCAAACGCAATACTCGAGATGCGTTTGAGAAGGTTGACCGCACTCGAGGTTAATGACCTTAAGGCACAGATTGCCGAGATTAGAAAGCAGATTCTATATTTGACTGATATTTATCAAAACGATAAACGCCAATATGAAGTTGTTGTCGATGAATTGACTCAAATTAAACGTAAATATAGACAACCTAGAAGAAGTGTTATTTGTAAGGATGCAGAATTATGTTTTGCAGAGATTCAGGAAGCACAAAACAAGAATGTACAAGGTGTTCTTCTCCGTCATAATAACGGTACGGTTAACTTTGTAACAAATCGCTCATTATCTGCTTCCAATAGAGATGTTTCGGCATTCGATTCCGACAGTGCAGTAGTCGAAATGACGCCTTGTGTAGGTAATATGATAATGTATGCGTTTACCGATAGAGGAAACTATATAAGGTTTTATCTAGAGGATATGAAGGAAACTCGCCTCAGAGATAAAGGTTTTTCTCCCAAAAAACTATTCAAGGAGGCTCTTGAGGATGAGAAGATCATCAAAGCTTTTGTAGTCAACGAAGGTGATGAGGAAAACTTCATTATTGCATCTATTATGGATAGCGGTACAGTAAGATATACAACACTTCAAGAATATGCTTCCAATAAGGCACAATACGCACCCGGAATCAAGTTGAAGGACGATGAGCGTGTGGTAGCGGTTGAAAAGGTAGACAAAACACTGTTAATGATATCCGGAAAGGGTAATGCAGTCAGAATTGACTGTTCCGATCCTTTAGTCAAGGGTAAGATGACAATGGGTACAGGATTTATGAAACTCGATGCCGATGATAAGATCATCTATGCCGGATTTGTTGACGATCTAACGCAAATTGTCTATTTGAGCAACGAGGCAAGAGCTAAGAAGGTATTTGCAAGGGATATCCCCGTTGTCGATAAGATGAGAAAGGGTATTTGCGTAATGAAAGACCTGTTCTTTGCCGGAGTTGCAAAGGATGGCGGACACCTTGTGGTTTTATATGACAATGAGGAACTGAAGTATTATGAGGCAAATGAAATGCTTATTACCGATGTTTACGACAGAGGCGATCCGTTGCAGATAATGGCATATAAGGTACAAGATGCTTGCTTTAGCATTGTAGAGATCTAGTAGCTTAAGATGAAAACACGTCATTCACTCCTTAGTGTTTGACGTGTTTTTTTAATTAAGTGCAGCTAATACTAGATTTAAATTGGCTCTATATGAAGAAGTACTGAAAAACTAGAATAGAAATATCAAATATGCTTTTCGAATTTATTGTTCCGGTATGATGAATAGATCAATAAGATTTTAAAAACTCATTTTTGACAAAGACAACCAAAATCTTTTTCTTTTTAAGGGATAAAATAGTTGCAAAGGAGGCATTATGGCTACATTTAAAACGGTTTTAAGAGGTTATGATAAAAAAGAGGTTGAAAGGTATTTAAGAAGTGTTGAGTTGAAAAGAGGTGCAACGGATGATACCTATCAAGAAAGGATCGCAAGTTTAAACGAAGAAATTAAGTTGTTGAGCGAGAAGATAAGAGCATATGAGGAAGAAAAGGATTTGCTGTCATCCGGGGTTATAAAACTAGCAAAACTCGAAGAGGAATCTAAACGAAGAATCAAGGAAAGAGAAGAGCTCGAACGTGAAAGACTCGAGATTTTTGGAGAAAAGTGGAAGTTATATGCAAGAGATGTGATTCAAGACGAGGGAAGTGAGGTAACTAGGATAATCAACGATTACTTGAGAGACTATACAATAAGAATTAAAGATGGTTTAAAAAATATCGGAATAAGTCACGGACGAGAGGATAAATCAACTACCTCCAATGATGAAAAGAAACTTAGAGACTTGTGTATTAGTCTGGGTATACTGGAAGAATAGAAAACAATTTTGTTATAGCAATACAATAACTTTGAGCGTAGATTATTCTACGCTTTTTTGTTAACCCCAAAAGGCTTTTCATTGTTCACAGGTTAACGTAATTATTAAGAAATCTTAACCGTTATAGCGGAACGCCGTGTTCCTTTAACTTGACTTTTTCTTTTTAAAAATGTATAATAATTGTGTAATCGAGTTTGAAAAAACTCTTTTATTTTTTACACCTTTAGCGGAACAGTCTGTTCCGCTAAAGAGAAATATAATAGGAGGTAATTGTGCGAGAAATATTAATTTCACCTGATAAAATGGAAAAAGAGGAGTTGATGACAGGATTGATTTGTTGTGTAAGAGCTATAAACGATATGAATGACGGAGGTTATGAAACTATAAAAGCGCTTGAAGAGTATATTCAAGAGTTGGTTTTGACACTTGAAAAACTTGATGCAAATATGAACAAGGAGGTGACATATGAATAACGAGGATTTTGAAAGATTTACTTGTCCTGTTTGTGGCAAAAGCTTTGCTATATTCTGCACTAGTGATATGTATGGTTGGCGATTTAGAGATAATCTTTACTGTTCCTATACTTGTATGCGTATTGATGAAAAGCCCTATCTTGAACTTGTAAACCAAGATAGGAGTATACCTGAGGAGTATAAACGAATTTGGTATGAATTACTTGATTGGAAGGTTTGTAATAAAAAATATCGAATCCTTCGGAAAATAATTGCTACTAACGATAAAGCAAAAAAAGATGAAAAGCTTAGGAAGGAAATGAGAATTGCAAAAAGATTATCAGAGGCTTACCTTTTCAAATATGAACGAAAACTTTCGGCTTTTAATGAGATGGAAAAGAGATTGTTCGATAAGTTTATTAAGGCGGGATGGTCTACAAAACGTACATTGAAATATCTTGACATAACTAGAGTAGAGGCATGTGATATAGTAATCGGAATGTGTAAAAAGCTTAAGAACCAGGGATATAATGACATCTTGTCAAGGAGGTCGAATATAGGTGTCAACGCTTAAGGAAGAGGTTATTGAAAAAGGATTAGAATACTTAGCATTAAGGTTAAAACGTGGAATATATGTCGAGCAAGAGCTTTTAAGTTTTATTGTCAACGGAATTGAGGAAGGTGATAAGAAGTATTTCTCGGAGTTAATGCAAGATTCTAAGAGCTTATCGATTAAGGACGTGCAAACACTACTAAAACTTGATGAGGGTGAAGAAACAACTTTAGGGTTTGAGGATTTTGATATTTAGTATGGGATTGATAGAAGAATTAACCAATAAAAGAAAGGAAATATTTCGGCTCAAACCCTCTTTGGACGGTTTGTTTGTAAAAAGGGCTGCACTTAAGCTCCTTAAAGATAAGGGGGAAATGTGTCGTATCAGAGATAAACCTTGGTTATTGATCGAGCTATGTTTTACGGTGGTTGATAAGAATAAACAAACTCGCCCTTTCTTTTTCAATGAGGTGCAAAGGGAGTTTATCGAATCACTAGAAAAAAACGGTTCGAGGCGACCTTACTTTATTCTAAAGGGAAGACAACAAGGTTTTACAACCTTAATAACCGCAATTCAGTTATGTTTTGCTATAACTAGGAAAAACTTTGCGGGGTTCACTGTTGCAGATTGTAACGAGAATGTAAACGCAATCTTTTCAGACAAGGCAAAAACCGTTTACAATGCTTTGCCCGATTGTTTGAAACCTAGAGAAAAGTATAATAGCAAACGCGAGTTGTATTTCGATGTGCTAAACAGTTCATGGAGAATTGGTTCTGCTACCGATAATCTTGGTCGTAGTCGCACTTTATCCTTTACCCATTTTAGTGAGGCTGCATTTTTTGATTGTCCTATATCCGAACTGCAAAAGAGTATCGGCGAGGCATTGACTAAAGATGCAATCATAATATATGAAACTACGGCAAACGGATATAATGAGGCTAAGGATTTATGGGATAGCGGAACATGTCTTAATCTATTTTATCAATGGTGGAAAAGCGAAGAGTATATTGAGGAGGATACATCGATACTTTTTGACGTTTCGGACAAGATACTAATCGACAAACTTGGCTTTCTAAAAGCTAAAGGATTAAGCGATAAGCAGCTTGCCTGGTATGTAAAAAAGTATAATACATATCTTGATAAAAATGCTTTATATCAGGAGTATCCGTGTACTCCTGAAGAAGCTTTCGTTGCAAGCGGTGACTGTGAATTTGACAAGAACAAATTGATTGAAAGAATCGAGTATGCAAGAAATCACCCACCGATAATCAAAGGAGACTTTTTCCAAAGAAAAACTCAAGACGGAATTAACGCTATGATAGTTGAGAGTCGCTTCGCAGAAAGCGAATACGGAGAGGTTAGGATATACACTCTACCTCAAAGAGGGGTTGAATATGTAATCGGTGTTGATACAGCCGGGACCGGTAGTGACTATTTTACAGCAGTTGTAGAGAATGGTATGAACGGGCAAACGGTTGCGGTATATCAAGTTAAAAGGATAGACGAAGATCTTTTTGCCCATAAGCTGTACTCCTTAGGAGAGTATTACAATAATGCCTTGATTGCGGTTGAGATTAATTTTTCGACAAGTGTTGTCAGAGAATTGGCTGAGGTAGGATATCCACGACTGTATACGAGGGGTGAGGGTAGTGATATGTTAGGCTTTAGGACAACTCAAATCACTCGGCCGTTGCTTATCTCGAACTTGAAGGCAAGTTTTAGGGAGGATCCCGAAATCGAAGTAGATTTAGGAATTTTATATGAAATGTTAAGCTTCATTCGCAAGAACGGAAGAGCTGAAGCGGAGGTCGGAAAGCATGATGACCTGGTGATGGCAAAGGCAATTGCACGCTACATTTCTCAAGAGCTTGGATATTCCTATTTCGAACGAACTAAGGAAGACGACTTTATATCTAAAAGTTTTGGGTTATCAAGCGATAAAAAATATAAATGGGAGGATTTATGAAAGAAGAATTTGTAGTTGAAAGTGAAATAAAGGAGGACCAAGAAAAAATAGATGCCAATGTTGAAAACGACAAGGAAAACAAAGGTGAAGAAGTAAATAACCTAACGAATAAAGAAGATGATCTAGCAAAGGAAAGTGATGTTGAAACGGAAGAAAAAGAGGTTAGTTTAGGGAGCGATGAATGGTACAAAAGAGATAAGGAGGCTTTTGATAAGGCATACCCTGAGCTAGACAAGGAAGAACTTTTCTCTGATAAAGAGTTTTTAAGCTTTGCATCGGGGAAGGTCGGAAGTATAGGTTTAGCTGAAATATATTCAGACTATAACAATCTGGTTAAGACCATACGCGAGAGAACCTTATTAGAGGCGGAAAGAGAATTTGAAAGCAGAATCAATAAAGCGAGGTCAACACCGGGGTCACTAACAGAGGTTGCGGAGACGTCAGATAACGGCTACTATACCCTTGAGGAAATGAAAAGAATGTCACAAGACTACGTTGAAGCTCATTGGGATAAGGTTAGAGAATCTTTGAAAAGAATAAAAAAATAGGAGGTATTAATGTCATATTCAAATTTTATTCCTTCCGTATGGGAGGCAGGAATCAACAGAGATTTAGAACGCAAATGTGTTTTTGTGGAGGATTGTTATCGTAATTATGAGGGCTTGGTAAAGCGTCAAGGTGAATCGGTTACAATTACAGGTATTGGAAAGCCTACCATCTACGGTATGGATAAAAAGGATCGAAACGGAGAAATTAATTCTGCCGAAAGAGTGGAATCAACTTCTGTAGTTATGCCCATTAATCAAATTGCTTACTTTAACTATGAGGTAGGAGACGTTGATGAAATTCAAGCAAAAGAAGGTATTATGGAGGCATTGCAGAGTGAGACGAGTGAGGGATTGGCTAACAACGTCGATAAGTATATCGCAAATTTGGCTTTGTCGGAGGAGGCTAAAGTTATAGGCTTTTCGAAATGCGTAGCAGGCGAAGCCGGAGCAAATGAAAAAAATGTTTTGGATATACTTGATGAGCTACAAGAGAACTTAATGTTGAACGATGTCGCTGATTCTACGGAAATCGTAGTTACGGTAGATCCTAAATTTTTCACACGCTTTAGAAAGGAGTATAGAGCGGCAGACACCGATAATAGTAAACTTATAAAAGATGGTAGAGCTTATTACTATAACGGAATGAAAATTAAGGTGTCAAATAATGTTGCAGAAACCAAAGGAACGTTGGGAAGTCAGAGTGTGAATGCACGTTGCATAATGGCAAGAACAAAGAGGGCAATTGCCTTTGTAAAACCTGTAACTCATAGTGAGGCTTATAGACCTGAAAAGAAGTTTTCGGATGCAGTTAAAGGCTTTATTCTTTACGATGCCAAAATTGTTCGCCCGAAGGAATTATTTGTTTACAAGTGTAGTTATTAATGGAGGTAGTAGATGGCTTTTTCAGAGATTAAGGTTAGCAAAATTAACAATGTAAATACACCGATTAAGGTAAACTCATCCGATATATATACCGGTGTTACTACAAACGGGGAGAGTACCGAAACCTTCGGCGGTTATTTTACAATGGATGAAAGGGACGATAAGTATTTGATTGTCATAAAAAACGATGGTGGCGATGCTGCAGAGATAAAGCTACTTGCCTCAGACGGCATACAAGGGGTCAACGACTTAGTCTTTACCGTTGAAGCTTCCGGTTATGCCATGCTAAACATTGAAAGCGGTAGGTTTAAAAGAGTGTCCGGAAACAACGGATATGCCGATAATAAAAAAGAGATTCCACATGGTGTGATAGGTAGCTCCGAAAAAGGTAAGGTCTTTGTGATAGGAAAGGATAAGGTGAGCGTTGCAGTAATTGCATTGCCTGTATAATCGTAGCTTTATATCGTTAGATTGAAGGGAGGGAGGCTCTAAGCCTCTCTCCATTGGAGGTAGAATGACTTTTAAGGAATTAAAGCAAGAATGTATTAAGGCAATAGGGTATGATCCAAAACTGTCCGGTGATAGTATGGGAAACTTGAGCTATTATATGTCAAGGATCGATGGGGCAATATTAAGAGCGTTTGACAGAATGCTTGTTGTAGGTGCTTTAGAGGAAAAGTGTATCTTTCTTGAAGACGTTGAGAAAAAAGAGGTGGTAGGATATAAGGTAAGTAATATTATAAATAAGGGATTTTTCAAATGTTTTAAAAGTTTGAAGGGTGGTTATTCTTCGCTATTACCTTTTGCTAAGGTTAACGGGGAGTATTATCTCAATAGAACCAAGGAGGATTCGGC
The DNA here is from genome assembly GCA_964561145.1 of uncultured Christensenellaceae bacterium. Taxonomy (GTDB): domain Bacteria; phylum Bacillota; class Clostridia; order Christensenellales; family CAG-1252; genus RUG14300. The sequence continues at coordinate 77,464 of CAZLNZ010000007.1, forward strand.
ATTTATTGTTTACTATGAAGATATTGGAAATCCACAAAACGATTATGATACAGTAAACCTGGATGAGCGATTGATTCGGATAATTCCTTATTATGTTAAGGGAGAGCTTATCGAGGATGAAGAACCCTCTCTCGCAGCAGCTTCAAAGAATACTTTTGAAACACTTTTGGCAGAGCTTGCACCTCAAGATGATAGCTTTAACAACAAGATTAACTGCATTTATGGGGTGAATGAATGAGATATTCAGGAGACGTTTCAACTACAACAAGAAGACAGTTAAGAATAGATTCTTTGAAGGGAATGGATCAAAGAGAATCCGATGATATTTCAAGGGGACGAAATGTGGTTAACTTTATCCCGGACGGCAGTTATCTTAGAAAAAGGCACGGATTCTCTGAAATACATAAGTTTGATGAACCAATTGACTGCATAGGAGAGGTTCGACTTATGGGAAAAAGTTTAATGTTAATATACTGTGGTGGAAGGTTTTATTTAAAATCAGATGGTTATGAAGATATCACCTTAAGTGCTACCGAATGTTTTATTGATATCGGAAGGTTGACAGGCAAACGGTTTGAGGTATTCGAAAACTGTGGCAGAAATTATATCATCGGTTTGGGTGATTATCTTGTTTTAGGCGTTTGGAATAACAAAATCGAGTTAAGACGTGTGGTTGGATCAAAAGAGGTTTACATACCTACAACAAGTCAAGGGATTTCACCACAAAGCACTTCGATATTGATTCTTGACGATAGTGTCGATGAATCTACAAGAGGTACAAGATACGTCCTTGAGAACGGAGATTATAAAGAGGTTGTGCTTGATGGTACGACAGGCAGTTTTTCGACCGAGGTTTCTTATTATAAAAAGGTAAACTCCGAAAGGGTAGCTCCCGTAGCGCTTGAATCACCAAACTTATTAACAGATTATAGGATAAACACACTTTTCGGAACATCGGAGGAGGTGAGTCATTATTACTTAGACAGTAAAATATCAATCGGTGAAAATAATGTTTACTTCAAAAGTTATGATAATGGCATTGAAAAAGATATTATTTTGCATGAGTGCACGGGAGAAAGTGTTGAGCGTGCCATTGAGATCGGTGATGAATTAAAAGGGAAAACCATATCGCACGACGAAGAAACCTTTACCGATAACGTTATCGATTTGAAATCCAATTTTTCCGTTATTCTAATTAAGGCGGGAGATTATTGTATCAAATGGTTCGCAAACTCCGAATTCGGTGACGAGTGGAATAGTGCCGAATTAAGATTGATTAAAAGTAATGAGGAGAGCTTTTCCCCGATTGTGATTGCGAGAGCCGAAAGAACCGGAGAAACAAAAGCGTATAACGTAAATTATCAGAGTTTTACTTATACTTTTCCCGATGATCAAAGCTTAATTGTCGAGGAGTGTAATGACTCAATTGGATTCGGTAACGTCATAAAGATTAAAGATCTTCCGTCAAAGATATATTCCTTACTAGATGAAGAAAACAATTTATGGGGAAGTTTAAATCATGATAGTGGCGAGTTAGTATTGACTAGAAGGGCTAATCTTCCCGAAAATCAGAAGATTAAAGTATGTTTCAGAGCGGCGAATTCCGATGATAAGGAGTGCATAACAAAATGTACATTCGGTCAAAGCTTCGGTGTTAATGGCAATTCCGACAGATTGTTTTTCAGTGGTAATCCCGATTATCCCAATTATGATTTTATGTCTGCAAGTGATAATCCGCTTTACTTTCCTGCAAACGGAATTTCCGTATTTGGCGACTATGCACCAATTACAGGTTATGCAAGATTATCTGATAATGCAACGGCAATACTGAAGGAAAAACAGGGGCGAGATTGTACGGTATACGTAAGACGAGGTAACTACTCATCGGGTACGATATCCTTAGGCGGTGAAAGTATAACTCAAAGGAGTGGTAGTTTTTATTTAGATGGTAGCTTTTTGGCTGATGGATGTAGTTCCACCGCTTCTATCGGATTTTTAAACGGTACCCCTATTTTCCTTAGTGATAACGGAATAAAGGTTCTCAAAACCTCTGTGAATAAGGCAAATGAAAGCAGATATACACTCGACGTGAGCTTGTCTGTAAAAGAGTTATTAAAATCAGTTGATTTCTCAAAGGTTTGCAGCGTGAACTATAAGGATTTCTATATTTTAAATATCGGAGATACCATATTAGTTGCAAAGGAGGGGATGACCTTTACGAACGGTCAGTATGAGTGGTGGACACTAAAGGGGTTCGATGCAATTTGTTTTTCCGTGATTGGAGGTAATCTGTACTTTGGAAATTCTAAAGGAGGTCTTTGCACACTTAATGATAAATACGAAGACTATTATATAGATAACCTTTTTCCCGGTGATGTGTCCTTTACAAAGGGCTCGAAGTACGTTGAAGTTGCTTCCGGTATCGATTTAAGTGTCGGTTCTCGAGTTTACATAGAAGGATCACTTTATAAACTCATTCAGTGGGAGTGTAGAAAAGAAGGAGATAAACTATATGTCGGAGATGATATTATTTATTACGTAGAAGGAGAAATAATATACATCGCACAGAGTGAGTTGCTTGGTGAGGAATATGATACCGGATACGAAGTCAGAGACATAGATACCGACAGCGGAACCTTTGCAATTTATTCTAAGGGTAAAAAAGTTTCCCCGATAAGTAAGGTTCTGTACAATTTGTACAAAAGAGTTGATTCCAAACTTCTCTATATTACCGAAAAAAGAAGCTCTGTCTACGAAAATAAACCTGATATAATTACCCTTAGCGAAGAGGAAAAGGGTGAACCAATTGAATTTACTGGCTTAAAGGGAAATATGGTTTTTAGCGGAGGATATATTGTTACCGTAAAACCCGTTGTTGCCGAATGGCAAAGTTTGGACCTTAATTTCGGCAATTCATCAAAACTAAAAAATATCTACGGTGTGTCCTTTGATTATTCCTCTCAAAGCAAGGGCAGTGTAGAGGTTTTGTGCTATTCCGAAAGAGCGGAACAACGATTGTCCTATAACAATTGTGCAAAGTATGATCTTAGCTTGGGGACCTTGAAGAATATAGGCTTTGAAGGTGGGCTGAGAAAGAACTGTTATCTTCGTTGTAGGCTAAAGGGTGTTACGCACGCAAGGTTGATAGTGATTTCAAGAGACGGGAAGCCTTTTGAGTTTAAGAATATATCTGTCGAGTACGCTTACATCGGCAAAAACGGAGGTGTAAATTGATAAATAAGATAGAAGAAGAGGTCATAGAGAAGATTAAAATGAAAACTCCATATGGTCATACCGCAAGACCTTATGAAGAGGGAATGAACGAAGAGCAGATTAAGGGTTTATTTTATAAGGGTTTAACCGATGAAAAAACTTCAGTCATAGCGGAAATTAACAGAATCGTTCAAGAGATAAATGAAGAAAGTAAAAAGTCATTTCCGCCCGATGCAATAGGCACTATAGAGATAATAAACACGGATACATTTATTCAGCCGGAGGGGCTTGTTACCGATTATGCTTTATTTCTATATGACACACCTAGCGAAAGGGATTTATCCGAAATAAAGAAGTTGACACAATATAAATATACTCTAAGCTCTTCGGAAAAATATTTGATATTAAGAATCACGGCACCAAAAGGAGTTATCCCGGATAATAATTTGATGTTTATGCAAAGGGGTCAGGGCATCGGAGGTATTACCTTGCTTGCGAGTGATAATGATGATATATACGACGGATATTATTACCTTGACGTTCCTGTCCTTTGCAAAAGTCCAATCGAAGTTTTTAAAGTCAAATGGAACGGAGAAGCCTATACATCCTATTTGATTATCGATTTAAAAAGATTGCTGTCTTCCGATAATCTCGGGAATGTTTCTTTATATAAGAAATATTGTAAAAGTGATACAGAAGGTGTGCTTTACGACACAATTCAAGAGGATTCAAAATATGTTGGCTTATATATTGGTAGCGAAGCATCAACAAATATTACCGATTATACTTGGATTCAGTTAGGCGGGGAATCGTCGAACTCAAAGGGTACTTTTAAAAAAGTGGCTTCTGTATTGGATATGGATCAATGGGAGAACGGAATTTATACATTGGAGGTCGATGGTGTGACGGCAGACAACGTCGTAATTGTTTCGCCATCACCGATATATATGAGAATTTGGGCAGAAAACGGTGTTTATTGCAGCGGACAATATGAAAATCATTTAAGATTTTATGCCGATACTACCCCTGAAAAAAATCTTTATGTAAATATTTTAATAGGAGAAGGCTTATGATTTTTAATGTTGTAAACAAATCCTCAATAACTTGCCCTGTAGGAACTGCAATAGAAAAGGATGTTTTAGAGGGCAAAACCTATTATTCCGATGGGTTGGAGATAGTTGGCACAATGCCGAAGGTGAACGATGAATATGTAATCGAAAATGCTGATGATAAAATAAATATTCCGCAAGGGTATCATGACGGTAGTGAGGTCGCAAGACTGAGTGATGAAAACATTGCGAACTTAGTATCGGAGAATATAAAAGAAGGTATAAAAATACTTGGAGTAAGCGGAAAATACACAGCAGAATACGGAACGACCTCTGTGGGAGATTTTGTACTTCCGATTTCAGCATCAACAAACTATGTAGAAGGAGAATTCGGTGGAACCGAGCTTGACGGCTCTTTTTGGCTTGAGGCGGAGCAAGCTTATTTTGTAGAGTATAAAGTTACAAAAACTTCAGGAAAGAAATCACTGTCCGGTATCTTTAGAGCTTACGACTTGGGAAATAATATGGTCGGATTATTCTCTTACGGAAATGAGTACACTTATCCATTGGTTGACCCCGATGACGAAAGTTATGGTAGTCTTTTCATCATACAGGGAGGAACAATTGATTCGAATGGAGTATTAACTGCGAAGGAAGGAAAAAGCGGCATTTATATAAAAAGAGGTAATATAGGAACAACTGTAACCATAGGGAATATTACTATATCTGATTTTGGAACAAATTTTCAAAACAAGGTTGTTGAGGTCGATCAAGGGACTACGGTTATATCGTATGATAAATTTATCAAGCAAAGTGCAGACCCTGTTTCTCCCGGGGAATATGTAACCTCCTTTATGATAGATACCGCAATAACCCCACCGAGGGTATTATTTACGGATTTTGTTGAACTTTTTTACTGGAGAGCCGACAATGACGATTATTATTCCTATGACTGTTCTTACAACGAGGTTGAGGAGGGGAAAGGCTTTTACTTTATAGGTTGCACAGAGATCATCTTTGATTCTATCTATGTAAATTCCGATACGATGACCTTGGAAGAAGTACAAAATATTTTCACTCAAATGGGACTTGAACTAGAGCATTTTGGTTGGCAAAAGGATAATATAATCATCAACGCCTACATTGACGGAGTAAACAGACAAGATATCTGGGGAGGTTTTATTTCAAGATCTAATCAATATGTATATCAAAAATATGACGGGTTGGAAAGCGTTACGGTTACTTCAAAGGGCGTACAGTTGCAAGAACGTGATGTTGAGATTTTCGATAATGAGCCAATCGAGTTGATTCCCGATTCAACTTTTGCAGGCTTCAACAAAGTTAGGATTTACCCGTCAATTGTCACACCCGAAAGCCGAGTTCACGTCAAGGTGCTATCATTGCTAGCAAAAAATACCGATGCATACGGAATTGGATATATAATCTATTTTGATACAACGTCAGGAAAGTATGTCGGTACATGGGTTAAGAAAAACGGATTCATAGAGATGGACGTCCCATCCTATTCCATCGTATTTATCTGTACCGGTGGTTTCTTCTGGAAGGGACCGGAGCTTGTCGGAGAATTGAATTTAATAGTAAACAAAATGGTTTACGATGAAGTCGAGTACGGCGTAAACGGTTTACACGCAACTCAAGACATGTGGATATGCTTAACGCCGGAAGGGTCAATTCCCGAGGAACCGCCTGAAGAATACTTACCCTATAATCATCAAGTAAAAAAGGAGGATAATGAGGAAAGTGAAGAAAACTAAGAAAAAGACTGGATTGAAGCTTTTGAATATAGCCATTCTAATTTGTTTAATTATATTAGCCATTTGTTTTGTCGGATGTGATACCGAGAACGAGGATATCGAGGAGTCTTCTTGGAGCATATATCTTGAAGAGAATATAGATAAACTTGTAACCTTGATAACTATAGTGAGTGGAGTATTCGGTGGTGTTGTTTTGTCCGTATATAAGGTAATAAAGTGTATCCGAGAGGTGAAACTTGAATTGACAGAGGTGGATTCGCATAAGCAAAGTTTCGATTCCGCTACAAAGGTTTTGGAGGATAATAGAAAACTTTATTCGGAAACCTTAGACCAGGTCACATTGATGAAAAATGTGATAGAGGAGGCTGTGGAAAAAATAACAAGCTTGAAGACAAGTGTTGTAGAAGCGACTGAAAAGGAAAGAAAGGCATTGTATTTAGCGTTAACAAATAACGGAGAGCTTGTCAAAAAAGGTGTTGCACGGGAAATCGGTTTTATTTTGGAGGATAAAGATGAAGAAAAGCAAGGTAATAACTAGGCTATACATATTGTATACCCTTAATATACTTCTTTCTATTCTACCTATTGTTTTAACCGTTGCCTTCAATTTTAAAAGTTATGTCGCAACTCCCGAGAGGGCAATATCTCTTTCGTTATCCGGAATATTAGCTCTTAGCGTTATTACATTGAATGCTCTTAATAAACTGCCTAAGGACTTAAGCGGAATAGTTAAGTTGGCGTTACTAACGGCATTTTTATGGTTGTTAAAACCTCTTATAGCTGAGCTCTGTTTATTATGTACAATGCTTTTAGCCGGTAATATTGCCGGTACATTAATCTTTTCTCGACCGATAAAGCATCAAAAGGCTCTTGTGGAGGGACTGGACGGTAAAGAAATTGAAAAAGAAATTTACGAGATTGAAGGGAGGGTGTAATGAATTTAGAGAAGACAAAGGATTTTTTAAGACTTAACCTCTTTTTTATTGTTGTCGGCTTAGCTTGTATTGTTTATGTTATCAGGGGGCTTGTCAATATAGTTGAAACGGGTAAAAGTGTTGCAGAGATTATAGCCGACGGAAGCTTAAGTGCAATTTTCGGATTTTTTATCTCAAAACTTTTATCTTTACAAGGACTGGCAAAAGGTGAGTTGGATGAGAGGGTTTTAAAGACCAATAAGCTTCATTCTCAAAAGGTAGAAGATATTTCTGAGAAGATTTGTCTATTGGATGAGTGGTGTGAAAGAAAAAATGATGAGGCTTTAAAAAGTATACAATCTAAAATTCTCGCAAATGCAGGCATTTCCTATTCCGAGTTTCGAGATGGGAGATATAAGATAATTAATAAGGAAGGCTTTGATATAGTACTTGAAAATGAACTTCCAAAGCTTAAGAAAAGAGCTGTGAAAAAGGCACGTAGAGTAAGGTTAACGCCCTTGAGTTCTTCATCACTTACCTCCGATGGAGGAAAAAGAGAGGATCCCTATAACTTCGGACAGGATAAAAAGGGGTATTCTAGACGTCGTGACGAAAAGCAATTGGTTTCAAAAATTATCTGCGGTCTACTGTTCGGTTACTATGGTGTAACCATGATTACGGATTTTAGCTGGTCAGAACTGATTTGGACGGCTATTCAGGTAACGATTTTCTTAGTGATGGGTATGATATCTTATTTGCAAGCTTTCTTTTTTGTTGTAGACGAGTATAGACATAGAATAATAAAAAAGATTGACAATCTTGAGAAGTTCGAGAATGAAATAAGGCGGTGTGTATATGAATAAAAACGAATGGATAAAAAAGTATTTAAAAGATTATAACGAAGTGCGTGGAACAAATAAAAGTGAAGGTGATTTGACCGATAGAGAGAAAGCTGTTGCAGATGCATTGTATGAAAGGTACAAGAAGGAAAGATTGTCGGAACAAGAGAAAGAGATATCAAATATCGAAAGGCAACTTGAAGTAGAGAAGGCACTAAAAGAGGGGGACAACAAAGCTGAAATGATAAAAAACGGGATAAAAGAGGATTCACTTTTACGTGGCAAAAATGGGTTGGATGCTAAGAAAAGTGTTGAGACAAAAGTCGATAATCTTAAAGAAAGCGAAAAAAGTACAATAAGTAACGAAAAAGAAAAGTCAATAGAAAGGGAGGAATCCGAGCTAAGTGCTACTTTAAGAAAATATAAAGAGGATACCGAGAAGAAGCTGGACGGCATCAACTCGAAGTACGATAAAATAGAGTCTGACGCTTATGATAAAACAGTAAAGGCTTTCGAGGAAATAAAAGCAAGTAGGTGGGTTAAAAACTTCATTTATCAAAAGGGTACAAAAGATGAAATGATCAAATATCTGGAGGAACACAAAGGTGAGGTTGGTGAGAAATATGATGAATTAATGTCAATAATCAACCAAACAGAGGAGTTTGATAGAGAAATAGAGCCTGTAAAAGAAGTCAAGCTCAAGCTTGGTGGTAGTACTGTTACAATGAGCGAAAAGGAATATTCGCTAGTCAATGCCGTAAAGTATAAAAAGAATGCAGGTTCCAGAGTGACATTCGGCGATAATTTTGTAGTTACCTATGAAGGATTCGATTATAAAATACAAGGTGGTAATAAGGTTGAGGATAGCTTGAATAGTATGCTTCTCGAGCTAGCAAAAAACAAACAAAAGAATCTTAAGGTCGGAGATGTATTCTATTACAACAATCACCTATATGTGTATGCTGAGGCTGACACGATGAGAGAGTGTAAGAATAGAGGAAAGAGTGTTAGTACGGATTCGCTTGATTCCTTATTAAAGGCATTGTTTGCAGAAAAAGAAAAGACGGAGGTTGAAACCGATTATGAAGAATAAAATTGAGAAGTTAATTGAGAAAATTGCAGAACTTGAAGAAAAATTGGATAGGTTGATTGAAATGCTATACGGAAAACCGACATTGGCAGAAGAGGACTTGTTAAGAGAATACTTGTTCGGGGAGGTAAAAAATGACCGATAATCAAACCCTATACCGACTATATCAAAAGGGATTGGATTACACGCTACAGCTTGGTCTAGATGCAAAGATTAAAAAGAACGTAGCCTTTTATGAAGGAGATCAATGGGCACCAGCAACGGAGGCAACCAGAGCAATGCCTAGACCTGTTGTAAATATAGTAAGGTTTATATGTCGAAATAAAAGGGCAATGCTTACATCTGTACCTATTAAGTTAGTATACAATTCCTCCGTTAACTCGGAAAGAGCCAAGGAACTGACGGATTTTGCCTCATATATTTCTAAAAAAATCGATTTAGAGGAGATGGATTCGAGAGCAATCAGGGATGCTTTGCTCAAGGGAAGCTATTTCTACCATTTCTTTTGGGATAGTTCTGTGAGAAATAGCAGGGGAATAAGAGAAGGCGATTTGAGCTGTGAGCTTATAGACCCCCGTGACATTTTCTTTGAAAACCCTTTAGAACAAGACGAGCAGAAACAAGGATGGATTATTATAACTTCAAAGCTTACCGCCAAAAAGATCTTAAATATTGCCGATGATGGAGCCGATTTGGATTTTCTTGAGAACACACTCGACGAGGACAAAAAGTATATGGTAATAACTCGTTACTTTAGAGAGAATGGGGAGGTTTATTGCGAAAGAGGTTTGGAAAATGCGATTATCAATAAACCTTTCCCTATCACTCCGAAAGGTGTTGCTAAGAAGTGTACCTTGTACCCGATAGTCGCAGGAGTCTATGAGGAGAGAGAAAAATGTATATATGGAATAAGTGAAGCCGAGGCATTGATTCCTAACCAAAAGCTAATAAATCACGTACTAGGCATGGAGGCATTAGCTATTCAAAATACCGCCTGGGGTAAATATATAGTCACAAAGGACGCTTTAAGAGGACAACAGATATCTAACGAACCCGGAGAAATACTTGTTGATCATTCATTGACGGGAAACGGGATAAGGAAAATGGAGCAACACGCATTGTCCTCTATGCCGTTGAATTATATTAGCAATTTAACGACAATGACAAGAACTTTTTGCGGTGCAACAGAGGTAATGACGGGTGAAAGCTTGTCGGGAACCTTGAGTGGTGCGGCAATAGCACAACTGCAGGCACAGGCAAATCAACCTATAAACGAGCAAAGGAAGAGGTTCTGGCGAGTTAAGAAGAAACTTGGCAAAGTTTTAGAACAATGTTTCATAGCCTATTATGACAATAAGAGGTGGATTGATAACGGAATTGAGAAAAAATTTTTCGCCAAAGATTATGAAAAAATAGAGTTTGAGGTAACAGTTGAAGCCGTAAGCGGAAGCAACGGAACAGTTGCAGGTGATATCAATCTTCTTGAAACCCTATATAACAAGGGAGATATAACCGCACAGGAATTCATTGAGTTATATCCTGAGGATAACTTATGTGACAAGCAAGCCATTGTGAAGCTATTGTCAAAGAGAAATCCCTTAACAGAGCAATTACAAAAAAAAGATTAATTCCTATCGTATCAGTATTATTGTTATGTTGAGTAGCAGGATACATGGGCTCTTATAATTATACAGGACTTGCATGTGGTAACAACTCGGGATCATTCGATAAGGTTTATGTCGTTACGATGGAGGGTTTGACTAACTATCTTGGTAATAATAGCTCTGCCTACACAGAATGTATCAAAGAGAACGTAGATGAAATTGCCAAGATAACAAACCTATGGGCGAATTGGTATTATGAAGACGGTGAATTCTATATCACAAAATAAAGTGAAGTTTTTAAAGAATGAGATGGAGAGATTTTTAATTTGACCTGAACAAATCAAAATTCTTTTGATTAATAGTGTCAAGCACGAACTTCATCAACTCTTAATACAAAAGAGGACGTTCAATTTTGTTTTTGAACGTCCTCTTTTTGGCAGGGGAGACGCGAGTCGAACACGCAACCGACGGTTTTGGAGACCGTTGCTCTACCATTGAGCCACTCCCCTAAACAAGTTAATAGAATTATAAAGCTACAAAGGCCATATGTCAAGTCAAAAATTGAAAAAATCTTAAATGTTTGGAAGAGTGTTGGATAAAAGGTGTTGAGAACGGGCGTTGATTGTGATATAATACCTGTATGAAAAAAATAATCATATATACAGATGGTGCTTGCTCCGGGAACCCCGGAAAGGGCGGGTGGTGTGCAATATTAAAATATTTGAGTTACGAGAAGGTTATTTCCGGCAGAGAGAAGGAAACAACCAATAACAGGATGGAGCTTTCTGCCGTTTGTTTCGGTTTATCTGCCCTAAAAGAGCCTTGCGAAGTTGAAATCTATTCTGACTCCGCTTATGTGGTTAATTCGTTGATTGAGGGGTGGATTTATGGATGGCAAAGGAATAATTGGAAAAAATCGGACGGAAAAGAGGTCAAAAATATAGATTTATGGCAGGAATTGTTAAGGCTGTTGTCAATACATAATGTACACTTTAATAAGGTTAAAGGTCACGCAGACAACGAACTTAACAATCGTTGTGATCAGGTCGCAAGGACAGAAGCAATGAAACAATAAGGTGTACTATAATAGGAAAGAAATGGATACCGCAAGAGTAAAAGGCTTGGTTGTAAAAACTATTGATTATAAGGAAAGTGATAGGTTAATCACACTTCTTACCGACGAAGGTAAGCTTGTTTTGCGTATAAGAGGATGCCGGAAGTCGGGTAGTAAACTAAGATATGCGGCAAATCTTTTTTACCATGGGGAATATATTCTTCAAAAAACAAAAGGCGGTATCGTTGTTGTGGGAGTGGATACTATCAATACTTACTATCAAATTGTCGAGAATCTGGACAGCTTTTATGTCGGAAGTGTTATTCTGGAGGTTGCGGACAAGCTATCACGGGAGGACTATCCCGATACGGTTTTATATGATTTTATCATTAAGTGCCTAGATGAGCTTATTGTTGTCGATACCCCCATATACTATCTTCCAATTTTTCTAAAGAATGCCCTTGATATCGAAGGACATGGACTCAATGATTTATATCTTGACGGAAGACATAATTATTTTTCTTACGAAGAGGGTGGTGTAGTTGAAAAAGCCATTATAGGTTCTTTTTCGTTATCCGAAGGGCTTTTGTCGGAATTGATTTCACTTGTTAAGGAAAACAATGTTATCGGAAGTAATATAGGAGAACTGTTGGTACTATTATCTAAGTACTTCAAAATCAATGTACAAAAGCAATTGGTTAGCATTCAAGAAGTAATTAACTTAATCGATGTGCTAATATAGGTTGGTCCATTAGGTGTTGTTGAACTTTTGATTATTAGTACCATATCTTTAGATGTAGCTTAGTCGTAATCCTAATAAGTTAAGCTCAAAGGATATCGTGATTAATACGTTAATTCTTCGGGAACAGGCATTAGCAATAGGCATAATTTGCTTTCTACGATAAAAAATCGGCAATGATTTATAAAAAATGCGAATTTTATATTTACATTTTTTGCACTTTGCTTTATAATCTTTAAGGATATTAAATTCTAGGAGGAATTGTATGAATAAAAAGTACGTTTATCTTTTCACTGAAGGTAACGCTTCGATGCGTGCATTGTTAGGCGGCAAAGGTGCAAACCTCGCAGAAATGACCAATTTAGGTTTGCCCGTTCCTCAAGGCTTTACAATCAGCACTGAGGCTTGTACTCAATACTATGAAGACGGAAGACAAATCAACCCTGCAATCAGAGCTGAGATTATGGAAAATATCAGCAAGATGGAGGAGATCACCGGTAAAAAATTCGGTGACAAGGAAAATCCTCT
>CAZLNZ010000008.1:0-38325 GCA_964561145.1 uncultured Christensenellaceae bacterium
GACTGTAAATCTGTTGTCAGTGACTACGATGGTTCGAATCCATCTCTTCCCACCAAAAAGAGTACTTGAAATCAAGTGCTCTTTTTTTTTGTCAAGGTTGTATAACTCTACATAGTTATAGTTCTTCACTCTGATACTTTTACTATAAAGACCGTTGCAACGATATCACATTTTGCATAAGGACTAATCATATCGCATTTTCCTTTTCTTTCTGTTATCATTAGTTTAAACATTTGTGTTTAATTTTGTTTTCTGCTTTAATCGTTAAGATCATTGTTTTTTTTACATTATTTTCAATTGAATTTTTGTTACAATTTGTTTGGAGGTGATTCGATGGATGTTTGGTCGGATAAGAGAGGCTATGAAGCTATTATATATATAAAGGGTGACATAGATGAGCATACTGCACCTATTGTACGAGAACATGCCGATATATTGATTGATCAAGGCGTCCTATACCTTGAGTTTTGTTTGAAATATGTTGACTTTATGGATTCGACAGGTATAGGTATGCTTCTTGGTCGTTTTAAGAAAATTAGGAAAAATGGTGGAGAGATTACGCTAAGCTGTGTTAATCGTCAAATTGATAAGGTTTTTAAATTGGCAAATATTTATAGTTTAATTCCCTTGGTAGGATAAATCGGAGGTATATTTTTTATTATGAAGGTTGATAATTATTTTAAGATGACAATCTTAGCACACACAAAAAACGAATCATTTGTCAGGAACGTTGTGGCAAGTTTTTGTACTCCTTTTAATCCTTCGATCGAAGCGATTAATGATGTCAAAACGGCAATTAGTGAAGCTTTTACAAATTGCATAGTTCATGCTTATTCTGAGTGCGACGGAGAAGTCATGATAGATGTATGTTTAATGGAGCGAAAGATGGTAATAAAAATAGAAGACTATGGGCGGGGTATCGTTGATATTCCTCAAGCAATGCAACCATTTTATACGTCAAAACCTAATGATGAACGTTCAGGAATGGGCTTTACCTTAATGCAAGCTTTTATGAATGACGTTCAGGTATATAGCGAAGTCGGAAGGGGAACGACGGTTACATTGATCAAGGAGTTCCCGGAAGATGACGCATGAGGAAACAATGCAAAAGATAAAGGAGGCACAAGAAGGTGACAAAGCTAAAGCCGAGGAGATTTTATTGGACAATATGCCCTTGATAAAAAGTATTGTTAGGCGTTATCGTTGTTCTCAAATCGAGTATGATGATCTTATACAATTAGGTAGTCTTGGGCTAATAAAGGCTGTAATGAATTTTAAACTTGAATATAATGTTAGGTTTTCCACCTACGCAGTTCCTATGATAGCCGGAGAGATTAAAAGGCACATTAGAGATGACGGTCCTATTAAGGTTTCACGCCAAACAAAAACCTTATCTATGGCAATAGGGCGTTTTGTAGAAGAATATCGGAACGATAATAGAGAGGAGCCAACCATTGCTGAAATAGCAGAACATTTTGCTGTTAGTGATGAGGAAGTCGTATTTGCACTTGACTCGTCAAAACTTCCTTTATCCTTATATGAAAGCTATGATGAAGACGGAACGTACCTTGTTGACATATTGAAAACAGAAGATAAAACCGAGGATTTTATTGATAAATTGGTGTTAATGGACATAATAAACGGATTGGAAGAGCGAGATAAAAAGCTGATTTTATTAAGGTATTTTAGAGATAAAACTCAAAGCGAGGTGGCAGTTATACTTGGAATATCACAGGTTCAAGTTTCAAGAATAGAGTCTCGAGTTATTGCTGAAATAAGAAAAAAGATGTTGTAGGTATAAAAGTGTGCTTTATGGAGATAATAAATGATATGGCACACTTTTTTATTTATAGAAAAAAAGATTATGAAAGGATTTATCATAAGCCGATAACGGGGAGAGAAAGAAATGAACAAGCAAGAATATTCTGAATTAGTTAAGAAGTCTACTCCAAAATCGAGAGAGCTAAAAACACTTGTATTAGCATTTGTGATAGGCGGAATAATATGCTGTATAGGTGAAGGTATTGGTGATATTTTTAGACTGTGGTTGCCTGATCTTGGAGAGGAGAGTGAAGCACAGATTACAAGTGCTGCTATGATTTTTCTTGGAGCACTTCTAACAGGAATTGGAGTGTACGATAAGATTGGAAGAATAGCCGGTGCCGGATCTATAGTACCTATAACCGGCTTTGCTAACAGTGTGGTATCTCCTGCGATGGAGTTTAATAGAGAAGGATATGTATTGGGTGTTATGAGTAAGATGTTTGTAATAGCGGGACCGATTATAGTTAGCGGCGTTGTGGCGAGCATAATAATCGGATTAATTCACTGGATAATTGGAATGGTATAATATGAAGAAAGGAAGAACCTGGATTTTTGAAAACAAACCTGTTATAAAGTCTTCATATGGTATTTGTGGTCCAAAGGAAGGGATGGGACCCTTGAAAGACTATTTTGACGATATTCTTGAGGATGATTCATATGGAGAAAAAACCTACGAGAAAGCTGAATGCAAAATGCATGTAACGGCAATCGTTCGTGCCATTGAAAACTCGGGGCTAAAGAAGGAGTCGTTTGATGCAATGCTTTGTGGTGATTTACTAAATCAAATTGTCTCTTCCGCATTCTCGGCACGGGAACTTGAAATCCCGTATCTTGGTCTTTACAATGCTTGTAGCACCTTTGCGGAGGCATTGTTAATAGGGTCTCTTTTGATCTCTCATGGTTGTATGAAGAGAGTCACTTGTTCTACGAGCAGTCATTATTCAACCGCTGAAAGACAATATCGTTATCCTTTAGAGTTAGGCACACAAATGACACCAACCGCACAATGGACGGTAACGGGAAGCGGTTGTGTAGTTCTTGGAGAAGAGGGTGATCATCCCAAAATAGAAGGGGTTACGATAGGTAAGGTTGTAGATTACGGAATTGAGGATTTAAATAATATGGGTGCCGCAATGGCACCTGCTTGCTACGATACAATTAAAACTCATCTTGATAATACAGGGAGAAACACCGACTATTATGATATGATATTGACCGGTGATTTAGGGATTTTCGGAAGCCAGATGTTGGAACGTTTATTAGAGAGTGACGGCATAAACATTACTAATCATTACGACTGCGGAAAAATGATTTATTACGATAGCCAAAAAGTAAAGATGGGAGGAAGCGGGGCAGGATGTAGCAGCCTTGTATTTTCCACATATATAATGCATCTTCTGAAAGCAAAAGAGATTTCTAAATTGCTTTTTCTTCCAACGGGTGCTTTGATGAGTAAGGATAGTAGTTTGCAGGGGGAGAGTATACCTGCGATAGCACATGCTATTTCGATTGAGGTATAAATGGATATTTTCTTACAGTATTTACAGGTATTTGCAGTAGGTGGATTTGTTTGTCTCTTGGGTCAGCTTCTAATCAATTTGACGAAGATGACTTCAGCGAGAATCTTGGTTATTTTCCTTTTGCTCGGTGCTGTACTCGAGGGGGTCGGAGTTTTTCAATATATTGAGGAATTTGCCGGTGCAGGTATTACAATACCAATAACGGGTTTTGGTTCAACTCTCGTAAAAGGTGCATTGAGAGGATTAAAAGAAAAAGGCTTGTTAGGTGTTCTATATGGAGGAATCGAAGCCGGTGCCATTGGGTTGAGTTCAGCCATTTTCTTTGGTTTTTTGATGTCTGTAATCTTTAAATCAAGGACTAAAACATAACCTTTATGGTAATAAGTCTAAATAATCCAAGCCATCCTGAGAACCAATGTATGTATCTGGAATCTCACCGGCAAAGATACTTTCATTCACAAGGATATAAGTTGTAAATACCGCCTCCTCTTCATTGTATGGAAGAGTAATCTCACACCTTGTGGTTATAGCTAAATATAGGCAATAGCGAATTACGTTAATGCCTATATTTTCGGCTAAAGGCTTGAAATCGCTTTTAACTGTAAAGTGGGTGGTTAAAGGCACCTTTACCTTACGACCTCTATCACTCAACAGTACCGAGCCTGTGAAAGCGCCTAAAGGTAGGGTGAGAGTATCGGGAGAGTTATTCTCTAGGTCTTGTTGACATTTAACGGCAACTTGATTTGATAAAATATTAATGGCGTTAACGTTTGTAAAGATGGCTGTAACTTTCCCTTTGTCATCTTTTGTTGTATCAACTAAATTTCCAAGAGCATCGCTTTCTACAACAATTCTATCTGTTGTAATGTTGATTTGATTAAAAACAAAACTGTTACACAGTGCGATAGAAGAGTTGATATAGATTTTTTTTACATTTGAAGAAATTCTAAAGGAAAGTAATGAAAAAAGGATTATACAAGTAATGATGATTGCAATAAATTTAATCCCTTTTTTATCACATCTCATAATATATTTATATGTGTTTGATTGGTAAAAATTTCAATTAGTTGACATTAATGGAAATGTGTGCTATCTTATATTATATAAAAATAATTATATAGTCTATTTACGACTTAGGAGCATCTTATGTTTAATTTGATTAAAGAGATCGTGGCAAGATGTAAATCGGCGGTTAGCAGTGCTGACAGCTCAAGCGGTTTAAACGATATAAAAGTTAGGTTCTTAGGCAAAAACGGTGAGTACACCGGTATTTTGCGTGGTCTAAAGGATGTTAAGCCCGAAGACAGACCCACCATCGGTAAACTGATTAATGAGGGCAGAGTTGAATTGGAAAACTTTTTTGCCGAAAAGGAAAAAGAGTTGAAGGCAAAGGAACAGGAAAAGAAGTTGAAAGAGGAAAGTATCGATGTAACCCTTCCCGTAAGTTCTTCAATTGGTTCAATTCATCCTCTTACATTGGTTAAGGAAGAAATTGTCGATATTTTCTCAGGCTTAGGCTTTCAAGTTAAAGAGGGACCTGAAATTGAAAGTGACGAATATAACTTCCAGCTTTTGAATATTCCCAAGGATCACCCCGCTCGTGATATGCAAGACACCTTCTACTTTAACGACAGATTGGTTCTTCGTACGCACACATCTCCCATGCAAGCACACACTATGATGACCGAGAAACCTCCTATTCGTATCGTGTGCCCCGGAAAGGTTTATCGTTCAGACGATGATGCAACCCACAGTCCCATATTCAATCAAGTAGAAGGCTTGGTTGTAGATAAGGGAGTTTCTTTATCTCACCTCAAGGGAACTTTGGATATGTTTGCTAAAGCATTGTTCGGCAGCGAAACAAAAACTCGTTTCCGTCCATCTTATTTTCCTTTCACAGAGCCCAGCGTTGAGGTTGACGTTTCTTGTTCCATGTGCCATGGTAAAGGTTGTAAACTCTGTAAGGGAACAGGTTGGATTGAAGTATTAGGTGCAGGTGTGGTCAATCCTCAGGTTCTAGAAAATTGTAATATCGATTCAAAGGTATATAGCGGTTTCGCTTTTGGCTTCGGTGTTGATCGCATAGCGATGATCAAGTACGGTATTCCGCATATTCGTAGCTTATACGAGAATGACGTACGTCTTTTGAAGCAATATAAATAGGAGGGTATTATGAAAGTTCCTTTCAGTTGGTTAAAAGATTTCGTAGATATTGATATAACCCCTATTGAGCTTGCCGATAAAATGGTTAAGGCTGGTTTTGAGGTTGAAGAGATCATTAATTTAGCAGATTCTTGTAAAAAGGTAGTTGTAGGACATATACTCCAAATTGAAAAGCATCCAGATGCCGATAAGTTGGTTGTATGTAAGATCGATTGCGGAGTCCATGGAGAAAAGCAGATTGTTACTGCTGCAACTAACGTACATGTTGGTGATTATGTACCTGTAAGCTTACATGGTGCTCTTTTGCCTTCAGGTCAAAGTATCACTAAAGGAAAACTTCGTGGCGTTCTCAGCGAAGGAATGTTATGTGGTGGCGAGGAACTCGGGTTAACAGGTGATGATTATCCTAATGCCGGTATATATGGCATTTTCATATTGGATGAAGCACAACCCGGTATGGATATCAATGAATATTTAGACAATAACGATTACATTTTGGATATAGGCGTAACAGCTAATAGACCGGATTGTAATAGTATTATTGGAATAGCAAGAGAGGTGGCCGCTGTTTTGGATCGTCCAATGAAACCTCTTCATATTGCTCAATTCAAGGAAGAAGGCGATATTTTCGATTATGTCGATGTATCGGTTTTAGACGAGGAACTTTGTCCTAGATATATGGCAAAGGCTGTTAAAGATGTTAAAATAGGTATTTCTCCCGTGCTTATTAGAAGAAGACTTCGCAAGGTTGGAATTAGACCGATTAATAACGTAGTTGATATTACCAATTACGTCTTAACAGAGGTCGGACAACCTATGCATTCCTTCGATGCAGATTGTATCGGAGGGAAACAAATTATTGTTAGAAGAGCAGCGGATGGCGAGCACATTGTAACATTGGACGGAAAAGACAATGTTCTTACACACGATAATCTTGTAATCTGCGATAGTAATAAACCTGTAGCTTTGGCAGGTATCATGGGCGGTGAGAATTCCGGCATAAATGAAAACACAAAGAATGTAGTGTTTGAGTCTGCACGTTTTAAAAGAGACAATATTCGTCGTAGTTCCAAGGCACTGGGTATTCGTTCTGATAGTTCGGCAAGATTCGAAAAGGGTATCGATTTCGGCTCCCAAGAGCTGGCAATTTTAAGAGCTTGTACTCTAATACAAGAATTGGGAGTTGGAACCATTGTCGGCGGTTGTAAAGATGTCTTTAAAGGTGTCGAACCTAGAGTGTTAAAGGTATCTGTACATAAGATCGATGAGATTCTTGGAATAAAGGTGCCTCATAACCTAATGGTCGGATATCTTACACGTCTTCTTGGATCATGTGAGCTTATCGATGATGAGTTGGTAATGTCGGTTCCCGAGTATAGAGAGGATTTGGTAAATGCTAACGATGTCGCCGAGGAAATTATAAGAATGTACGGCTATGATAATATCGTTGGTACACCATTGGACGGATTTTGTCAAACCCATGGCGGTAAGAATCAAAAGCAAAGAGACGAGTATAGACTGAAGACTCTATTATCCTCTAGCGGATACAATGAGTGTGTAAGCTACTCCTTTATCTCTCCTTCCTTCGTCAACAAGCTCCGTTTATCTGAAGATGATGAAAAGAGACAATATATCGAATTACTTAATCCCTTAGGTGAAGAACTCTCTGTAATGCGTACGACACTTCTTCCTTCGATGTTGAATTTGATTTCAATCAACACATCAAGAGGAAATAAGGATCTTGCATTATACGAAATTGGAAAGGTTTACATTCCAAGGTCTTTACCGATAAATGATTATGCCGACGAGCGTGATACATTGATGATGGCAATTTCAGGCGAGGGCAAGGATTTCTTCACCCTCAAACAAGGGTTGGAAACAGTAGCTTCCAAGTTTAATGTAGTATTTACATATAAAAAGGAAAACCATAACTATTTGCATCCAGGAAGATGTGCGAGTGTTTATTTGAACGACATGTTGATCGGATATATCGGCGAGCTCCATCCCGATGTTTGTAAAGCTTATAAATTCGATCAAAGAATATATGTTGCGGAGATATCTCTTGCAGAGGTTTATGCGAATGCAAAGGACGCGCTTGCATTTGTCGAGATTCCAAGGTTTCCTGCAATTACAAGAGATCTTGCCTTCGTATTAGATAGAGAGGTTGAAAGTTTTACCTTGTTGCAAACTGTAAAGAAAGCCGGTGGCAAGCTGTTGGAAAGTGCGGAGATATTCGATGTATACCAGGGAAAGGGTATTCCTGCGGATAAAAAGAGCATTGCAATAGCACTTGCCTTCAGAACGAAAGATAGAACCTTGACCGATGACGAAGTTAATTCGGTAATTAAGAAGGTCTTATCTGAGGCTGAAAAACAATTAGGAGCAGTACTGCGTTAGATGGAGTTATTAGCACCGTGTGGAAATATAAATGCTCTCCTTTGTGCCGTTGCGGCAGGAGCCAATGCCGTCTATTTTGGTTTGGGTGAGCTGAATGCACGTGCAAAATCTGTTGAATTTAATACCGATAATCTTTCAACTTGGGTTGATTATTGTCATTTATTCGACGTTAAGGTGTATGTTACCCTTAACGTCGAAATTTATGATAGCGAGTTTGTTAGAGCACTGGAACTGGTTGATTGTGCGTATAAAGCCAAGGTTGATGCTCTTATTGTTTCTGATATCGGCTTAATATTGGCGATACGAAAACAATTTCCGAATTTCCCTATTCATGTTAGCACACAAGCGGGAATAAGGGATATCAATGGTGCTTTATTTTTCAAAAAGCTCGGTGTCAAGCGGGTTGTATTGGCTCGTGAATGCGGATTTAGAGAATATGAGGAAATCTCAAAAATAATAGAGGTTGAAGTATTTGTTCACGGAGCGTTATGTGTCAGCTTTTCCGGTGCGTGCCTTTTGAGTAGTTATATCGGAGGAAATAGCGGAAACAGGGGTCGTTGTAAGCAGCCTTGTCGACAAGAGTATACAGCCAAAGTTAACGGTAAGATTTTAAAAAAGGGTTACTTGCTTTCTCCTAAAGACATTAATGTTTCTAATCGATTGGATAGGTTATATAACTCGGGGGTTAGCAGCTTGAAAATCGAAGGGCGTCTAAAGAGCCCCGAATATGTTTATGCCGTTACCTCTTATTATAGGGCAAAGCTCGACGGAATAAAGCAATCCGATTATGATATATTGAAGACATTTAACAGGGGTGGTTTCTGTGAAGGATATTTAAACGGTTCCGATGTTATTTATCCCAAAGTCGCAAACCACATCGGCGTTAAAATCGGTAAGGTATTAAAGATAGAAAAACATAACGGGTTTACTTTTGCCGAAATTAACTGTAAGGTTTCAAAGGGTGATGGCTTAAAAATACTTAGAAAGGGTATTGAGGTCGGTGGGAGTGATGTAACTAGTGTTACAAAAACCAAAGACGGATTTTTAATTCCCGTAAGTCGTAATGTTAAACCCAACGATGAAGTGCGTCTTACTCGAGATAAAGAATATGCAGACTTTTGTCGAAAACAGAGAAGGAAGTTGCCTCTACATTATCACCTTACTTTTTCAGAGCACGATATAGTGTTGACCGCTTCATATAACAACCATGTAGCGACTGCGAGAGTTCAAACTACCCCCTCATTGAAAGTTTTAACATTTCAAGAGATCGAGAAGCAATTATCAAAGCTTGGAGAAACGAACTTTATTTTTGAAAGTCTAGCGGTTGATGGTCAAGGATATTTGCCAAAGTCCGGATTGAATGCGTTAAGAAACGAGGTTTCTTCTTCACTTGAACGGGTTATTATCGAAGATTATAAACCTCTTAGAGAAGAAGGTATTATTCCTTGCGATAATGATTTTTCTTCGAAAATTGGTGGATTGATTTTAGAGATTTCCTCCGATGACCTTTGTGGATTTTCCCCTTCTGCAGTTGTTTACAAGCCGAAGAAGCTGTACGATGGTGTATTTGATACTATAGCTGAGATTCGAAAGAAATGCAATTCAGTATATCTCAAACTCCCCGTTTTACTCAAGCAGGGTCTTGTAGAGTATTACATAAAGAATGCGGTAGATAAAGGTTATGGAATTTATGCCGATAACATAGGTTTGGTAGAATTGTGTCGTGCGAATAATCTTCCATATATTGTCGGTACGACTTTGAATATATCCAATACTTTATCTTCTCGTGTTCTATTCGATGCGGACGCCATTGTGTATACTCACGAGGTTGGGATATCACCGATAACGGAGGGACATACCTTCCAAAGCGGAAGACTTGCCTTAATGCATTTCTATCATTGTCCTAATCGAACCGTTACCGAAAAGGACTGTTTTAATTGTAAGGCAAAGGGACAGCCATTGATTTATGAGAGCGAAGGAAGAAGTTTTCCTGTCAGAGCGATAAAGGCAGATAGATGTTACTATACTCTTTATGCAGACAAAAGGATATCAGTTAAAACAAATAACAAAAGAATTTTCAAATCACTGTGTGATTAACAAGGAGTGAAGAATGATAGAATATGTAAGAAAAGCTCTTGAATATGATAAAGTGCTTTCAATAGTTGCAGGTTATGCTCAGTCTGAAAGGGGTAAAAGTAATGTTAATGCACTTGAGCCTCAAAGTGACCTAAGTACTGCCGAGCTTTTGAATAAGCAATGTGAAGAAGCTTTTCTTTTGATGAGTAAATACAATATTTATCCGAATTTTTCGATAGACGATGACACCGAGTCTTTGCTTTTGGCTCAAAAGGGTTCTATGTTGTCTATTTCGGAACTTCTTTCCGTCGCACGCCTGATAAGAGTGTCTGCAGAGGTCAAAGTACAGCTTACAAAGACAAGAGAGGAATTTCCGATTTTATATTCGATCGCTTTAACAATATACAACGCAGAACTTTTGTCAGAACAGATTGAAAGATCGATGTTAAACGAGGAGGAGCTTTCAGATTATGCTTCTGTCGATCTTGCTAAAATCAGAAGTGAGATAAGGCGTGCAAACGAAAGGCTCAAAGATAAACTTCAATCTCTTATATCGGGTAGAAGATATGCAGAGTACTTACAGGATAATATAGTCACAAAAAGAGGAGATCGCTATGTTATTCCGGTAAGGAATGAATATCGCTCATATGTCAAAGGTATAATTCACGACCAATCTCAATCGGGTCAAACCGTCTTTATCGAACCACAAGAGATTGTTGATATGAACAATGACTTAAGACAGTTGAAACTTGATGAGGCTCGCGAGGTGGAAAGAATCTTGAGAACGTTGTCACAAAGTGTAGGGAGTATTTCAAGTGAATTGATCACAAACATTGCTTCAGTTTCACATTTGGATGAGATCTTTGCTAGAGCTTATTTCGCAAGACAATATAAGTGTATCTGTCCTCGATTAAATGAAAAAGGTATTATTGAAATAAATAAAGGTAGACACCCGTTGATTAGTGAATCAAGGGTTGTTCCCGTTACGGTTAGACTCGGAGATGATTTTGATATTCTGTTGATCACCGGACCTAATACAGGAGGTAAAACGGTATCACTGAAGCTTACCGGATTGTTTACGTTAATGGCAATGACGGGTATTTTTGTCCCCTGTGAGGAAGGAAGCAGATTATCCGTATTTGATAATGTATTTTGTGATGTTGGCGATGAGCAGAGTATAGAACAGAGTTTATCGACTTTCTCTTCTCATATGAAGAACGTTGTTTCCATTGTTGAAAATGTAAGCAATAGTTCGTTGGTATTACTCGATGAGTTGGGAGCAGGAACAGATCCGGAACAAGGTGCAGCACTTGCTGTAGCAATAACAGAAGAATTGCTTAGTAGCGGAGCTAAGTGTATAATAACGACTCACTATTCACCCTTAAAGGAGTACTCTTATGTAACCGATAGGGTTGAGAACGCCTCAATGGATTTCAATCCGGAGACCTATGAGCCGACATACAGGTTGATTATTGGTGTACCGGGAACAAGCAACGCTCTTGAAATATCAAGAATGCTAGGACTTTCCGACTCGATCGTTGAGAGAGCGAAACGTGGTATTGCACGTGAAAAGCAGACATTTGAAGAGGTTTTGCAATCGGCGGATCAAACCAGAAGAGCTGCTGAAGAGAAAAAACATGAATCTGAAAGACTTAATCAACAGCTCTCAACCGAGATTGAAAAGTATAGAGCAATGCAAGCAAAGCTTGAAAATCAAATTGATAGACTCAATCAAGATGCAAAGAAAGAAGTTAAAAGAATGGTTGACAGTGCACTTGACGAAGCGAATGAGATCGTTGAGCAACTAAAGAAACTTTTAGATAATCCGACAAAAGGCTCCTACTTCGAAGCAACCAAACTTAGAAAAAGAATGGAGGAGATAAACGTCGAAAAGGAAAATGAGGAGAGAGAGATTCCTGAGTTAACCGATGAAATGCCGAAGGTCGGGGATTTGGTATATGTATTTTCCTTGAATGATGTCGCCACATTGGAAACAATTACAAAAAACGGTGAATATATAATCAAGATCGGGAACATTAAAAGCATTGTAAAGAGAAAAGCGGTTAAGCGTTTAAAGAACCAAAGTTGGAAAAAGATTAAGCCCGAAGAAAAGAAAAAGGTTGTTAGATATGACAATCCTACACAGAAACTGAACACTGTAAGCTCGGAAATCAACTTAATAGGAAAGAGGGTGCAGCCGGCACTAGATGAGCTAGAGTCTTTCTTGAATCTTTGTAAGGAAAGAAAAATGCCATCGATAAGAATAATACACGGAAACGGTACCGGTGCCTTAAGACTTGCAATCTGGGAGTTTCTTGATGGTCAGGATGTAGTGTCCTTTAGACTTGGTACAAGAGAGGAGGGTGGTAGCGGTGCTACCATCGTAAGACTGTGATATACGAGCAATATCTGGAAGAAAAGTCTACTAAAAGATTTGGTTTAAAAAAGCTTTTTCTTGTTTTAGGCTTTATAGATATTATTTTAGGTTTTGTTTTATCCGTCATATTTGCTTTTATTTACTGGATATTCGCTTTGCCCTTCATGGTTCTTTTTTTGATTGGACTAGCATTAGGGAGCGTTGCATATAGCTTTTGTAAAACCTACAAGTATAGTTATGATAACGGAAACCTCAGTGTGTGTTATCTCAATTGCTATGGACGATATAAAGAAAGCTTTAAGGTAAAAAAAGATGAGATATTGAAGTCGGACGGAAAGGGAAAAAGGTTGACAAATCTTGAAAAATATATTGTAATAGAAGTCTACGGAAAGAAATATGAGATTTCGCCCGATGATTATATGACAGCTTTATTGTTTGGAGAGTAAGATGCAAGAGAAGTTTGTATATCTAGATAATGCCGCAACAAGTAGGGTGCTACCCGAGGCACAGGAAATTTATATTAAAACCATGGCTGAAAATTTTTATAATCCATCTGCTTTATATGGTAAAGCAATCGAGGTTAGCCGTGAGATAAAAAAGGCAAGAGAGAGCATTGCATCTATTTTGGGTGTTTTGCCTGAAACAATTTTCTTTACATCTTCGGGCACTGAAAGCGATAATCAAGCATTACTGTGTTCTAGAAAGAAAAATGGAAGCAGGGTTATTATCTCAGCAACAGAGCATGCCGCAGTCTACAACACAGCTTTACAGCTTAAACAACAAGGATACGATCTCCGAATATGTCCTACAGATAAGTCCGGTAGGGTTGACTTAAATGAATTGGAAAAACTGTTAACGGATAATACAAGTCTTGTCTCGATTATGCACGTCAACAATGTTACGGGAGCTATAAATGACCTTAATCGTATATCTCTGCTAATTAAGGAAAAAGCACCTAATGCACTTTTCCATTCTGACGGAGTACAAGCCTTTTGTAAGATTCCGACTAAATTAAAGAACTTGGGCGTTGATTTATACAGTGTTAGTTCTCATAAAGTCGGAGCAGTCAAAGGCAGTGGATTTATATATGTAAGAAAAGGTTTGCAGGTTGCCCCTCTAATATATGGAGGAGGGCAAGAATCGGGAATAAGATCCTCGACTGAAAACGTAGGCGGTATACTTTCATTTGCAAAGGCTGCAGGGATTTATAGAAACAATAGAGAAAAGCTCTGCAAAAAGAGTGAAAGCTTTTTCGGTGACATCAAAGAGTGCGTTAAGGGTATAGGAGATTCAATGATCTTATGTGATGACGGTGCCCCTCATATTCTGGCAATAGCCTTTAAGGACGTTAGAGGAGAGGTTTTAATGCATACACTGGAGGACTATGGATATATAACCGGAATAGGTTCCGCATGTTCTAGCAAAAAGGGGCTGTCAAGAATTCCACAAGCATTGAAGTTACCTATGGGCTATGAAGAGGGAATTCTAAGAATTAGCATTAACCCGTTTGACGAGTATGAAAGCGAACCTTTTAATAGGGCGTTAACCGAAGCGGTTGAAACGCTCAGAAAATTTGTAAGAGTATAAAATAGGATGTGTGATTATGGAAAAGGTATTTTTGCTAAGGTACGGAGAGATTTATTTAAAAGGAAGAAATCGTGGCTTTTTTGAAAGAGTTTTACTTGAAAATGTCAAAAAGGCTATCAGTGGATATAAAGCCGATGTTTATAAAACTTTCGGCAGATATATGATTGAAAACTTTGATATAGATGAAGCGGAGGAAATACAAGAGCGTTTGCAAAAGGTTATCGGACTTCATTCGATAAGTATTGCTTATAAACTTCCGACGGATGTCGAGCAAATTGCAAAGCTTTGTAGTGAGGTTTGTCCCGATTCGGGAACATTTAGAGTTACTGTTAAGCGTGCGGATAAACGACTTGAAATGAATTCGGTTCAGCTTGCCGCATATATCGGTGGAGTGTGTCTTGCAGCACATCCGAATCTTAAGGTCGAGCTAAAGACACCGGATAAAGAGATTTTCGTAGAGGTTAGAGAGAATAATCACAGCTATGTTTTCTTTAATAGTGTGCCTTGCTTAGGCGGGATGCCGATCGGCACTTCCGGAAGAGGATTATGTCTTTTGTCGGGTGGCATTGACAGCCCAGTAGCGTTGTTCCGTATGGCGAAAAGAGGAATGAATATAGATGCTATTCATTTCCACAGCTATCCTTATACTAGTCTTATGGCAAAGGAAAAGGTTTTAGATTTAGCTAAAAAACTTACAGAATACACCGGGCATATGAAGGTATTCGTAGTACCCTTCACGGATATTCAAAGAAGCATTCACGAGAATTGTCCTGCGGAGTATATGATCACCATTATGAGAAGAATAATGATGAGGATTGCAGAGAGAATTGCAATAAGAAATAATTGCGGCTCATTGATTACAGGAGAAAGCCTGGGGCAGGTTGCTTCTCAGACGCAGGAAAGCATTACGGTAACTAATGCGGTTATTGAAAAATTGCCAGTATTCCGTCCATTAATTGGAATGGATAAGGAGGAAATAATCGAAACCGCAAGGGAGATCGGAACCTTTGAAACAAGCATTTTACCTTATGAAGATTGTTGTACAGTTTTTTTACCCAAGAATCCCATTATCAAGCCCAGACTTGAACTGATTGTAGAGGCGGAAAAGCTTATGCCTTATGAGGAACTTATCGAGGAAGCTCTGAATAACATAGTAATTGTTAAGCTTTAATTTACATAGAATAGCTTTGTTGAGGTATCACCATATATTTTAGTTACGCCGCAAGCTATCGGAGTAACGGAGAGTAGGTAAATACCTTTATCTAATCGGAAGGAAATAGAAGTATCTCCTTCCTTTTCTTTTATAACGGTATATTGCAAGTCGTACTCTAATGAGATATTTTCAAGGATTATTTCATATTCACACTCCCTATATGCTGAAAGTGTAAGTTCTAATGAATTGCTTTCAATTTCTGTTTGAAATTGTGTTAGGGGATTTTCAAAGTAAGGTGAACGTTCCCTGACACCGTCTGCATAATCGAAAATAATATACCTATCAGGGGTGTTTAGTGAAGGTAGGCGTACTATATGGTCACGTTCAAGAGATAGTT
Source organism: uncultured Christensenellaceae bacterium (assembly GCA_964561145.1). GTDB lineage: Bacteria > Bacillota > Clostridia > Christensenellales > CAG-1252 > RUG14300. The sequence continues at coordinate 15,495 of CAZLNZ010000008.1, forward strand.
TGTCAATAGCAATCTTTTGGCAGTTAATAGGTGGCTTACTATAGCCGTCATTTTTAATTGCGTTGCGTACCACCAAGGTGGCATATGAGCCTGTAGCCTCTAACATTTCATCTTGTTTCATCGAAAGGTTGCCTTGCCAAGATAGAATAGATCTTTCGCTGTTATATGCCACACACCAGCAATCGGAGTTACCGTTCTTTGCTTCAACGGTTCCAGTTTTTGCGGCAAGAGAAGCGAAGGAGTTTAGTTTTTTTGCAGTACCATAGGAGGTTGTACTCAATAAGCAGTCGTTAATGTACGAAGTTGTATTATCGTCAAGAATTTTCCTTTCAATGGTTTTTCTTTGATAGATAGTTTTGCCATTTCCGTCAATTATTCTATCTACATAAGCGTGTTCGATAATATTACCGCCATTTGCAAACATTCCATAGGCGGCAATTAGCTTTTTAAAAGTTATTCCGTTAGACATACCGCCTAGTGCGAGTGCAAGGCTTTTATCATCACTCGATATATCGAAATCCAGGCTGTTAAGAAAGTCCACTGTTTTTTGAATACCGACCATATTCATCGTTTTTACGGCACAAACATTTGAAGAATAGCAGAGTGCATCTCTAACGCTAATATATCCCCTATAGAAATCGTTATAATTTGATGGTGTATAATCACCGAAGGTGGTTATTTCGTCCTTAAGCTGAGATGCAGGCAATATTGTTTTATCTTGCATCGCCTTTGCGTATATAAAGGGCTTGATTGTAGAGCCGATGTTTCTTTTAAGGGTTGATGTGTTGTAGTCATGATTTGAGATATATGCTAAAATTTCTCCACTTATAGGATCGGCAATCATTACCGAGTGATCTGCAATTGTTCCGTCTTTTTTTGTAGCAATCAAGTCTTTTGTAACATTAGCGGAAAGATAGTTCTGTTCTTCTGTCGAGTTGTAGGTATAAATAGTATAGTTTAATCCCTTAAGTTCGTTTACACTTACGTTAAGTAAACTACTTGCCTCTAAAATAGCCTGCAAGGCATAACTATCGCTATTTTGCACAGGGTTTGTTTTTAATCGTATTTTCTCTTTAATAGCGTATTCATAATCTTGTTCGGTGATCATGTTTTGCTCTCTCATAAGTTTTAGAACCATATCACGCCTTGCGAGGTTGTTTTCCTGGTTAAGGACAGGGGAGTATCTTCTAGGGTTAGCAACAATAGCTGCAATGGTCGCACATTCGGCAAGGGTCAGTTCTTCAGGCATCTTATTAAAGAAATAGTCTGAAGCGTTTGCTATACCATATATACCATTGCCAAAGTAAATTGCATTCAGATACATTTCCAGAATCTCTTCCTTTGAATACATTTTTTCTAGTTTAATTGCAAGCTTTGCCTCTTTTAGTTTTCTTTCGAAGGTTTTTTCGCTGTTGAGTTGTGTATTTTTCACAAGCTGACAGGTAATAGTAGAGGCACCCTGCGATAAGGTTTTGTTTTTGATATCATAAAGTGCCGCACCTACAATTCTTTTATAGTCTAATCCGTTGTGCTCATAAAAACGTTTGTCTTCGACGGCAATAAAGGCGTTGAGGAGACTACTCGGTAGATTGTTTATTGAAATGTATTCATAACTTTTATTAATTCTTTCTCCATCCTTATTTAACACAACAAGACTTCCGTTCCTTTTTAGACTTGATTCATCTACGGAAACATCTTTGACATATGCAAGACAAATTCCTCCGCATACTCCGAGGGAAAGGAGCAAGAGAGTGAAAAGAATAATTATAAATATTGTAAGAGAACGCTTTTTCTTTTTCATCGGGTTTAGTATAATTCCCTTCTTGAAAAATAACCCTTGCTATAAAGCTTTTAAAGTGTTATCATATAGATATGAGTTTTTTACCTGTATTTAAGAACGAATTTGAGGGGCAACCTGACTTTATTATGTTGACGGTCGATGCATATGTTGATCATCCTTCTTTTGGTCATGCAATTATTTCGAGATTGATTGAAAGCATGGGGTTTTCAATTTGTATTATTCCACAACCACAGGTTGATGAAGACTATAAACGCTTTGGGGAGCCCAAATACGCATTTTTAGTATCAGGCGGAGTTGTTGACAGTATGGTAAACAACTATACCGTAGCTTTAAAAAAGAGAGATAGAGATGAGTACAGCGAAGGAGGCATCCCGGGTAGACGTCCCGATAGAGCGGTTGCTGTGTATTCGAGCAAGGTTAAGGAACTCTACCTCGATAGTTATGTTATTATCGGCGGAATAGAGGCAAGCTTAAGACGCTTTGCACATTATGACTATTGGAACAATAGGGTTGAACCGTCGATTCTTGTTCCCTCAAAGGCAGATTTGCTGATGTACGGAATGGGGGAACGGACATGGAAGGAGCTTTTAACCCTAATAAAGAGAGGTGTTCCGATTCGTAAGCTTAAGGATTTAAGAGGAACCTGTTATTTATCAAACAAAGGGAGCTTTTCAAAAAAACTAGAAAGTATGCTTAACGATGGCACCGCTAAATATTGCCCTTCCTTTGATGAAGTTAGGTTGGATAAAAAAGCATATTGTAAGGCTTTTAACATACAAAGTGAAAACATAGATCCTTATATTTCAAAGGTTTTAGTTCAAAAGCAAGGAGACCTTTTTCTTGTGCAGAACCAACCACAATATCCTTTAAGCACAAAGGAACTTGACGAAGTATATGAGTTACCTTATGAACGAAAGTATCATTATTCTTATAAAAAGGGAATACCCGCTCTTAAAGAAGTAAAGTTTAGCTTAACATCGGTTAGAGGTTGCTTCGGAGCGTGCAACTATTGTGCGATCACTTATCATCAATCCAGACATGTTCAAGCAAGGAGCAAAGAGTCCCTCATTGGAGAGGCGAAAAAACTGGTTCAGGATCCTGAATTCAAAGGGTATATTCACGATGTCGGAGGTCCTACCGCAAATATAATAATTCCTGCTTGTAAGAAGCAGAGCGATAAGGGTGCTTGTCCCAATAAAACCTGTATCGGTTATGAGCCTTGTAATAATTTGACAGTAGATGAAAGTGAATATTTGGATCTTCTTAGGTCATTGAGGGAGCTCGAGGGAGTAAAAAAGGTTTTTGTTCGCTCCGGAGTTCGTTTCGATTATGTAATGATGGATAAGGATAAGAGCTTTTTGAGAGAGCTTTTAAAATATCACGTTAGCGGTCAGTTGAAGGTTGCCCCTGAACATAATTCAAATAGGGTACTAAAGCTTATGAATAAGCCGCCCTTTGAAGTGTTTGAAAAGTTCAAAAAAGAGTTTGAGAGAATCAACAAGGAACTCGAAAAAAAGCAATATCTTATCCCTTATCTGATTTCCTCTCATCCGGGGTCAACTGTTCAAGATGCAATAAGGCTTGCGGAGTATTTGAAAAGTATAAAATACGTACCGGAGCAGGTACAAGATTTTTATCCAACCCCTTCCACAAAGTCTACTTGTATGTATTACACGGAAATAAATCCTGATAATATGGAACATGTTTATGTTCCCAAGACAAAGAGAGAGAAACAAATCCAAAGGGCATTACTTCAGTTCAACCGTCCTGAAAATTACGAAATCGTCAAGCAAGCTTTGCTAGAGAATAAAAGAGCGGATTTGATAGGGTATTCCGCCAATTGCCTTATTCCTCCATATCCTCCAAACAATGCTGTCAACTTAAGGAAGAAACATAAAAAGTAATCCAAAAATAAGGTTTTATATTGAGCGGAATGAATGTGGTACAACATTTTAATTATAGGGCGGGGCAAGGCTTACACCGCACCATTGTTTTATGTCAACATTCCTGTAACAAAATTGTGTATATCCTCATAAATATACCCAAAATACATCTAAATGTCATACTGAGCGGAAGAAATTGGTATCAATTTCTGAAGTCGAACCCTGAAAGGGCGACACTATAGTGTCGGTATCTCATCCATATTAAGAGAAATGCTATGGTATAACAAAACGATAGAAATAATTTGTTAATGCAGTAATGATGTAATATAATCGTAGGGCGGGTGGCTCGTCTCCCGCCGCATTTTTAAAAGCCGCAAATAACGTAAAGGTAGACGTCTACACGTATTTCCTATCGTTTGATGTTACTTTTAAGAAATATTATACCTAAATGTCATACTGAGCGGAAGGTGAAGCCTGCAGTCGAACCGCGTAGAGGCGACACTTTGGTGTCGGTATCTCATCCGCATTATTATACTAACAAAGAACCATTACGAGTCATACTTCAACATTGGTATCCACATTGAAGTTAATACCATGATATATAAAATAGACAATAAGATATGTTACTAACGCAGTAATAATGTTATTGTAGGGCGGGGGCTCGTCTCCCGCCGCATTCTTGTAATAATGACTGACTCCAGTGACGAAAGGCAAAACTCGGAGTCTAATGATAAAGAAATAAGTGCACAATGCTTTTAATAGAAGGTACTGTGTTCTTTTTTGTTAATCAGATTCAATTTCTTAGTTTTTTTGAAAGACTATTCTAAAGACGATAATAATTTCATAATATTTTCGTGAGGATAGGACCTTATTCGACAGTACTCGTCGTGATAAGTTTGTATTGGAGGTATATAATTGTTCAAGGTCGTAAGAATAAAACCTATCTGGGTTGCAGTTATTCTAATATTGATAATCTGTACAATGTTTGGAACCTTATCGTATTGCTTTGCTGAAAAGTATGATGAACTCCCTATTTATTGTACCGATGATGAAAATAGGATTGCAATTAGTTTTGATGCAGCCTGGGGTGCCGATAAGACTACATTGATTGTTGATATATGTAAAAGTTATGGAATAGAAGCTACGTTTTTTCTAACCGGGTTTTGGATAGATGATTATCCGCAAGAGGTCAAGTATATTTACAATAGCGGTTTTGAAATAGGAAATCATAGTCGAAACCACTATGATATGGCAAATCTTAGTGATGATAAGATGAAAAGCGAGTTGGAATACGTTAATGCAAAAGTAAAGGAATTGACCGGGGTAACACCAAAGGTGTTCAGACCACCTTTCGGCTCATATTCAAAAAAGCTTGTAAAAATGGTACAGAAACAAGAGATGAGTTGTATTCAATGGAGCGTAGATAGTCTTGATTGGAAGGGATTATCTAAAGATGAGTTGGTTAATCGGGTTCTAAAGAATCTTAAAGGCGGAGATATTATTCTTTGTCATAATAACAGCGATCATATCGTAGAGGCGTTACCCGAGATAATTGAAGGCGGAATAAGCAAAGGACTTAAGTTCGTAAAAATAAGCGAACTGATTTACAAGGACAATTATATAATCGACAACACCGGGAAACAGATTTCCCAAGGCTAAAGGAGGCATATGAGCTACGAAGAAAACAACAAAGTAACACTATCAGGAGAGATTATCAAAGAACCTCAATATAGTCATGAGGTTATGGGTGAAGGATTTTACGAATTTACATTGTCTGTGAAAAGGCTGTCGGGACAATGTGATTATGTACCTATCACAATTTCAGAAAGACTGATGGACGGAATTTCGCTCCAATCCGGTAATTACATAACCGTGACCGGTCAATTTAGATCTTATAATAAGCAGTGTGAGAATAAGAGTAAGCTTATGTTAACGGTATTTGCACGAAGTATCGGTCCGTTTGATGAGGAAATCAATCCTAACTCAATATATCTGTCGGGGTATATATGCAAGGAGCCTATGTATAGAACAACCCCATTTAAACGTGAGATATGCGATATGTTAATTGCCGTAAATCGTGCCTATAACAAATCCGATTACATTCCGTGTATCGCATGGGGTAGAAATGCCAGATATGTAAACACACTTAAGGTCGGTGATAGAATAGACTTGAGCGGAAGAATACAGTCAAGAGAGTATCAAAAGGAAGAGGGTGGAACCTTGCTTACTAAAACCGCTTATGAAGTAAGTATATCATTTTTGAAAACCGATGCACGAGAGAATTTGATTTTTAATATGAAAAGAACAACCGCATAATGAAGGATATAAACAGAGTTATAATGTCATAATCCTTTTTTTGTTGGCTCCTCTTATATTGAGGAGCTTTTTTGTAGCTGAATAGCAACTCTTTGCGGTTTAAAGATTAAAGAATTGTTAAAAGGACTTGAATGATTTGAATTCATATGTTATAATGTTGAAAAATCATAAATGATCTTACAAACAAGCCAATTGTTGTAAACAGAAACACATATATATTGCAAAATTCGTTGCATACTCTTTAAGGAGAAATTATGAGAAAGAAAAACATTACACGTTACATTGCACTAGTTCTTGTCGTTGCATTACTCATAAGCATTACTTCGGCTTTCGGCGGTTTAACTGTTTCCTATGCTCAAACAGATTACTATGCCGATATCACGGCGGTTGGAGGAGAGGCGCTATTAGGGCAACTTCACGATTTGATTACCAAAACTCACAAAAAGTATACTTCTTATGATAATTGTAAGACACCTTCCATTATTTTAAAAACGGATGGTGGAACCGATGGCAATGTTATGGAGTTTTACTCTCAAGCCAATATTTCATCCAAATGGGGTGGTGGAAATCTAGGCACTTGGAATCGTGAGCACGTGTGGTGTCAAAGCTTATCAGGTGGATTATGGGGTACCTCGGGTGGTGGCAGCGATCTTCACCATATAAGACCTGTTGAATCGGGCTTAAACTCTGCCAGAGGAAATAATAAATACGGTGAATTGTATAGCCGTGAAGAATATAAAGTGTATTACGAGGATTCCTCGAACAAGCCTGTCGCTCTCGGCGGGTACAATAATAAGAGTTCAAAGGTGTTCGAACCTTTGGACAATGTAAAAGGTGATGTCGCAAGAATTGTGATGTATATGTACACTCACTATAACACTTACAGCAACGTTGGCGGAACAACCAATGGTAGTGGTGGTTCCTTCGGAACACTTAAGTTTACATATGTAGTTGACGCCAACACCGAGGCAGAAGCAATTGCGATGCTCCTTAAGTGGAACAGAGAGGACCCTGTTGATGATATCGAACGTAATCGTAACGATGCGGTTTTTGAGATTCAAGGTAATCGTAACCCCTTTATCGATAATGAAAACTATGCCGATTTGATTTGGGGAGATGCAGCTGTTCTTCCCGACTTGGAAGATATTAAGGTATCACCCGATGATATAACCTTGAATATCGGACAAAGCAAACAATTATTTGTTAAAATTACTCCCTCGGGTGCAGACGGAAGAGTCACTTGGACATCTCAAGATGAAAGCATCGCAACGGTTACAGCTTCCGGTATCGTAACCGCAAAGGGTGAAGGAACAACATTTATTCATGCAACCTCTGTTGTGGATTCCGATATAGACGATATGGCACTGGTTACAGTTGAGAAATCGAGTGCGGGAGATGCATCCGGAGGAGAGGTAAGATACCTGACTATAGATGCCTCTTGCTTTGAAATGACGGCAGGTTATAATTTTAAGACTTGGTATTCTAGCGGCTGTTCAGGATTTGCTTTCATTTACGGTGGTAGTGATTCATATCCTGTAGGCAACTACATGCAGTTCAATGTAAGCCAGAGTAGTTATTATTTGGCAAGCAACATAGGTCTTGCCGGTCGAATTACCTCCGTAACTGCCAAGATTAATAAAGATTCTGAAAGACCTTGGAAGCTTTTGACCTCTTCAACCGCTTATACCGCAGTTAACGGAGCACCTACAAACGGTAATGATTGGGGTACAAAGACAGTTACCTTAGAGGGCGTAACCTGGGAGGTTACCGGAAATGATAACTATTTTGCTTTAGTTTATGCATTAAATTCCACTAAAGGTGCTTGTTACCTAGATAGCATTACTGTAGAGTACGTGGTAGATACCGGAGATACTCCGGATCCTAACCCCGACCCTAAGTTTTCCGGGATTGAGATTACGCCAGAAAGTATTATCCTTGACGAGGAAAATGCGGATGAGCAAAGCATTAGAGATGCAATAACAGTAAATGCACTTTATGACGATGGTAGCAAGAAGGTTGTAACCGATTATGAGATTTCAGGTTTTAAGCAAGGTGTATTCACTGAGCAAGATGTCAAGATTTCTTGGGGGGAAACAGAAGCGACTGTCAAAGTGAAGATAAATGAGAAGGTTGTAATCGATCCCGAAGCAAAACTATCCGGATTGGAATCTTCATTTTCTTTCGTAACCCTCGAGGAGGGAAGTGCTAGTATAGAGATTATTAAAAATGCTATAACGGTAAAAGCAGTTTATGCCGATGGGACAAAAAAGACAATAACAGATTACGAGATAAGCGGATTTAAGGCAGATATCTTTACCGAGCAATCGATTGAAATCTCTTGGAACGGAGTTAAAACTACAATATCCGTAATTATCATGAAGAATGCTGTTGAAAATACCAATATCTTGGCTTTTGTTTCGGCAGTTAACAATATAAATGCTAATGATACACCTTATGTCTATTATCAGACAATAACTAAAGCAATTGAAAAGTACAATAAGCTTTCCGATGAAGAGAAAGCGGATCAAGAAGTTGTTACTTCAGTCGGCTCATTGACTGCGGCAATTGCCGATTACAATTCCTTGGCGTCAGACATAAACGAGCAATCTAACGTTGCCGCCGAGGTTGCAACAAATAGTGCCGCAACCTTTATATCCCTCGCTGCTGTTATATTGTATATTATCAAGCATTTACTGTAAGGAGAAACGAATATGAAAAAAGCGATATCGATTTTAATTATTATGCTGTTGACTGTAACGCTATTTTGTGCTTGCGATGAAAGTGCTGTAAATCTTGACGATATAAATGCAATGCTTAACAAGGAATATAGCGGTTGGACGATTTCAACATCGACGTTATATAATAGTGTTAGATTGGATAGTGAATACATTGTCGCGAAGGTCGAAGGTCAAACTGAAATATCATATTCTGTCGAGCAACTTAACGAGCTTTCACTTGAGGCAAACCAAGATTTTAAGAGTGTAAAGACCGGTAATGTCATTGTAAAAGACGGAAAAGTCTTATCCTCCGATGGAGCAGAGCTATTCTTAGACCTAAGCGGAATGGAAAGCATTGGTTTGAATTTCAAGTCTAAGTATTTTGAGGGAATCAATAAGACTTCTTCGGCATTTTCTGCCAAAGTAAAGGATATCAACGGATTTATGGGTAAAGAAATCGATGCAACCTCTATGACAGTCGGGGCTAGTTTTAACGCCAACGGCTTTGTATACATAAAATTGAACTATACGACATCCAAAGGTGCTATAGTTACAACCGAGTATATATTTGATTAACAGAATCATAGTTCCTTTCGATAAATAATACTGAAAATGTCAAAAAGGGGCTTGAAATAATTACTTTGAGAGTATATAATATATATGACCCCAAAAATGAAAGGGCATATATGTAAATTGCTAAGTGTTAAAATTAAGTTAAAGTATTAATCGAAATTTGTTGATTTTTCTCCTGATAGGTGTTAGAATTGACTTGTTAAGATTAGCTTAACAAAAAAATGGAGCGTGAGTAACAAAATGACAAAACTGCTTTGCCAACAACAAACAAATAAGTCATATAACATTTGTAACGTATTTTTCTTACGCCCCACTGGCAATAGTATAGTAAATGAGTACAAAAAGTAGATTGATTTGCTTTTTGTACTTTTTTGTTTATAGAGTATCTCTTTAAGAGAAACAGTATTATAAAAAAGGAGCAGTTATGAGTATTGGCTTATTACTTCTTAATGGATTGAAGGCAGTTGACTTTGGTTTCTTTATTGGTTGTGCAGTTGTTATCGTATTGATCATTGCCGTATACTTTTTGATACCTGTTTTTAACAAAAAACAATATGCTGAACAAAGAGAAAATCTTAAAAAGCGTGAAGCAGCGTTTAATGCTAATAGAAGATCAGTCCCGCAAGAAGGGGATTCTTTGAACGGTATAGATGCTCAAGATAATCTTGTTGATAACGTAGCTAGTTCTGCTGAGATGGATAGTATCAGTGACGGTCAAACAGAGGCAATAGAAGAACTTCAAGAGATAGAATGTAATTCAGCCAACGAAGGTGAAAACGACTAATAATGAAGAAAGGTCGTATTTTCGCAAATGTCATATATTACATTTTTACCTTTGCAATTGGATTGATTCTTGCTTTCACCTTACCATATCTTCTAATGTATTACGGAGAGTCGGTAAGCATGATAAAGAAGTCCTTAGAGAGTGGTGATTATGAAAAAGCTTTCTCGATTGTCGGAGGATATTATGATAGTCAATATGTCTATCAAACCGACTTTGAAGATGGTGGCGGTATAGTTTTATTCGCATCGGCGACCCTTACGTCAGGGTTTGACGAGGAAGGTAATGAGCTAGAGGACTACCTACTTCACAAATCCTATGCAGGTTTTATATACGGAGTACATAGTACCTACAATGTAACTGCAAAGGGAGATAACCAAGCTAAAGTAGTTGTTATCGATCGAAATGGGGCGCAACATAGTATAGATGTGTTAGATGCCGATTCCGACGGTGACGATATACTTGATACCAATGCAACTTGCTATGAGTACGGTTTCATTTATATTGATCTAGATCAGGATACTTGTGTATCACTAGCAAAGATATCTATTTTGGATGTAAAGGGTAATGTTTTTAAGGAAGTAGAATTGTCATTTGATTATGGTGAACAGTTTTTTACCGATGTAACGCCCTTTGTTGAAGAGTATAATCGTGATTGCAAGTCGGAAAATCTTGAAAGATTGGATGAAGAATTGTTAGCAAAGAGTGAGAACTATTGTATAAGTTCTAATGCAGTGATTCAATCGTCTGCCGATAAGAAAGCGGCGATAATAGTAGTTGTATACTTTGTTTTCATCTATCTATTAGGCGATTCGTTAATTGGTGGAAGATATGTGATTAAGTTCTTTAGGTGGGTACTTGAAAAGGTATTCAAGGTCAAGTTTAAATCACGGAAACCTATTAATAAAGAGACATTTGGTCATGACTATTTCTGCAAGGTTACGATGCAGGCTGACGTGTCAGCGATAGATGATTTTGACGAAAGTGTACAAGTAAGATATTCTAAAGAGGATGGAGAAATCTGTTTCGTACTTTTGAAGAATAGCGGATACTCGAACACGCAATCTATTAAAGCCGGTGAATATCTCAACCTTTGGGTTGATTTAGATAACAATTATAAAGTAGTAAACCTTCCTGAAACACTAGAGGTTGAGGGATATCAAAAACAATTTATATTCAAGATAATAAAACGTGAGGACTAAAGTTTATGAAAATTTCCATTGAACACTTAACAAAGGTATTTCCGTCAAGAGAGAAAAAGGGTAAACCTGTAGTTGCTGTAAACGATATGTCTATTGAGATACCGTCCGGCAAGCTTGTTGGTCTTTTAGGACCTTCGGGTTGTGGTAAATCTACCACCTTATTTATGCTCTCCGGTTTGGAGTCACCCACTCAAGGCAAGATTTTCTTCGATGAACAAGACGTAACCTCTCTTGCCCCTGAAAGAAGAGGAATCGGCTTAGTATTCCAAAACTATGCTTTGTACCCTCATATGACAGTAGAGCAGAATATTATGTTCCCTCTTACCAATATGAGAATTCCCAAGGAAGAGGCAAAGGCTAAGGCTCTCGATGCAGCTCGCCTAGTTCAAATTGAAGATCTGATGGCTCGTAAGCCCAGTGAACTCTCCGGTGGACAACAACAGCGTGTTGCTATTGCCCGTGCATTGGTTAAGATGCCTAACGTTTTACTCCTTGACGAACCTCTTTCAAACCTCGACGCTCGTTTGAGACTTCAAACCCGTGAAGAGATCAAGCGTATACAACGTGAAACAGGTATTACTACTGTATTCGTTACCCATGACCAAGAAGAAGCAATGTCAATCTGTGATATAATGGTCGTTATGAAGCTTGGATTGGTTCAACAGATCGGCGAACCTCAAGGAATTTATGACAATCCTAACAATTTATTCGTTGCTAACTTCTTAGGAACTCCTCCTATCAATATCTTTGACGGAGAAATCGTTAACGGTACGGTATACATTGGCGATGAGGCTATTTTCCAAACTGAGCTTGAGGACCAAGCAATTAAGGTCGGTATTCGTCCTGAGGGCTTTATTTACAATCCTAACGGTGTTCTATCCCTTAACGTAGATCATATCGAAGTTATGGGTAGAGATAAATCCATTGTATCTCGTCATGAGTGCTCTAACAAACCTACAGTACGTTCCATAGTGGATTCAGACGTTAAGCTTCCTGAAAAAGCGGGAGTATTTAAGTTTGATCTTAAACCTAATAAGGTATTCTTATTTAATGCTGAAACTGAAGAGAGGATTTTATAATGTCTAATAACGATTTGGATCAAATAACCAAAGTTGTTCACCAAGAAGGCGAAGAGAATATCCAAGCAGCTCAAGAGATTGAACAAGTTGTTGAATCTCAGGATAATGCTAAACCAAATAAGGTAGGTGAATTCTTTACTGACCTCGGTGACAAATTTAAAGGTTTATTTAAGAAAAACAATTGGCTTCAAGATGTTGAGGGCGTTGAAATCATTGACGTTGAATCAAACTTGAGTACAGGTGAGAAGGTAAAGAGATTTTTAAAATCACAGTCAGGTTGGCTATTTGTTTTGCCTGCACTTATTTTAATGGCAATATTCACCTTCTATCCTATAATTAACGCTTTTATAGGTGCATTCAAACAGAACTACAGCGGTTTGACCGGTGCTTATGATGGTTGGGGATTTGAGAACTTTGTACGTGTTCTAAAAGGTGACACTGGTACAGGTGGTGCTAACTTCTTACAATGTTTGGTAAACACTGCTGTATTCACTTTGATTTCCGTACCCCTTTCAACTCTACTTGCACTTATAATTGCAGTAGCACTTAATTCAATCAAACCATTACAAAAGGCGTATCAGACTGTATTGTTTTTGCCTTATCTAACAAACTCTTTGGCAATGGGGGCAGTTTTCGCAACATTCTTCACCGTTGTCGGAACAGTAAATAACAGTGAAACAGTCGGTATTGTTAATAACTTTCTAGGCTTATTTGGGATCGCACCGGTAGATTGGATGGGCATAGGTTCCCCTGTTTGGGAACTCGGTTCATTGAACATACCTTGGGCTAAGTATATAGTTGTTATTGTATACGAGGTATGGGCAGGACTTCCTTTCAAAATACTGATCTTATTTAGTGCCCTGCAGAGTGTTAATAAACAATATTATGATGCTGCTAAAATCGACGGAGCTTCGAAGTCAACCGTTTTGTGGAAAATCACCACTCCTATGATCTCTCCAATGTTGTCATATTTGATTATAACGGGTATCATGGGCGGTATGAAGCAATATACCTCGATTGTAGGTTTATTCGGTGAAGATATGGGTATCGACTACGATATGGGTACGATGGTAGGATATATTTATCAATACATTGATAAAGGAGCTACCGGATATGCGTTCGCAGGATCCATTCTATTATTCATTATAATAATGATCTTTACCGGCATAAACAATATAGTTAGTAAGAAGACAGTCAAATATTAAGAGGTGCTTTATGGATAATTTTGAAAATAAAGATATATTACAACAAGATCAAAATGCCAGCGATATTTCTGAAAGTATCGTAAGTGCCAAGGATTCCGAACTCGATCAGACAGTTTCTGCAGTTAGCTCGGATTCCGCATTATTTGATCGTAGCGATGTTAAAGATTTCAATGTAGAAGTACAACGTAAAAAGCAGAAGGTTGCTAATATTATCAAGAACATTATTGTTTATACTTTCTTGACAATATGTGCCCTCTTAGCGTTTTTACCCTTCTATTGGATGATAATTTCATCAGTTAAAACAGAATCCGAATACATGTTGTCTGTTCCGACTTGGTTCCCGCAAACCTTTCAGTTTAAGAACTATGCAGCTGTATTAACACAAACATCTACATCGGGTTCCTTTGGACAGATGATTATCAACACTCTTGTAGTAGGATTCTTTTCAACAACAATAGGTGTAGTTATCACTGTTGTTACAGCATATGCACTCGCCAGAATGAATTTCAAAGGCAAGAACCTTCTGTTTGGTTTGATGCTTGCTACAATGATGATTCCCGGTGAAATGTATACTATTACTAACTATTTGACCGTTTCGGCTTGGGGGTGGAAAGATACATTTACCGTAATGATTTTACCTTTCTTGGTAAGTGTATATTACACGTATTTGCTAAGAAATAATTTCATGCAAATTCCCGAGTCACTCTACAAGGCTGCAAAGGTTGACGGATTGTCTGATATGGGTTATCTTATTAAGGTTATGGTACCCTTGACTGCACCTACACTTGTATCAATTACTTTGCTCAAATTTATTGGTACTTGGAACTCATACATTTGGCCAAGACTTGTTAACTCTCAAAGCTGGCAAATGATAACCAACTGGGTAACTCGTGGCTTTGTTGATAGAATCGGTTCTGAACCCGGTGCAATTTATGGTGGTACTTATGGACCGTCTCAAACTCTAACTACATTGAAAATGGCTGCCGTATGCATGGTATCGTTACCCCTATTTATACTCTTTATCACCTGTCGTAAATACATTATGCATGGTGTATCTAAGAGCGGTACTAAAGGTTAATAAATTATTTAGCTCGTTTTATACTAATAAGATACAGCGTATTAAACTAATTTCACACATTGTGTGTAGAAAAATAAAAACAAGGAGAACATTATGAAAAAGATTGTGGGTATTTTACTCGTTTTAGTAGTAGTACTTCCTCTATGTCTAGCTATGTTCGCAGGATGCCAAGAGGCAACCGACTATGAGCATACTATTATCTTTTACTCTTCACAAGGAGATTCTTTGCAAAAAATTACGCAAGTTGCAATTGATAGTTTTGAAGCTAAGTATCCCGGATGGAAGATCGAGCACGTACAAGTAGGTGGTTACGATGATGTTAAGGAAAAGATTGTTTCCGATTTCCAAGGTAGCCAACAACCCGATTTGGCTTACTGCTATGCAGACCACGTTGCTCATTACCTTCAAACCGGAAAGGTTTATGACCTTAACGATTTGATTAATTCTACTGAAACCGTAGTTGATGCTAATGGCAATGAGGTAGCAGTAGGTTATACAGCAGAAGAAGTTGCAGACTTCGTAGAAGGTTATTATAAAGAAGGATATGCTTCCAACTTCGGTGGATATGACACCTATGGTTATACTGCAGATGCTATGTTGACAATTCCTTTCGTTAAGTCAACAGAGTTGTTATATTATAACGAGACCGCCCTTAAGGCTGCTAACTTGACAGTTGCTAAAACTTGGGATGAGCTTTGGGCACAATGCAAAGTTCTAAGCATCAAGTATCCTAAGGCTACTCCTTTGGCTTATGACTCTGAGGCTAACTGGTTTATCACAATGTGCAAACAAAACGGTTGGGATTACACAAGTGCAACAGGCAATCACTATCTCTTTAACAATGCCGATACTAAAGCATGGTTAGAGCAAATTCACACATATTACGATTTGGGATATATCACCACACAAACAATTTATGATGCATACACCTCTGCTTTATTTACTAAGGGTGCTGAAGACGGTGGTTGTATTTATTGTATCGGTTCTTCCGGTGGTGCATCTTATCAAGATCCCGGTAAGACTTTCACATATGGCATCGCTCCTATTCCCGGAAGTAAACAAGAAGACGGCTCCATAAACAATGCTGCAATTTCCCAAGGTCCTTCTCTAGTAATGCTTGAGGCAGGTAACGGTGTATCTAATGTTGAAGAGAAGAAGATAATGACTTGGTTGTTCGTTAAAGAGCTTCTCGATCCCACATTCCAAGCTGCTTTCGGTGTTGCTTCAGGTTACAATCCTTGCCGTCTCTCCGCATATGATCTTGAAGAATACGCAACTCATTTGGAGGGAACAGATATCACAGCTGTTGCTGCAAATGTTGCTAAGGGTATGACAGAGGACTTCTTTACCTCTCCTGCTTTCGTTGGTTCTTCAATGGCTCGTACACAGGTCGGTAACGTAGTAGTTTATTCATTAACAGGCAGTAAGGATGCTGAAAAGGCATTAAAAGATGCTGTTGCAAACTGCGGTGGTAAATAATTATATCTGAGGAAATATAATGAAAAAAATAATTTGTATACTTCTTGCGATAATAGTTGTATTTAGTTGTATTGCTGTCGTTGGGTGCAATAGTGTTGCAGACAATACGGAATATTACGATTCTATTACTAAGAAGTGTAAATTGGAAAAATCATATGAGGGTAAAAGTTTCTTGAAGGACGGAATTGGTCTTGCTACCGTTAGTGCTTTTACCGATGGTGACACCACCCGTTTTAAAACGGGCGGTGAAACCGTTATTATTCGTTATTATTGTATAGATACCCCTGAATCGACAGGCAGTGTTCAAAAGTGGGGCAAAGCGGCATCTTTATTTGTAAAAGAGCAATTATCGAAGGCTACAGAAATAGTTTTAGAGTCTTCAACCGGAAGTGTTCCTCAAAAGGATTCCTACGGAACTCGCTATTTGGGTTATGTTTGGTATAAGACAGCTGACAGTGATTTTAAACTACTTAACTTAGAGTTAATTGAAAACGGATTCACTGAAAATAAAGCAATTAATACTAGCGACTATGCTTACTATAGCTATATGAACGATGCAAACAAATTTGCTCGTAAAATAAAGCTTAGAATTTATTCTGATCTTGATGATCCTCTTTATTCTGATAAGCCTATAGCAATTACTATTAAGGATTTTTGGGATAAAACGGAGGAATACTATAATGAGGAGACAGATTCCGGAGCAGCCGTTATGTTTGATGCATGTCTTATCGATTTGACAGTAAGTACTTCCGGAACCTACACTTTTACAGCTGTCCAATATGATCCCGAAACTAAGTCGGAGTATTCTCTCAATGTATATGCTGCTTACGTTTCAAATGCTGCATCGAAAATGAAGATAGGACATTTATATAAAATAATTGGAACTATACAATACTATAATGGAGCATATCAAGTATCAGGAATAGTGTATAACAGCTTGTTGCAATCTCAAGAAAGTTATCGCAATAATTTGTCCGGTTCCTACATTTTGCAAGAGAACTATTACCTCACATTTGACTCAGAAGTAACATACATGGATCAATATAGTAAAACATTATATTCAAATGCAACCATCAAAACTGTAGAGGTTATAGATAATGTTTTAAAATTAGGTGTTTGTTCTAACAAAATAGGTTCAGGTAATGTTGCAGGCGATGAATTTGAGTTTACTATCAAGATAGATGTGAAATCTTCATCTATAGATTATACGTCTTATTTTGAAGCCGGTGATATAATCTCTTTTAGAGGTTATCAATTGGAAAAAGACAATGGTATTATAATTGTTCCGAGAGTTTCGGACATAACTAAAAAATAAATTTAAAGGAGACAAATAAACGATGAAAAAGATTATCATAGCTCTAGTTGCAATTGTTATGGTAGTATGTAGCTTCACGTTAATAGCTTGTTCAAATAAGGACGAAGATATAATAACAAATTATATTTTCGAACAGGATGGACAAATGGTTGATAGTGATTTCGTACTCCCCCTAACAATTAGTGGAAAGAAAGCAGAATGGAAATCTAATAGTGAATATGTAACCTTATCCAAACTCGACGAGGAGTGGAGAGCTGTGGTTTCATATCCTGAAACAGGAATTGAGACTGTTACCTTGACTCTTACAGTTGGCAAGGTTTCCAAAGACTTTACCGTTAGAGTAAAAGCTATTGATGAAATTACTTTCATGGATAACTATGTGTTCAAGTATGATAAGGGTACAGTGGCATCTAACTTTGACTTAGAAAGATCATTTACATTTAAAGATAAAACTTGTAACATTTCTTGGTCAGTTTCTGAAGATTATAATCTTTATCTTGCTATAAGCGAAGACGGAAACAGTTGTATTGTATACGAACAGGCATCTATTACACCTGTACAAATTACAGCAACATTTGAGTATAACGGTGTCCCTGCTTCAAAATCCTATTCACTTAATGTTTATAAGGAAATGATAGGATTAGAGTTAGTTGATTACTGGTACAACAACACCGGTGTTTCCATTGAAATGAGCGGTTACGTAGTAGAAATCGGTACTGCCTATAGTTCATCATATAACAATGTTACATTATACATTGTAAACGATGATTACACCGCAGGATACTATCTCTATAGAGTTAAAACAACTGACGAATATGGTAAAGTACTTAAAGTTGGCGATCACGTAACAGTAACCGGTACAACAAATACCAATTTTAACGGATTAATTGAAACCAACGCAGGCGGTAGTCTTGTTATCGATACTGATTGGGAAGTTCCTTATGAGGCTTCAAAGGCTGTAGCTGCAGTTGATGATTTAGTAATCGGTAATTTACCTGCTACAATTTATAATGAATCTCGTATGGTTTCATTGACAAACTGGAAAGTCTTATATCATTTGAAGGATAAAGCAGACGGTACAGCTTATAAGACAACCGATGATAACTTTACACTTATGATGCTCACAAAGGGCGGTGTAAATGTTGCTGTTAGAGTTAGCAAGTATCTAGAAGGTGCTTATACTAAGGGTGATTCCACACATCAAGCACTTGTAAATGTATTAGATACTTATGCTGTTGGATCTACTGTAAACGTTCAAGGTATCTTCTCATGCTATAATGGCGTATGGCAAATTATGCCTTTAAGTGCAAGTGGTATTACCGCCGGCGGTGAAGCTGATCTTGATACCAAGAACGACTACGATGGTAATAAGGTCGCAGCTGCTGTTTCAGCAGTTAATGCTAAAATTGCAGAGTTAGGTCTTAATAAGGATATTACATCTAACAAGGATGTTCAACTTCTTACTGAAAGCAATGGTGTTAGCATTTCCTACAATGTTAGAAAATCTAACTCGGTTACAATTGATAAGGATGGCAAGATGGTAGTAACTCCCGGTAACCCTGAGACTACTTCTATTCAAGTTAAATATTCTATCAATGGCTTTGAAACAGTACAATTTGTATATGTATATTCTCTAATTCCTTCTGCTGCATCTATCATCGAAGGCATTAAATTACCAGATTCTATTAGCGGTGAGTATAAGTTACCTACCTATGAAGGTGCTGACTTGGTTTGGGAAATCGAGTCCGGTGACGAAGACAGTCTTAAGATCGAAAACGGAAAATTGATTCCAACAATCGGACGTGATAAGATAACATACATTCTTCGTCTTACTCTCACATATGAAGAAAAAGAGAAGGTTAAAGAATATGTTGTCATTCTTGATTCTATCTATAGTTCACTTGCAGGTGAAGGTACAGAAGAAAAACCTTATTCTGTAGAAGACATTAACACAATTATCACCGTATCAGGTCAATCTGATAGCGATAAGGACATCTATATTAAGGGATATATCGCCTCTCTCTCAGACTTTGATGCTGAAAAGAAAAACTATAGTAATGCATCTATCGGTGATACTGCAAATGATGCTAATGCTGTTGCTGCAGCTGCCCTTGCAGGCATTGAAGGTGCTGAGCACGAAGTCGGTGACTGTGTAGTTGTTTTAGCTACCCTTAAGTATGACGCTGATGCAAGTGCTTGGGTATTAGCTGATGCAAAAGTTGTAAAGGTTATATCTAGAATTTCTGACGGTGTTCCTACCATTGTTAAGGCAACCGCTCCTTTTGAGGAGAATAAGGGCTACTACTTAACAATTGATCAAAGCAATTTAAACAAGACTCTTTATGTAAAAAATGAAATAGCAAAGACCTATTACCTTGGCTCATCTGATGATTATACAACTGCTGATTTAGTATATCTCAAGAGTGTTGAAGGCGGCTATAATCTATACTTTAAATCTGCTGATGATAAGATCACGTATATTTCCGGTGCAGTTAGCGGAACTTATGTAAATATCAAGTTGGTTGATAAAGATCCTATCGTATGGTCTTACAATGCTGAACACAATTGTTTCACACATAAATTTACAGTTGAAGAAAAAGAAGTAGAGTATTATATCGGTACATTTAGTGAAAATACTACTTTCTCGCTCAGCAAGATTTCTTATATCAGTTCATCTTTCCCTGCATATTTGACATATTTAGATTATGTTCAACCTGCGGCAAAGGGTGAGTCTGTTGAAACTGCTTACACAGCAGATGAACTTTGGGCAGAATTCGGTTCTTGGGAATCAGGAAAAGTATCTGAGAAACAAGTATATGTAAAAGGTATGATTGTTAAAGAGCCTACTTATAATTCAGATCATGGTTCATATACATTCTACTTTGCTTCAAGCAAAGACGGTAAACAAGTTCAAGGTTACTCTGCAAAGCTTGGTGATGGAGTTTCTTCAATCGGCATTTACGATGAAATTGTTGTTTACGGTTACTTGACAATGTATGCCAAGGCAGACGGTTCTTACAGCATCCTTGAGGTTGCTTACCTCAAAGCAACAGGTGTTAGTCCTGTAGTTGTCAGTGTTGTTGCTCACGAGTGTTCTGATGCTGACGAAGATGGCAAGTGTGATCTTTGTGAAAAGGATATCGAGGGTGAAGAGCCTGTCGTGCCCGAAGCTCCTGAATTTGCTCATGCAGGAACACAAGATGATCCTTACACGATTGCAGATGTCAACAAGATGTTCGAGGCTGAGTATACTTTAATTGAGAACTTCTATGTTAAAGCGTATGTTATTTCAATGTCAAGTTGGAGCGACACATGGGGTAACTATACATATGCTTATCTTGCTGATACTGCCGATGGCAATGGCAAAGTTAGCGTATATATCTTCAAGGGTGATGAAATTGCCAATGTACAAGTTGGTGACCAAGTAACTTGCACTGTTAAGTATATTAGTAAGTATAATAACAGCTGGCAAATGAATACTGTTGTTATTGTGGAAATTGAAGAGGATGAAGGCGGCAATGAGCAAGGTGATGAAGTAGTTTATTCTAATGGAAACAACAGCATAACCATTCTCGACGAGTATAATCTTAAATATTGCGTCGGAAGTGTAGAAGAGAATATTAGGAACTACACTAAAGGCGAAGATGGCGTTTATTCGTTTGTCTATAATAGAGGAAGTGTTACCGTTACATTTACAATTAGCGAAAATGTTCTTACTTTAAACGACAGCTCTTTGGGCGAATTTACCTTATACCTCAATGGTAACGGTGGTGATTCCGGTAAAGAAGACGAAGGCGATAAGCTCGAAAAAGGTGAGTTGTTATGTACAATAGAACTTGGGGACGGTGACTCCGGTAAAGAATGGACTGCACCAGTTTCTGGAAAATTTATCGTTGAAGCAGCCGGTTTGGAAATTTATGATGCAGCCGGTTGGACTAATTACGGTGCTGCGATAGCAACAATAACAAATATTGGTGTTGTTGAAATCGTTAAAGATGAAACTTATTACCTTTGTAATACTGCTGTTGGTGCTATAACAGTCAAACTTTACGCTGTTGCCGGTGGAGACGAATCTGGTGACCAAGGTGACAGTGGTGATGAGAAACCTGCTAAGGGTACAACAGCTGAAACCGCTTATACAGTTGATGAACTTTGGGATGCATTTAGTAGTTTAGCACATCAAGAAGCATCTAAAGAACAGTTTTATGTTAAAGGCATAATTTCTACTGTTCCAAGTTATAATGGACACGGATATTCTTTTGATTTTGTGAATTCGAAAAATGCTACTATCCAAGGTTATTCTGTTCAGCTTGGCGATGTCGCAACAACGATTTGTCAAAATGACGATGTAGTGATTTATGGATATATCTATAAATATAACAGTATTCTAGAAGTTGCATATGTAAAAACTATTGGTGTTAATCCTCAATTGATTAGCCGTATTGCTGGTAACTCAACTGTTACATTCGTTGAAAATGAAAATGCTGACATCACTGTTAGCGTTGAGAACGGTTTGAATGATTCGGAATTTTCAATAACTGTTTCTCCTAAAAACGGGGCTGTAATTGATGCTGTAAAAGTTAATGGGTTTGCTGTAACTGCAAATGACGATGGTTCATATACGGGTGTTATTGCTGGCAATACGGTTATTACAGTTGACGCACGCATTCCTGTAGAAGGACCTGTTACATCTCTCGTTGCCTTATCTACTAATTTTGCCAATTTTGGGTGGGATTCTTCTTATAAAGCTCGTTCCCTCTCATCGTCTGATCTTGGAATTTCCGATGTTTCTTTATCAGTTGATTTCACTAATGCTAATAAGCAAGGAGATGATCAGGTTATTCATGATATTCCTGTTGTAGCTGCTAAGAATTCCGCACAATATGTTACAGTATCTGTTTCTGGTGTTTCAATCTCAAGTATTTCATTCAATCTTAGAGAGTGGGCAAATAATAAGAAGTTTACTACAGTAACTATTGAGTATACAACTGATGGATCAACATGGGTTTCATCGAATGTGGGCTTGGTTAATGGCACAGCTTCTGCTATTAGTACTGTTGGTACAACCTTATCTTTTGAAGATTTACCTGAGAATGTTTCTGCAGTTAGACTTGTGTTTGTTGGTTCGAATACAAAGAACAGCCAAGTTGGTATTGAAGGTTTCACAATTGTAACGGAATAATTTAATATTACATTTATAAAAACCGTGCCTCGTGCACGGTTTTTTATTTGCTATAATCTTGCTAGATTATTAATATAAACTCTTTGAGTTACTTGATTTGAAGGCTTATAGAATTATCGGTGAATTATGTGTACCTGTCATGATGATGTCTGTATTTTTCTTTTACATATAATTAGGATTAGATACCGATGTTGCACATCGCCCTTACAGGGTTCGACTG
>CAZLNZ010000008.1:38425-84649 GCA_964561145.1 uncultured Christensenellaceae bacterium
CGATGTTGCACATCGCCCTTACAGGGTTCGACTGTAGAAATTGATACCAATTTCTTCCGCTCAGTATGACATTAAGATAAATTTCAGGTATTTCGTCTCCATTTGAATGATTGTAAACCATATAAGACAGCTATCATTTACAGAAGAGTCACTTTTATCAAGGATTAGATACCGATGTTGCACATCGCCCTTACAGGGTTCGACTACAGAAATTTATACCAATTTCTTTCGCTCATTATGACAAAAGATAAATTACAGGTTTTTCGTTTCCATTTGATGATTGTAAACCATATAAGACAGCTATCATTTACAGAAGAGTCATTTTTATCAAGGATTAGATACCGATGTTGCACATCGCCCTTACACGGTCCGACTGCAGAAATTGATACCAATTTCTTCCGCTCAATATGACGTTTTGATATCATTTTCCTATATAGAATCGTATTTTCAAGAAGAATTTCTGAAATGGAAGGTTTAATTGTGTAAAGTAATGCGAGTACTTAATGAAAGCATTTTTAATACGAGCAAAAAAGCGGCTAAAAAACTGCACTCTGATGACAATTTTATATATAAATGTCATACTAAGCGTAAGGCGAAAGCCTGAAGTCGAACTCCGTAGGAGCGACACCTTGGTGTCGGTATCTAATCCTTATTAATGGTAAATTACATAAACGGAATATCAGAAAAGCATAAAAATTATACTAGCACTATCATATACCTGTCATACTACAGAAATATTATTTGAGTGCTAATTATGTTTTTATTAAACAATATATTTATTGTTTACAAATTCATTCGGAATGTGGTAAAATTTACATTATGAAGGATTTATCAGAAACTCTTTGTAAATTAGGTGAGTTTTTTAAGATATGTGATGAGCATAGGGTGACATTGTGTCTTGCAACTAAGACTTTGCCTAAGGATTATCTTGTAAGTCTTGCCAATTCTACAAGTAGGCATTTGATATTTGCAGAGAATAAGGCACAAGAGCTTAGGGATAAATATTTCGAGGCAGATAATGTCGAGTGGCATTTTATTGGTAGGCTTCAGCAGAATAAGATCAAGTATCTTTTGGGTAAGGTATCTCTTATTCAAAGTGTTGATAGCATTTCTTTAATAGATGCAATAGCTAGAGCAGCAACACAACAAGGGTTAATAATAAATTTACTTATTGAGGTTAATATCGGTAATGATCCTCAAAAGGGTGGTGTACTCCCTTCCGAGTATGAAAGGGTAGTCAGGTATGCTTCGAATTTATCGGGTATCTCAGTTATAGGTATTATGGCAGTTCTTCCTGTCGGATCCGATTCTTATTCCTTGACTAAAAGTGCTGTTGAATTAATAAATAAAACATTGGATATAATTCCATCACCTATCATCTCTATCGGAATGTCGTCAGACTTCCTTGAGGCTTTACGTGGTGGTTCAAATATGATTAGAATAGGTAGTTCAATTTTTGGAAAAAGGAGTTAGTATGGCTGAAAAGAAATACACCGATACTTTAGAAGAAATGTTTTATGCTTCTCGTGCCGAAGCAAACCCGACACAATCTCAAAAGTCAAGTGCATCTAATATCGTTATTACCGCACCGAAGTCTTATGACGATGTTAAGAATGTTATTGACGGATTAAAAAACGGTAATTCCGCTTTAGTTAACCTTGGAAATTCGCAACAAGCCCAACGGATGCTCGATTTCTTGTCGGGTGCTGCTTATGCACTTAACGGTAGTATTGAAAAGGTTATGGAAGGACAATACCTTGTTACCTCTCAAGGTGTATCTATTCAAGTTAAAAAATGAGTTTTATTATTTTTGAAGTTGTATTCTTTGCACTCCTTTTGGCTGCCGACCTGGTTAGCAAGCATTACGTTGTCCCATTCTTAATAGAAAAAGATCTCTATTATCCTTTGATTAAGGATATACTTTCTCTTAAGCTTTCCTTTAATGATGGGGCAGGTTTTTCTATTTTGTCCGGTAAAACAAACCTTCTAATTGCTTTTACCGCTGTAGCTATGGTTCTAATCTTTGCTTTTCTAGTTTTTTTACATTTTAAAAAAGCTCATAAAGCACCCAAAGAACGATTTTTAATCTGTTCAATTGTAATGATTTTATCGGGCGGAATAGGTAATCTTTATGATAGAATTGCAAATGGCGGCCTAGTTAGGGATTTCATTGAGTATACCTTTTGTGAAACATGGTTCGGAAAGCCTTTTGCAATTTGTAACCTTGCAGATGTTTGGCTAACACTTGGCATGGTTTTTATTATAATTTATGTCCTCTTTATGTATAGAGAGAAAAAGGTTGTAGAACCTATCGAACCACAAGAGGATTATAATGATAGTGATTCCATAAGTGAAGCTTTGGAGTTGATGGATAAGAAAAAAGATTCTGCCAATAATATTGAAGACAACAACCAATAATATCGATGGATAAGATTACAATCATTGCAAATGAGGAATACCCTCGTGTTGATAAGTTAATAGTTCAAGAAACAGAATATACAAGATCCTTTATTAAGCAGTTATGCGATAAAGGATTAATTTTATTGAACGGAAAAATCTTAAAAAAATGCGGTGAACCATTGAGGATAGGGGATTGTGTCGTTATGTCGGTTCCCGATCCCGTGGAGATTAGTGCTAAACCGCAGGATATACCGCTGGATATTATTTATGAAGACGATGACTTGTTTGTTATAAATAAACCGCAAGGAATGGTAACACATCCTGCTGTCGGTTCACCTGACGGAACATTGGTTAATGCTTTGATGTTCTACGCTGATAGACTAAGCTCAATTAATGGTGAGATTCGCCCCGGTATTGTGCATAGACTTGATAAAAATACATCAGGTCTTTTAGTAGTTGCAAAAAATGATAAAGCACACCTTTCTTTATCAAAACAGATTGCAGAAAAAACTGCTGTTAGAAAGTATGTCGCATTGGTTGACGATAATATTAAAGAGGATAAGGGGTTTATTGAACAACCAATTGGACGTAATCCTAAGGATAGAAAGCTTATGGCTGTTGTATCTAACGGAAGATATGCTTTGACTGAGTATAGGGTTATAGAAAGATTTTATCTTTATACTTTGGTTGAGTTTACTTTAAAAACCGGTCGTACCCATCAGATTAGAGTACACTCAAAGTACATACAACACCCGGTTGTAGGCGATGATGCATATGGCGGTTCTAAGCTTAAAGGAGTAGAGGGGCAATTATTGCATGCGTATGAATTATCCTTCGATCATCCCTCGGGATTGGGAAGAATGAAATTTCAATGTGATTTACCTGAGCATTTTAAGAATATATTAAGACAGTTGAAAAGTAATAGTGCGGAAAAGTTAACCTTACTAGATTAGGTGAGGATTATGATATAAAAGTTGGTGAAAGGCAATGTTGGTGGAAAAAGATTGAGATATCAATTAACAAGGATTGAGATACCGACACCAATGTGTCGCTCCTACGGAGTTCGACTCCAGGCTTTGCCTTTCGCTCAGTATGACATATATATAAAGTACTGGTGTAATGCGAGTATTTTATGCTATATTAAGTATTATACCTTTCATATATTGCTTTTAACAAGGATTGGATACCGACACTAATGTGTCGCACCTACGGAGTTCGACTCCAGGCTTTGCCTTTCACTCAGTATTACATTTGTGTATAAAACATCCGTCATCCTTAGTCCTTTATTTTTGCTCGTATTAAAAATGCTTTCATTAAGCTCTCGCATTACTTTACGTAATGAAGCCTGTCATTTTGGAAATTCTTCTTGCAAATGCAATTCTATATAGGAAAATGATATCTAAATGTCATACTGAGCGAAAGAAATTGGTACCAATTTCTGCAGTCGAACCCTGAAAGGGCGATGTGTAACATCGGTATCTCATCCGCATTTTATATCACTTGTAAAGCTTGGCTTTGTCCTTAGTTTATTTATTTACGTGTTTTCTAATTCCTTATGGGGATTTACCTTTACCTCGATGCCTTTGAAATCGGTATATATTACTTGCCCTTTACCCCCACCGGGGAGATGTTTAACAAATCTGGCTTCACAGTAGTTAACTGTCGCTTTTCCGCTTGACTGCCTTTCCGAATAGTATCCGGCAATTTCTGCCGCTACTTCTATGACCTTATCGGGAACGGCTCTCCCTTCATTTTTGATTATAACATGAGAGCCGTGAGCATCTTTTGCATGGAGCCATATGTCCTTTGGCTTTGCAGAAAATGTCAACCGATCATTTTCTATGTTATTCTTACCACAGACTATCGTATATCCCATATATGAGAAGGAGTGTATAACCGGAAGCGGTTTCGATACCTTCTTTGCGGTTTTCTTATTTTTCTTTTCCGTCAGTATACCAATCGATATAAGTTCTTCCTTTATCCCGTCCAAGTCCTTAACCGTTACGCATAAGTCTAAAGAGGTTTTTATAGAATTCAAGTAATCGAGCTTATTTTCAAGCTCGATTGCCTGTTGTGTGGAGAATTCGATAGTTCTTTTTTGCTTTGAATACTTCTTAAATAATGCCTGTGCGTTTTCTTGTGGGGTTAATAGCGGATCAAGTGGAATTCGTACTATTTCTCCGCTATTGTAGTCTACAGCATCAAAGTATTTCATTCCTCTTGTAATCATGTAGATATAATTTGTAATCATTTCACCTCTAAAGCGAAGTGTATCATAGTCCTTACAAGCAATTATCCTTTCTCTTGCAGAAGATAAGGCTTTTTCTGTCTTTTTTATCGCAGTTCTTAATGCGTGATAAAGTTCTTTGCTTTCGTTGTTTAGTCTTGTAATTCTATCCTTTTCCAGACAGCATTCCTTTACCGCCCGGTTCAATGAATCCGTTTCAATAAAGGTGTGTGGAAGTGAATGATAGGGGAAAATAAAGAAATCACTAGGATTTCCCGATACCATAGATATGCAAGGATGATAGTCGTCGTATTCGTTAATATTGTATAGTTTGTTAATTTCTTCGGATAATAGTGCTGCTTGTTTCTCGTCAAGCTCGTATGCATTGGTAAGCTCTAATCTGAAAAGTAGTTCTGCTACAGTTTGGCTCGAGAAACCGACTACATTCGATGTTATATAATTTGCCAAATTACCGCCGTTGAAGTTGATGAAAAGCTCTATAAGTGCATCTTTATCTGTTGGCTTCAGGCGTTCGTTGTCGGGTAAAGTATATTTTACTTTCGGAAGAATACATCTAAAAGAATTCTCGGGAGAAATGTGCCGTAGAGCTTCAGATATAATACCGTTTTCTTCACAAAGTATTATATTGCTATATCTTCCCATTAGTTCTATATAAAGGGTATTTGAAATTTCATCCGACATCTCATTTTTACCCTTGAGTTTAATGCAGATTATTCTATCGAATCCAACTGTGGAGAAGGATTCTATTTTTGCACCGATTAATCTTTTGCGTAAATGCATTAAGAAGGGCGGAGCAACATAAGGATTATCCTTTTTTTCGGAGGTTAAATGAATTCTAGGGCTGTTTGAATTAACCGATACAACTAAAATGTAATTGATCCTATTATTGTGTATATAAAAAGTAACCTCGTCTTTTTCGGGTTGATTGATTTTTTCTATTCTTCCGCCAACAAGCTTTTCTCCGAGTTCGTTGGCAAGAGCATTGATTGTGTACATATCATTAGGCATACTTTTATTATAACGGCACTGAAGAGTTTTGACAATAGTTAAATGTAACTTTTAAGTTTTTCTTATCCGCAATTAAGGGATTTTTTCTAAAAGAAATGAAAAATCCACGTATTAATTTGTTGTCAAAAAGCGGTTAATATGTTAAACTATATGCTGATAAAATATAATGAGTAACTGTGGATTGTATTTCACAGATTCGGAGGACAATAATGAGCAACGAAGAAAGAGAAGCAAACGGCGTAGTAGAAAATCAAGAGCAAAATGATGCTTTTACCCCTGTTGTTTCAATCAGAAACGTAGATTATCCCTTTGCCTACAATATCGAGCAAGTAGATAGTTTTACAAAGAAATACTTTATTAAAGTAGATGGTGAATTGTATACCGCTTTAGAGCGTGAAGTTTATTTTAAGACCAAGGGCAAGTATTCTGTACCCGGTTTCCGTAAGGGCAAGGCTCCTATGGCTAGCATTAAGAACTATTACGGCACCTCTTGCTTTATTCAAGATACAATTGACGAGGCTATTGACGAAATGTACAGAGTTTTATATAGACCTGTTTTTGTCAGCAGCAAAATGGCTTGCTCTCCCGATGTAGAGATTAAGAGCATAGGTCAAGGTGAGTTCGAGTTCGCTTATATCATCACTAGCTATGCAGAAGTAGAAAACCTTGTTTATAAGGATGTTGAGTATAAAGGTACTAAAATCGAAGGTGTTCAAGAAGAGATTTATCAACAAAAACTCGATTCTGCACGTGATAATGCCGGCTACTGGCAAGAAATCACAGATAGACCTGTTGCCAATGGCGATACCGCTAATATCGATTATTGCGGTAAGTTTGACGGTGTTGCATTCGAGGGCGGCACAAGTGAAGGTTATGATTTAGTTCTTGGTTCCAATTCCTTTATCCCCGGCTTTGAAGATCAAGTTTGCGGTATGAACGTCGGTGAAACAAAGGACATTGTTGTTTCCTTCCCCGAAGATTATGGTTATGCCGATTATCAAGGAAAAGAGGCAGTGTTTACAGTTAAACTCAATTCCGCAAAGGTTAAGATTTTACCCGAACTTAATGATGAGTTCGCTAAGGATGTAAGTGACTTCGATACATTTGAAGAGCTTAAGGCATCTTATCAAGAAAAGGCAGCAGAAGAGGCTCAAACACGTGTTAAAAATGCAAACGAGCAATCGTTGATCAACGCCATTGTTGATGCTAATAGTTACGAGCTTCCCGAAAAAGCTATTGAAGAGCTCGCAGACGGCAGAGTTTCCGATTTTGAGACCAGATTGGCCAGCAGCTCCTTGACTCTTGACGCTTATCTCGGATACATTGGTCTTACACACGAGGAGTTTGTTGAAAGACAAAAGCAAGATGTTTTAAGAGAAGAAAAGCAAAATATGATTTTATCGGCTATTGTTGAGGCTGAAGACATCAAGGTAGAAGATAACGAGGTTGAAGACAGAATTAAGGCTAATGCTGAAAAGGCCGGAAAAGATATTGAAGAGTATCGTAAAGAGGTTGATGCTCGTGAAGCTCAATATATCTATTCTCAAATAATCAGCGAGAAGCTTATTACACGCTTGGTTGAGTTGAACAAGATAGTTTACCAAGACTAATTTAAGTTTTTAAGACTTATATTTTGTTTTTTAGCCGTTTTCTCTAATATTTTTGGGAAAACGGCTTTACCATCGTATAATTAGGACATAATTGTTAATAACATAGAAGGAGAAATATTATGAAAGATAAATTGACATTAATACCTAGCGTATCAGAAAAAAACGGGGAATTTAGAGGTGATATTTTCTCCAGAATGTTGGATGATAGAATTGTTTTTTTAACCGGTGAAATCGATTCACAAGTTGCAGAGCTTGTCGTAGCAGAACTTTTATATCTGGAAGGGAAGGATCCCGATAAGGATATTTCTTTATATATCAACAGTCCCGGCGGTATGGTATCGGCAGGACTTGCAATTCACGATACTATGAAATATATTAGATGCGATGTCTCGACCATATGTATCGGTGAGGCATGCTCGATGGGTGCTTTTCTTTTAGCAAGCGGAACCAAAGGTAAGAGATATGCTCTTCCCAATAGCGAAGTAATGATTCACCAAGTTTTGAGCGGATATCAAGGTCAAGCTTCCGATCTTGAAATCCATACAAGACATACCCTTAGATTGAAAGAGAAAATGAATCGCCTTCTTTCCGAATATACAGGGAAGCCTTATGAGAAAATTGTCGAGGATACCGATAGAGATCACTTCCTCACGGCAGAAGAGGCATTAGAATACGGAATTATCGATGCGATATTTGAAAGCAGAAATTAGTGTATGAGTTTAAAATCGGAATATTATTGTGCATTTTGTAACGGAACAGAGGATCGAGTTGGCACCCTTATCAAGGGTGTTAATCCTATTTATATTTGTCAATCTTGTGCTAAGATTTGTTATGATACCTTGACTAATATCGAGCATGAAAGGGCAAACCGTGATACTTTGAATTTACTTAAACCCGAGGAGATTAAGGCTAAACTCGATGAGTATGTTGTCGGTCAAGATTTGGCAAAGAAGGCATTGTCTGTTGCCGTATATAACCATTATAAGAGAATAAGCACCAAGCTACCCGATGACGACGTGGTTCTTGAGAAAAGCAACGTTCTTTTGTTGGGACCTACCGGTAGCGGTAAAACCTTGCTTGCAAAAACCTTGGCTAATATCTTGAACGTTCCATTCGCAGTTGCGGATGCAACCTCCTTAACAGAGGCAGGATATGTCGGTGAGGATGTTGAGAATATCCTTTTAAGCCTTATCAAAGCCGCAAACTGGGACATTAAAAGAGCTGAAAGAGGTATTATCTATATCGATGAGATCGATAAGCTCGCAAGACGTGGTAACAGCACCTCTATAACTCGTGACGTCAGCGGTGAAGGTGTACAGCAAGCTCTTTTGAAAATAATAGAGAGCACAGTTGCCAACGTTCCCCCTGAAGGCGGAAGAAAACATCCTCAACAAGAGTATATTCAAATAGATACTACTAATATCCTATTCATTATCGGTGGCGCTTTTGTCGGTATCGATAAGGTTATCAAGAAGCGAAAGGTTGAGAGCAATGTCGGTTTCGGTGCTCGTGTCGTAAGTGAAAAGGATAATGACTATGCCGAATTGATTAAGGAAATTCAACCGGATGATTTGGTAAAATACGGATTGATTCCAGAGTTTGTAGGAAGAGTTCCCGTCGTTGTCGGATTGAATCCTCTCGATCAAGATGCTTTGGTCAAAATATTAACTGAGCCTAAAAACGCTATAGTTAAGCAATATATAAAAATGTTCAAGTTCGATAATATCGAGTTAGTATACGAAGAGGATGCTGTAAAAGCTATTGCCGATAAAGCCATTGCCCTGAAAACAGGGGCTAGAGGTTTAAGGGCTATACTCGAAAATGTTATGCTTGAGATATCCTTTAGTCTACCTAGTGAAGCCGATGTTTCCAAGGTTATTATTACAAAGGATGTCATTGAAAATAATGCGGAGCCTATTATTATAAGAAATGAATAATAAATCTAGTTATCCAATCATTATCGAGGGAAGAGCCGTTCTTTTCGAGAATAGTCTTTCCAAGATTAATGTTTGCGGTCGTCAAAGAATCGCAGATATAGTTACAAGACTTCTTTCCGAACATTTATTTGTTTCGGGTATTTTTGAGTATGATGGTGCGGTCTACGGAACTCTTTGCGAATATAATAGATTCGTTAACAGAGAGGATTTTTTTGTTATTAGCTTGCGTGCTCTCAATAGAGTTAAGATAGTAGAGCTCCATAAAGCGGAAAGTATTTTCGATTTAGATGAAGTCGTTGTTGAAGAGTGTCCTTATGTTGCAAGTGAGATTACGCCCAATATGCTTTCGGATATTTCTGTCATAAATTCCATTATAGGAAAGCTTTCCACTAAAAAGGAAATGGCAACGCTTTTCTCAAACATTGAAGAACTTACTGCTAATAATATCTGGGAGTGGACTAATAAATATGCCGAGCTTTTTAAGAGTAACAATCCCGAGATAGTTTTTGCAACAAGCGATGATGAAATTCGTCTTTCCGAATTGAGGATTGCTCTTGAAGCCAGAGAAGCTCAATACCAGGTTGAAAAGGAGTTTAATAGAGAGGTCAACGAGAGTATTAACCAAGATCAACGAGAGTATTTCTTGAGAGAACAGCTTAAGGTTATCAATAAAATGCTATACGGTGAGACCACCAATGACGAGTATAGGGAAAAAATTGAAAAGCTCAATGCTCCGGAATCGGTTAAAGAAAAATTGAATGCCGAACTCAATAAAGTTATTGGAATGCAATCAGGAACACCTGAGGCATATGTTTCTCGTAATTACATAGATACTGTTTGTGCTCTTCCTTGGGGAATTTACTCGAAAGAGAATAACTCTCTTGCCAATGCAAGAAAGGTGCTCGACGAGGACCACTACGGCATAGATGACGTCAAGGAAAGGATAATGGAGTTTTTGGCAATACATAAGTTGGTATCTAATAAAAAAGGAAACATCCTTTGCTTCTATGGTCCCCCGGGAACAGGTAAAACTTCCGTTGTAAAATCCATTGCAAGAGCTTTAAACCGTAAATATGTTAGGTTAAGTCTCGGTGGTGTACACGATGAGGCTGAAATTAGAGGTCATAGAAGAACGTATATCGGAGCTTTAGCCGGCAAAATCATTACTTCCATTCGTGATGCGGGAACAATGAATCCTGTATTTCTTATGGATGAGGTCGATAAGCTTTCAAGCGACTTAAAGGGTGATCCTGCAAGTGCTTTGCTTGAGGTTCTCGATCCAGAACAAAATAAAGCTTTTGTAGATAACTTTATCGATCTTCCTTTTGATTTATCCGAGGTTTTATTTATTACAACCGCTAACGACATTTCGATGGTTAAAAAACCTCTTCTGGATAGAATGGAACTCATTGAAATGGGAAGTTACACGGCTGAGGAAAAGGAAGAAATCGCAATTAGACACCTTATTCCCAAACAAACCGCTGAACACGGTATTCCCGAAAACATGCTTACCTTCGATAGAGAGGCTGTAGGATATATAATTGACAGATATACTAGGGAAGCAGGCGTTAGAAGACTAGAGCAGGTTATTGCTAAGATTTGTCGTAAGGTTGCCGTAAAATTCGGTGATACCAAATTTGAGCCCTACAATATTACAAAAGAGATCGCAATAGGGTTGCTAGGGGCACCAAAGATCCCCGATGAGTGTAAGCGTAACGATGAAGTGGGTGTTATCACCGGACTTGCATACACGGAATACGGCGGTTGTACACTTGAGATGGAATGTGTTTTGACACAAGGAAAGGGCAATCTTATTCTTACAGGTAGTCTTGGAGATGTTATGAAGGAAAGTGCCCAAGAAGCATTAACCTATGTCAAGGCACACCAAGAAGAGTACGGAATCGATTCTTCATTGTTTGCACGTGATGTCCACGTTAATGCAACAGAAGGTGCAGTGCCTAAAGACGGTCCTAGTGCAGGTATCGCTTTGACAACTCTTATTTTATCTGCATTTACAGGTAAGAAAATTCGTGCCGATATCGCCTTGACCGGTGAGGTCACTTTATCGGGCAGAGTTCTTCCCATTGGCGGGGTTAAAGAAAAGACGATGGGAGCACTTCGCTACGGCATCAATAGAATAATCCTCCCGATTGCAAATAAAAGAGATGCGGATGAACTCCCTCAATCTGTAAAAGATAAGGTTGACTTTATCTTTGTCGAGAATGTTAGAGAAGTCTTTGAGGTTATGCTGTATGAAAATAACTGATGCTAAATTTTTACAATCGGTAAGTGAAGGCTCGTTACCCGATTTCGGAACCGAGATTGCAGTGGTTGGACGTAGTAATGTCGGTAAAAGTTCTTTTATTAATTTTATTACCGACCATGGCAAGCTCGCACGTACTTCTTCAACACCGGGCAGGACTCGGCTGATTAACTATTTTAGTATCAATCAAGGCGAATTTACATTGGTTGACCTCCCCGGTTATGGTTACGCTCGAGTTTCCTTTGATGAAAAGGAAAAGTGGGGACGAATAATAGATAATTACTTGAAGAATAGTACTTCATTAAAGCATGTGCTTATTATCACCGATATCAGAGTGGACAACTCTCCCTTGGATAAACAGATGCTTTCATACCTAGTACATTATTCAATCCCGTTTACGGTTATTGCAAATAAGGCGGATAAGGTTCCTAAGAGTAAGGTTTTTGCATATAAAAATAAAATAGCGTCAACTTTCGGAGTGGGCACTAGCAATGTTATAGCTGTTTCTTCTACCGAGAAAAAAGGTAAGGAAGAAGTTATGAAGCGTTTGGAGCAGATACTTACTGTTGTTGATGAGTTTGAATAGGATACCATAAACTTCTTCTTGAAAAACGGAACAGATTAAAAGAGAGTGTAAAATTTTTATACACTCTCTTTTTTGGTAATCTTTTTATTAATAATACTTTTTACTGTGGAAATAGCGGCAAGTCAAAGAATCCTTCGCATACTTCGTTTTGGAATTCTTGGCAAGGCGGTATATAGCAGTATCCGTAGGAAGGGACAAGCAAATCTACAACGGTTACTATCTTAATTATGACTGTGACACAAATTGTGGTGTTGAAGCTTGCATCTGTTAAGTAGTTGCCTACGGTGCTGACCGCATTAACAACTGCTTCGATTTCATATGGGATTACCGATGCTTGCGGAATATGTAAAATAATATCTCTAGATACCGTTAATGTAGCTGTTCCGCTTGCTCTTGTTCCGTTTGCGTCTGTAAATACGACGGTCATCGGAATATCGACGTCGAATTGAAGTCTGGAGCAGCCGTTTCTATCGGTTAGCGGCGTTATTGTGAGATTCTTTATTGTTCCCCTCGAAGTTGAGCTTACAGCACTTATGTATGTAAATGGTACTGTTACGTTGGTGGGTGTGGTAGAGGTTAGATTTAAAGTCACATTTGATAGCGTTTCTTGCCTTATGCAGGCATCGAACACCTTTCTAACCTCTATGCATACTTTTTCGCAAAGTCCTTGCTGCGGATTTCCGTTTATTGGTCCCGGCATACGATCCGGTCTTACATTATTTGAAAATGACATGGTTAACCTCCTATTTTCTATTTGATTATATGATAGAAGGTTGAAGGTTGTTACTATTCTATGGGAACTAGTGTATTGTGTACCATATCGCACGAAGTAAGATAATACTTAATACCGTTCAATTCAAAAAATAGTGCGTGTGGGCTATTTGAGCCGTGAATGTGTCCGTAAATAACACTGTCTACCGGATACTTTTCAATAATCTCCGTGAAGGGGGAGGGGAGAAAACCTTCGGCATAAGGAGGAAAATGTGTCAATAGAAAGAGTTTGTCTTGATCGGTCTTAAGTTTGAGTCCCTCGTTTAAGGTTAGTTCGAGTCTAAGCAGTTCCCTATGATAGATCTTCTTATCCTCTTCTGTTCCATCCTTTCCATTAATCCAGCCTCGTGTTCCGCAAAAAACATTGTTACCTATTTTGATAGCATTGTTCTGTATGGCATATACGTTCTCGGGAAGTTTTTCTACAAGCTTTGTATAACTGTTCCACCAGTAATCATGATTGCCTTTGATTATGATTTTTTTTCCTTTTAGCTTTTTAATAAATGTCAAGTCATCGATAGCGTTATCGAGAGACATTGCCCAGCTTAAATCTCCGGCAAGAAGTACTATATCTTCATCTGAGACCAAAGAAGTCCAGTTATCCTTGATTTCGTTAAGGTAGTTGTCCCAGCTAGTACCAAATATGTTCATGGGCTTGTCGCCTCTATTGGAAATATGTAAATCGGATATAGCGTAAATCATAGTATTCCTCCATTAAAATTATATACTAGTATTAAGAAATTCGCAATAGTTTTTTATCAAAGTGATATGGCTGTATCTTTTTGTTGATGGTTTGATGGAGCATATGTATTAAATAGGCTTAATGTATATTGTTGAGGTAAAGACATTGATTAAGTTTAGATGAGATGTATAAAGTATTGATACTGCGGGTGTACTCCGTTGATGTAATATGAATGGGAGGAGATGCCAATGTTGCACCTCGTGCCTGTAGAGTTCGACTTCAGACTTCGCCTTTCGCTCGGTAAGGTATTTGTGCATATCATTTACAATGTTTCCTTTTCGGTATTAATCATTGATTTATATATTTGTCATTCCGGTGCTTTCTTAATTCATCATACCACATTTTTTCGTCCGGTATGACGTTTAGATGTGAAACCAATGTATTTAGGACTTTTTCGATAGATTTAGCCACATTTGTCCCCGACCCTCTATGACATGGATAAAATGTACAATATCGTATTTTATGTATAGTTGCACAAAGGCTGACTTTTATTATTGTTCTTCTTTTGACACTAATCCTTTATTGATTCATCCACAAGATAACCACGATTGACCACCACAAGCATCCACTTTTTAATACAATAAAACCCCTTTAAATGGGGTAAAAAACTCCGTTTTAGGCTTTTTATCACCTTTTTCTGTACGATACGTATATTTATTAAGAAAACTTAATCGATAAATGCGTGACTTTTTAGAATTATTTTTTAAAAACTGTGGATTTTTGTGGACGAAAGTGTTATTCTTATAATACGAGGAATTGTATGGCACGCATTTTTAAAGGAAAATACGAATACTCGATTGACGAGAAGGGCAGAACTCGCTTGCCACAAGCATTTAAGGATCTCTTAGGTGAGAACCTGTTCTTGACTTATGGCGAAGGCTTGTTCCTCGTTCTCTACGGTCAAGACGACCTCGACCAAATATATAGTAAAGCCGAAACAATGTTCGACAATGAACGTAATAAGGCAAAGTATATCCGTAATGTATTTAACGGAATTACAGACTTTGCTCCGGATAGCCAGAAGAGATATCGTATTCCAAAGGAATATTTGGAGTTTGCCGGTCTTAGTTCCGGTGAAGGTGTCATAATCGTTGGTAGCTTCGATAGAGTGGAAATATGGTCGAAGAAATACTACGATAGACGTGACGAGGATGAAATCGCTTTCTATAATCTCAATGTTGCAGAGAATAACGGAAAAGCTAAGCTTGACAATATTGTTGGTGATAAGTAATGAGTGAGTTTAGTCATATTCCCGTAATGCTCAATGAGGTTATCGAGGGCCTAAATATAAAACCTAACGGAATTTATGTCGATTGTACTTTGGGTGGTGCGGGACATTCCTTGGAGATATGCAAAAGGCTCAATGGCGGAAAACTCATTGGTATCGACAAGGATAGGGAAGCACTAAAGGCGTGCGAAGAACGTTTGAAGGGATACAATGTCGAATTGATCCACGGTGATTTTAAAGATGTTATTCCGACTCTTCCTAAAATCGACGGGATATTGATGGATCTAGGTGTCTCATCCTATCAGTTAGATACTCCGGAAAGAGGGTTTAGCTATCGCTTCGATTCCGAACTCGATATGAGAATGGATACAGACAGAGATCTTACTGCAAAAGAAGTGGTTAATACTTTACCCGAAGAGAAGCTGGCAAAAATATTCTTCGACTTCGGAGAAGAACGTTATTCGAGGCAGATCGCAAGAGCGATAGTCGAGAAAAGAAAAAACAAGGAGATCGAGCGGACAAGCGAGTTGTGTGATTTGATAATAAATGCAATTCCGCCTAAGGCAAGATATTCCGGCTCCAATCCATATATGAGAGTCTTTCAAGCTCTGAGAATCTATGTTAACGGAGAGCTTAACGGACTTGAGAAAAGCGTGAGCGATGCGGTTGAACGCTTAAAGCCACTCGGTCGAATATGTGTTATAACCTTCCACTCGCTGGAGGATAGAGCTGTTAAAAATAAATTCAAGTACTTGGAATGCGATTGCATTTGTCCACCACAGTTTCCTGTTTGTAGGTGTGACAAAGTAAGCGAGCTAAGTATTATAACAAAGAAGCCAATCACGGCATCGGAGGAGGAACTTAAACTTAACCGCCGTGCTGAATGCGCAAAGCTTCGTATAGGAGAAAAGAAGCTTGCAGTTATAAAATAATAAAGGAGTGAATATATTATGATGACTCAGACAAAAACCGTTGAATCGGTAAACACAAATCTTAATAGTTCAGATCTCGCTTACGAGGATGTTTATTCCTTTGCAGCAGAGGAACTAAGTCAAGAATATCGTAATACCCTTTTTGAAAGCCTTCAAAGAGGAACTCCTGCTATGCCTGAAATAGAGTTTGAAGATAAACGCCGTTTTTCCTCTTATAACGATGAAAACGTTATGAGAACAAGCAACTCCTCTCAAACAATTAATAGGGTTAACTCCGTGAAAAGAGTTAGAAAGGAAAGAGTATTTGACCGTAATAAAACTCACATACTCGTTTTGTATTGCGTAATGGTTTTAGTCATCGTTATCGCTCTTGTTTTGACTGTTCCCGGAACAGCTTGGGAAGGTCAGGGAGTTAGAGTGACCGTTCAAAGTGCCGGAGGTATCTCGATGGGTACCACAAATGCTTATGCAAATGAAACGGGCTTGAATACGATAAGCACCGAAAACGGAACCGAGGTTGTTGACGTTAGTCCCTACGTTGAACCCGAGAATCCCGATACTAACTGGTTCGATAAAGTTTGTGACTGGGTTAATAGTATTTTCGGAGGCTGAAATGATATCTCAATCACAATTTAGAAAAAGGTTATTGGCGACTTTGCTGCTGATAACCTTTCTTTTTGTTTTGGTGGCGTCTAAGCTTTTTTACACACAAATTGTGTCCGGAGAAGAGCTTAGAGCAAAAGCTCTTGATCAATGGACAAGAGATGTTCCGCTTAAAGCGGAAAGGGGTAATATTCTCGATACAAATGGTATGATTTTGGCAGGAACTGAGACAAGTTATTCTTGCTTTATCAGACCTTCATGTATAACCGAACCCGCACTCGTTGCTAAAGCTATAAGCGATGCTACAGGTATTAGCTATGAAAGACTGTATGAGAAAATCGCCAAAAAGGGACAATCGGAAATATGTGTTGCAAAAAAGATTACAAAAGAGGCTAAAAATCAGATCATTCAATCGGGTGTCGAGGGTGTGTATTTCTCCAAGGATATTTCTAGATATTACCCTTATGGGAGCTTTGCTTCACAGTTGTTGGGTTTTTGTAACATCGATACGTCCGGTCAGTCGGGTTTGGAGTATTTCTATAATGATTATCTGGAGGGCGTAGACGGACTGGAGCTTACAAAGACAGATATAATAGGAAGAGAGCTTGACGATACTATATATTATATCCCTTCGATTGAGGGATACGACTTGACATTGTGTCTTGATAAACATATCCAAAACATCGCAGAAAGTGCGGTTGTTAGTGCACTTGAAAAACATCAAGCCAATAGTGCCGGGTGTATCGTTTTAGATCTTAATAGCGGTGGTGTTGTCGCAATGGCTCAAGCTCCTTCTTATGATCTTAATAATATTGATAGAAGCAATCTTAGTGAGTTGTTTGAAAAAACAAAGTTGCAAAGTATTTGCAACGTTTACGAAACAGGATCTGTATTTAAGATAATTACCATTGCTGCGGCACTTGAGGAGGGTGTTGTTAGTGAAAATGACGTTTTTTATTGTTCAGGAAGTCGTACTATCGACGGTCAAAAAATAAAATGCTGGAAAACAAAGGGACATGGAAGTCAAACCTTTGCCGAGGGTGTGAAAAACAGTTGTAACTGTGTTTTTATGGATTTAGCACTGAGAGTCGGATTGGATAAGATGTATGAATACTATGAAAAGTTTAATTTAACAAGTAAAACCAATATCGATTTTCTTGGTGAGGGAAGCGGTCTATTGATATCTAAGGAGAAAGCAAAGCCTGTTGATTTGGCTAGAATGGGATTCGGACAAGCAATAGCCGTTACCCCTATTGCACTAATTTCTACGGTATCGGCAATATTGAATGGCGGTATATATAATTCACCATATATTCTTAGTAAAGTCGAAACAAAGTCGGGAATGCTCGTCTACGATCATTCCGATGAAGGAAAGCGAATTGTATCCGAAAGAACAAGCGAGATAACTCGAAGGTTGTTGTTGGGCGTCGTAAGCGAGGGAAGCGGAAGACTTGCCGCTGTTGACGGATATAATGTCGGAGGAAAGACGGGAACTGCTCAAAAATATAAAAACGGAAGCATAGATAGAGGCAAGTATTTATCATCGTTTATAGGGTATTGTACGTATGAAAACCCTCAATATGCAGTGTATTTTTACGTTGATGAGCCTGAAGGTTATTTATATTACGGATCACAGGTTGCGGCACCATACGTCGGGGAAATATTTAAACAAATATTAAACTATAAAAATGAGCCTAGGAGCAATGAAAGTGCGAAAACTTTGATTACCCTTCCCGACTTTACAGGTCTTGATTACGCAACAGCCTTGGTTAAAGCTAAGAAATTGGGTATATACATCGAAACAGAGGGAGAGGGTGAATACATTACTTCACAGTTTCCGTTGGGCGGATTAGAGGTATATGATAACTCTGTTGTGTTCCTGCGTTTTTCTTGACGAAAATATGCCTTTTTTTAAACATTCTGACTGATTTCGCCTACCTATTGAAAAGATATTTGTTCCTTGTTAAAATGCTAAAGTAATAACGCATTTTAACAAGGAGGCAGTATGAAACTTAGCAACATTGCCGAAGCAATCGGCGGAAAAATGCGAGGCTTGGACGTTGAAATCAAGGGAATTTCACGAGATAGCCGCTCGGAACAAAAGAATATGCTTTTCATTTGCTTGAAAGGTAGAAATGTAAATTCTCATGAATGTATCCTAGAGGCTATTGCAAACGGTGCGGTAGCCGTTATGTCGGAAAGGGTATTAGAACTAGATATCCCTTACATCCTTGTTTCCGATTCGAGAAAAGCGTATGCTGAAGCTTGTGCGGTGTTTTTTGGCAATCCCCAGCGTAAGATGAAAATCGTTGCAGTTACAGGGACTAACGGAAAAACCACAACTGCTTTTTTGCTCAAAGAGATCTTTTCAAAAGCAGGGCTTCGTGCAGGGTATATAGGAACATTATTTGTAGAATACGGAAATACCAGAGTCGATGCAACCCTTACTACACCCGATCCCGAAGTTTTGTTTAAGCATTTATCCGATATGTGCGTTAGCGGTGTCAAGTATGTTTTTATTGAGGCATCTGCACATTCATTGTTTTTAAAGAAGTTGGATAGTATAATCTTTGATGCTGCAATATTAACAAACGTTTCAAGGGATCACCTGGATTTCTTTAATGATATTTCAAAATATATTGACGCTAAAAAGAGCATATTTAAAGAGAATCGTTCAAAGCTTGCAATAATCAATGCCGATGATAAGGTCGGATTCGAGCTTTTGAAGAATGCTGAAATTGCAACCGTTTCTTATGGAATCCATAACCCTGCGGATGTGTTTGCCGTAGATATCGAAAAGAGTGACGGCTTATCTTTTGCGGTTAATATGTACGATGTTATCTTTAACTTGCATACGGAAATGAACGGAGTTTTCAATGTTTACAATATATTGGCAGCATGTGCATATGCGGGTTATGTCGGAATAAAGCCCCAGGTAATTCAAAAGGCTCTTCAGAATATCGAGGTTCCTGGGCGTTTTAATGTATATGAACGAAATGGAATTAAGGCTATAATCGATTATGCGCATACTCCCGATGGATTGAAAAAACTCTTGCTTGCTGCACTTGATATGAACTGTAGGCGACTTATTACCGTTTTTGGATGTGGTGGAAATAGAGATAAAGGGAAAAGAGAGGAAATGGGAGCGGTTGCTACTGCGTATAGCGATTACATTATAATTACAAATGATAATCCGCGATATGAGGATCAGCAGCAAATTGCTGCAGATATTGAAAGCGGTGCCTCATTCTTTGAAAATCTTGAAATAATATTGGATAGAGAAGAGGCAATTGAAAGAGCTGTTTCGATTGCTTCTAAAGGGGACGTAATAGTTATTGCTGGAAAAGGAGATGAGAAGTTTATGGAAATAAACGGTAAAAAACTTCCTTTTGACGATAAGCAAGTGCTTTGTAAATATTTAAAATGAAAAGAGGTTTGATATACTTAATCTGTGTAGGTATAAGCTTCTTATTAACCATTCTATTACTTCCGTTGGTTATTCACTACGCAAAAAAACTAAAGCGAGGACAACCTATTCTTTCATATGTCGAGGAGCACAAGGAAAAGCAAGGAACACCTACAATGGGAGGCATAGCCTTTGTTTTGTCTGCCGTGAGTATCGGAATAATTTTCTCTTATAAGGGACTTACATCGGGCGTTGTTGCATCAATAGCAACCCTTTGTTACGGACTTATTGGCTTTTTAGATGACTTTTTAAAACTAAAAAGAGAAGATAATAAGGGATTGTCTCCTATTCAAAAGATTGTATCGGAACTTTGCATAGCTTTGCTTCTCGGATGGTATTGTTATAAGCTCGATGCAGGAAGGAATTTGGCAATACCTTTTAGTAACATAACAATCGATTGTGGTGTGTGGATTATTCCATTGTCTGCACTTGTTTTTATCTCGATAACCAATGCAGTTAATCTAACAGACGGATTGGACGGACTCGCTTGCGGAGTTGTTAATATATATTCCTTTGCTTTTTTCGTTATCAATCTTGCATTGTTCGTAAAGGGTAGACTCTCTGATGATAGCTTGGCAATTTTCTCTCTGTGTATATTTGGCGGGACACTTGCTTTTTCGATATATAACCAAAAGCCTGCCAAGATATTTATGGGAGATACGGGCTCGTTAGCACTTGGTGGTGCTTTAGGATGTATTTCGTGTTTCTCAGGAAATTATATTTTAATTCCACTTGTAGGCATAATCTTCGTATGGAGTTGCATATCCGTTATTATACAGGTAATTGTGTTTAAGTTGACGAAGAAGAGAGCTTTTCTAATGGCACCTTTTCATCATCATTTGCAACGCAAAGGATATAGCGAACCACAAATCGGAGCAATATATAAGTCTATTACGATTTTAGCGTCTTGTATCGCAGTATTCTCAATCCTGTACTTTTGTTGAGGTGTGCGGGTGGATTTAACTGGAAAAAAGTGTTTAGTATTCGGTAACGGAGTAAGTGGCAAATCGGTTGTTGAAAGAATAAAGACTCTAAGAGGAGAAGCTGATTTCTATAATGACTGTATTAATCGAAGAGAGTATGATTTTTGCGTGATAAGCCCGTATATGTCTATTTACGGTGAAGAATATGCACGTATTA
Source organism: uncultured Christensenellaceae bacterium (assembly GCA_964561145.1). GTDB lineage: Bacteria > Bacillota > Clostridia > Christensenellales > CAG-1252 > RUG14300. The sequence continues at coordinate 59,360 of CAZLNZ010000008.1, forward strand.
TCTCCAGCGGATTACCTTGCTTTTCCGAACCCGATTTCGCTTACCTTACCGGTTCCGATACAACCTTCGGTGTTACGGGAACAAACGGTAAGACTACGGTGGTTAGATATATTGAACAACTATGCCTTGCAGCAGGATTGGACTGTAAGGCAATCGGTAATATCGGATTTCCGATGAGCAGCTATTATGGTCGTATCGGAATATGTGAGCTTAGCTCCTTTATGTTAGAGCAATCCTCTTATTTTAAATGTGACTATTCGGTAATTACCAATATTGAGCCCGATCATCTCGATAGACATCGAACATTGGCAGAGTACAGACGTCAAAAGCTGAAGCTATATCGACTGACAAAAAAAGGTATTGTGATTAATCGAAGTTCACCATATTATGTCGATGTACCGAAAAACAAGCAATTATTTGAGTATTCACTTAACGGGCAGGGAATGCTTTATGTCGAGAAGGATAGGGTTATATTCAATGATGGCTTAAAGCATGTTTTGTATGAAGGTGAATATGTTCCTAGGGGATATGAGCTTGAAAACTTTCTACAGGCACTTTCAATGTGTATAATGGCATTTGGTTTACAGGAAAACTATTATAAAGCTATTCCCCTGAAGAAGGAATTGTATAGGATGCAATACATGGGTGAATATAACGGAAAAAGTGTTTATAACGATTCAAAAGGAACCAACATTGCGGCAACACTTAGCGGTCTTAATTCTCTTAAGGGGAGAACATTATTGATTGTTGGCGGTTTTGATAAGGGCGAGGACTACTCTCGATTGACAAAGAATCTTAAGGATTGTGTTTTATTCGTGTTGGGACAGAATGCCGATAAGATTATTAAAGCGGCAGAGCGGGACCAAGTTAGCTGTTTTCGTTTTTCAAGCTTATTTGAGGCTGTAAGAAGTGCTCTCGATTTCAAATGCGATAATATTCTTTTCTCACCGTCTTGTGCAAGCTTTGACGAATATTCGAACTTTGAAGAGAGGGGTAGACATTTTGATGAAATACTTGCCGACCTCGCTTGAGGGGAAAAGGAACTCCTTTACAATAAAAGGAACCGCATTACTCGTTATAACTATTATTGTTTGCATATTTTCATTGGTAATGTTGTATAGCGCAAGCAATTATGCTGCAGAGCAAACCTACGGAGATGCTTTTAAATATGTAAAGAAACAAGGCGTGGCTCTTGCTTTTGGACTTGCTTTTATGGTTTTCTTTATTTTTGTAAAAAGAAAGTATGTTATAAAGGCAAGTATTCCGTTGTTAATTGTGTCGTATATATTGCTTGCGATTATTTTTATTCCCGGGGTTGGAGTGGAAGCATATGGTGCAAGAAGATGGATTAATCTAGGTGTAACAACAATACAACCTAGCGAGGTTGCGAAGTTCGGCTTAATTGTTTTTTCAAGTGCGATATTATCAAAAAATGGTTCCGATACAGTTAAGGGTTTATTGCCTATTTTGGGCGTAGGAATATCTATGTGTGTTCTATTGATTCTTGAGCCTAATATGTCGGTTACCGTTCTTACAGCGCTATTGATGCTTTTTATGATTTTTATCGGGGGTGCAAAATTAAAGGTGTTTCTGTTTCTCATACTTCCGATGCTAATTGGTGGCATACTTTTGATTGTACTCGAACCATATAGGATGCAACGACTTTTCGCTTTCATTGACCCATGGGCATCACCTAAGGGGGAAGGGTATCAACTAATTCAGTCGTATTATGCCTTAGGTTCTGGGGGATGGTTTGGAGTCGGTTTGTTTAATAGTAGACAGAAACATATGTTTTTGCCATTTGCAGAGTCGGATTTTGTTTTCTCGATAATAGGAGAAGAACTTGGTTTCATAGGTGCAATAATAGTTTTGATGATGTTGTTAGGCATGTCTTTCTTGGGTTTTTGCATTGCAAGAAGTGCAAAGAATCGTTTTGATGCGCTTCTGGCTTATGGAATATCGGCAGTTATTTGTTTGCAAACATTGATAAACGTTGCAGTCGTATCGGGTTCGATTCCGCCAACAGGCATTCCCTTACCCTTTATCAGTTACGGAGGTAGTTCTCTAATTTGCTTTACTTCGTCGATAGGGCTTTTATTGTCAATAGATAGGAATGAAAAAAGAGAGATATGAAGGAATACGTTATTAAAGGTGGAAAAAAACTTTGCGGAAGTGTAACCGTTCAGGGAAGCAAAAATGCTGCACTTCCCATTATTTCTTGTGCCGTAATGAGCGGTGAAAGACAAGTTATACACAATATCCCGTTGATAAATGACGTCTTTTCTTTAATGGAAATCTTTAAGCAATATGGCGTGAAATTCGAGTTAACAGGACACACGCTGGAAGTTGATCCACGAGAAGTAAGAGAATGTATTATTAGTTCGGATCTGTCGAAAAAGCTGAGGAGTTCCTCTTATTTGATAGGAGCCATTCTTCCTATTTTGAAAAGACTGTATCTTCCGATGGTTGGAGGTTGTTCGTTGGGGTTGAGACCTTTGGATATTCATTTTAAGGGTTTTATTGCATTAGGTGGCGAAATTATCGAACAAACAGTTGTTACAAATGGGCAAAAGATTGAGTATAATTTTCTCGAGTGGAAATGTATTAGACCCGCTAAAATCTTTTTAAGGTTTCCTTCAGTCGGGGCGACGATTAATTTATTGATGCTTTCTGCGAGATTGGAACAAGAGGTCGAAATTGTTAATGCAGCAATAGAGCCCGAAGTAAAAGCCGTAATTGAATATCTAAAAAAGCTCGGTGTTGAAATAAATGGAGATAAGATACTTAAAATAAGAGGGAAAAATCGGTTAAAGAGTAGAGTAGAGTATATAAAAGGAGATAGAATTGTAGCAGGTGATATACTTCTTTCGGTCTGTGCGACTGCAGGTGATTGTGAATTGTTTGGTGCCGATTACCATGAATTACAGCCCCTTTTATGTAAATTAATAAAAAGCTCTTGCAAAGTAACTACAAAAAGTGATAAAATATCTGTTAGCATGAGGAGTCCGTTAAGGACGATTGCGGAGACTGCACCATATCCTTCATTTCCAACCGACCTGCAAGCACAGCTTTCCGCTTCAATACTTGCCTCGGGCGGTTTTGGAGTTATTCGAGAAAATATTTTTGAAAACCGCTTTCGATACGTTGAGGAGCTCGACAAAATGGGTGCAAGAACAATCGTCAAGGGAAATACCCTGTATTTGTTACCATCGAGTCTTGTCGGACATAGGGTAAAAGCACCTGACTTAAGAGGCGGTTCTGCATTGGTTATAGCAGGCTTAACAGCCTGTGGATATACAAACATAGAAAACGTTGGCTTGATAGAAAGAGGGTATGAGAATTTACCTGCTTTGTATTCTAAGCTTGGAGGAGAAATCAAGGTAATCGAATGAAAGGCAATGCGAGAATAGTAGTCTTTGTTTTGATACTTGCGATTATCCTTGCTTTTGTGTTGTTGAATATGACCCTTTTTACAGTTAAGAATATAACGGTAAGAAATAAGGTTGAATCCCAACTGATTGACAAGGATAAGATTATTGAAGATTCGGGTATTGATACCGGCGAAAATATTTTTCTAATGTCTGAAAAAGAAGTTATCTCCTCAATCGAGCTTGCCAATCCTTATTTGAAGGTTACTTCCATTGAAAGAGTGTTCCCTGATTCTGTTATTATCCACATAACCGTACGTACTCCTGTTATGAGTATTAAGATGAAGAATAGCGAGCTCTATGTTATTATCGATAGTTCATTGAAAATATTAGATATAGTCAGTGAAACAGATAGCTTATTCTTATCTTCGACTTTAGTAGAAGGGTTGGAAATTGAAAATCCTCAAGAGGGCAATACGCTTAATAAGGAAAATACTTTCAATAAAAAACTCGACGTTATAGGTTATGTCGCAGATCATGAGTCACTTGGAGAGGCAGCTTTCCTCAATTTCTTTGAAAAGATTGAGTTCGACGTCGACAATCCCGACCTTGTTTACATTGCCTTACGTTCGGGCGTTAAAATTGTACTCAAAGGTGACAACGATTTGGAAACACAGTTAAGGAGTGCCTTGGAAAAGTATAGATATATGGGGGAGCAGTCCTACGAGAGAACCTCCGGATATATTTACTTTAAAGACGGGGCAGGTTGGTCTTGGATAGCCAATGATCCCTATTAAAATGAAAATATTATTTCAATTGAGTTAATACTTGCATTGACACGGACAAATTATTATATTATAATAATTTACATAAGCATTCGAGGTTATTATGTTACGTAGTAAAGAAGCATACATTTTGGAAATAGGTTCACATAAGCTCCGTCTTCTTGTGGCTAAAAGAATGTACACCGATTCTTATTCGGTGGAGGTTTCTCATCAGGTTCCTTATGACGGTTTCGTCAATTCTCGTTGGAGCTCTGATGCCAATGTAGCAGATGCTATAAAACAACTTTTGACAAAGTGTAAGGAATCACTGGGAAAGGTTAAAAAGCTATATGTCGGGGTTCCTGCGGAATTTTGTACCTCTCAGGCAGTCATGGGCACCATCAACTCCATAAAACAAAGAAAGGTCGAGGAGTCGGATGTCCAAGCTTTATACGCCATGGCGAACCCCTTCGATTCCTCAAAGTATACTGTAATTGACAAATCTCCTATATACTATAGACCGGATAGCGGTGGTTGTCTTGCAGAGATTGTCGGAGTCGCTACCAAGAGATTGGAAGGATATCTTTCTTTTATTGCGGTTGAGAACACGTTTATAACTCAAATCAACTCGATTTTAAGGAATCTTGGCATTCAGGAAATTAACTATTTGTCTTCAACTCGTTGTGAAATGCTCGGATTGTTTGATACAACTCAACGTGATAATGGTGTTATGTTGGTTGATTGCGGATACCGTAGTACAACGGTTTCCGTTATGGTCGGTGATGGTATTCGCTATATGCGTAGCTTCTCCAGGGGCAAGGGGCATTTGATTGCCTGGCTAGCCAAAGGGCTAAATACAGACTTTAACATAGCTGCAAGACTTTTTGAAAAGGTTGACTTGAGCTATGTTCCATCTGAAGATACTGCTTACTCGGTTGAATCGGAAAACGGTATTGTCAGATTTCCATGTCAAAAAATCATATCCATGGTTGATGATTGTGTAGGCGTCATCGGTACATTGATTACAAAATCGATTCAAATGTGCGAGGATAGTAAAATCTCGAAGCTTACACTTAATTTGACCGGTGACGGATTATCTTCACTCAGGGGAATTGAGGGCTGTTTGGAGAAGAAGACGGGAAGAAGCGTTCGTCAGGTGTTCCCATATCAAATCCCTAACTATAAAAATCCCGAGTATTCGAGAGTGGTAGGCTTAGCGGTTTACGCACTTTCATTAAATAAGAGAAACACTTTGTTTTAGTTTGTAAGGAGGTTACTTATGTACGATATTGAAAGCTTTGAGGCTTATACCAGTTTTCAAAACAGTGATAATAAGGTTTGTAATATATTGATGATTGGTGTTGGCGGTGCAGGCTGTAATGCTGTTATTCGTCTAATGTATTCCGATATAACTTGTGCTAACTTTGTTGCAGTAAATACCGATGCTCAAGCATTGTTGGATATAAAGAGGATCGCTGTTGAAAGAAAACCCTCTGTAAGAGTTAGGCTTTTACAAATCGGTAAAAGGGTTACCGGTGGTCAAGGTGCAGGTGCCGATCCGTTGATGGGACAAAAAGCTGCGGAGGAGAGTGAAGAAGAGATATCAAATATGCTCGAAGGCGTTCAACTGTGTTTTATAGTTGCAGGTATGGGCGGCGGAACGGGTACGGGTGCTGCTCCTGTTATTGCGAGAATTGCCGAAAGTAAGAATATTTTGACCGTAGGTGTCGTTACTAAGCCTTTCGTATTCGAAGGTATTCCTAGAATGAAAAATGCCGAAAACGGAATTAATGAGCTTAATAAGTACATAGACAGTATCATAGTTATTCCTAATGATAAACTCGATAGGACAAGTGTTAACAAAGCTTTTGCTCAAGCCGATGATGTTTTGAAAAATGCAATAAAAGGTATCGGTGATTTAATTGCGACTCCGTGTTTGATAAATCTCGATTATGCCGACGTTTGCCGAATAATGAAAAAGAAAGGTTTTGCTCATATTGGTATTGGTTCCGGTGAAGGACCTGCTAGGGCTCTCGATGCTGTTAGAGCGGCAGTTAAGAATGCATTGACCGGTACAACTATCGAAAACGCAACTAGTATGATTATATCATATCAGGCAGGTGAAGATTTCGTTACGGAAGAGATCGACGGGGCAACAGTCTTGGTTAAAGATGTTTTAAAGAAAGATGCTGAAATCATTTTCGGATTGGAAAGAACTCCGGGACTTGGCGAAAAGATGAACGTTATCGTAATTGCAACAGGTTTCAAGATTAGTTCAACCCCAAATGCTCCTCAAAAAGAGGAACTTGAGGAGATTGAAGCACCTGTTGAATCCGCTCAACCGCAACCTAGTGATCCGTTTAGCATTTCAGATGATATTGTCCCGACTTTTATCTCCGAGATGAGGGATAAGAAGTATTAATTTGGTAAGTAATAAAAGCACATTGTACATAAGACAATGTGCTTTTTTGCAGAATATGTATGATAGGTTTTAGTCATTTGCTTAAAAATGTCTCTTTTATGTGGACAATACCATATATGCTATACTGGGTACGTGGTTAAGTTGACGACTTTGCTTATATGGGGAAAGAGTTGAACAAAGGGAAGTGCTTAACGCTCATAAAGGGCGGTAAATACGATTGCTTGGTTATAGTCTCCGAATTTTTCACCGAAAATGTTAAAGCCTCCGCAGTTTATCGCATCTTTTTTTACTTCTATTCTGAAGGTTGTCTTGCTTCCTTCGTTCAAGTTAAGATCGGCAAGTTTAACATTTTTATTGACAAGCATTTGATTTAGATAAACGCCATTTGATTGTACGCTCACTGTCGTTAATAATCCATATTTTGTACTTTCTGAAAACCACCAGGGTGGTGTAAAAATACCGTATCTGTCACCGAAATCTCCGGGGCATGTCCAGGTGCATAACTCCTTATCATTTATGAAAAATGTAATATCTGACGGATAATCGTTGTTATATCCGTTTGTTTCAGCACATAATTCCATAGAGAAGGAGATACTTTTTAGGTCTTCGCTGTCGGAATATTTGTTTGGAATTGCATAAGTTATATACCCGGAGTGCTTATTCCATATTATTTGAGCATTTCTTCTGTCCGGTGTAAACATTGTGCGTGGTGAGTTTTCGTTCAATTGCTGTGATTCCGTAGCGAAGCCGCAGGATGGTCCGAATTCTGCATCGATAAAGTCACCGATTTTGATATCATATATTAAAGGAGTCCTATAGTTTTGATTTACCACTTGATTACGCATAATCAATACCATTTTGGGGGTGGTGTATGTATACCAAGTAATGGTTCTTTTCCCTTTTTTGCTATTTTCGACTATTAGAAGTTCTGCATCCTCAAGAATTTTCAAGTGAACGAGGGTAGAAGACACCTGAAGATTTAATTTTTTGGCTATGTCAGACGCAAGCATCGGCTTTATGTTCAACAATCTTAATATCTCTATTCTTATGGGTGAAGCCAAAGCCCTTCCTAAAAGAGCTATATTGTTTGTGTCATCAGGGTTAGTTATGCGTAACTCTTTGTCTTTTGTAATACCGTATTTATCTTCTGTCATATAAGTACCTCGATTCTGGTTTGTTACACTCCAAGTGTAACACAAATGCTCAATTCTTGCAATAGTTGAGGGATTGATTGTATTAAAATTTTTTATTATACTTAAGATAGTTTGTAAAACTAAATCTATTAATAAGGAGATTTTGTAAAATGAAAAACAAGTTATTTGTGATTGTTTTAGTGCTGCTATGCTTATGCATGGTTGTATCCATTACAGCATGCAAAGAGACTCAAACATATAGTATTACGTTTGATCTTAACGGTGGCACAGGCGTATCACCATCTATAGATGCCATTGAAGGAGGTAAAACGGTTACAATTCCCGAAAGTAGCATTACTAAAGATGGCTACGAGTTTTTAGGATGGTCATATGGTGAAAAGCTTTTAAAAGCGGGGGATACCTTTGTTATGCCTGAAGATAATGTAACTTTGATTGCTTCCTGGAATAAACAGGCTGATATACCTCAACCTACCGTATATAAGGTTTCCTTTGATCTTAACGGCGGTAACGGAGAATTATCACCCATAGAAAATGTAAAAGAGGGCGATACTGTTACAATTCCGGAGGCAAGCGTTTTAAGAGATGAATTTGATTTCGTAGGTTGGACCTATGGTGATAAGCTGCTAAAAGCCGGTGATACGTTTACCATGCCTAAGGGTGATGTAGCATTAGTTGCATCATGGGAGAAAATGGTTGCTGTATACAAGGTTTTCTTCGATATTAACGGTGGAAATGGTAATGCACCTGTTATTGCAGATCAACAAGAGGGTGCTAGCTTTACTATTCCCGATTCTTCACTCGATAGAGAATATCATACCTTCGGTGGCTGGCGTTATGGGCAAGATGCCTACAAGGCAGGAGATTCCTTTACGATGCCTGCTAAGGATGTTGAGTTTAAGGCTATTTGGAATCAGCTTGATCCAAGTTTTTCTCTGGAATCTTTTATATATGACAGACTCGGTGCAGGACCATTGGAGCTTCCCATCAATCTGCAAGGGGCAAATCTCTATATTGTTGAAATAAACGATGAGGCAATTCCCAACATATATGTAAGCTTCGATGAGGAAAAGAAGTGTGTTGTTTTAGCTGAGGATTATATTCTTTCACTCAATCTAGGTTCGTATGCGATAAAAGCAATTACTGATGGCGACGGCGAAGCTGCGACCTGTCAATTAACCATAGAGAATTCAGTGATAACCTCCTTTGATAAGGAAACATTCAAGAGTATTGACATTGGCAAGGAGAATGGTGTAACCTTCACTGTTAATTATAACGGTACAAGCATAGTTTCTCTAAAATCCGGTGATGATATAGTTGATTCTGATTATTATGAGATTGGTGAGAATTCGTTGACAATTAAGGCAGATTATCTGAAGAGGCTTATTGGTACGGTAGACTTTACCTTATCTTTATCTAATCATGACAATTACAACTTCAGTGTTGTAAACAATGTTATATTCTATACCGATTATGACGTTACTACCATTCACGACACATATTTGTCAACAATCGGTCACAATTCTCTATACCAATATGTATCCGAAGAGAGTATTGCTATTCTTGACGGACCTGAGGGAATGAACGGAAAGGTGTTAAGGTTTATTCCTAGTATGGAAAGTAATAGTTTGGACGTACACGGCGTATATACATTGAAAAACGACCGTTCACCTTATGATTGTTGGTATAATGTACATTATAGTACAGATAGATATTATATAATCTCCTTCGATTATATGACGGAGAACTCCGTCGCAGATGGTGATTTTTCCTTTATAGTTGGCGGCGGAAATAGATATACCCTTCTTTCCGGTGAGAATAATGACGGTATCGTCCATCACTTCGAGGTTGTGGTTGACGGGTCCACTATAATTAACGGAACAATGATTCAAGCAAAGATTCTTGGCACAACCTTCTATTTCGACAACTTTACAGTCGTAGAGGTTGAGGATGTTCCCTCGATTAGCATCATTTCCGATTGCAAGGTAGGCTATGATTATACTATAGGTTTCGATTCAAAGGGTTATGCTTACAATGCATTGCTAGATGGTCAACTGATAGATGTAAATGTTGATGTTGAAGCTAAAACAATGACAATACCCGTTTCTTCTCTCGAAGATCTGTCTGCAGGGAAGCATACTATTGCAATTAAAACCCCGTTGATTACAATAAATGCCTACTTCGATGTAGTTGATGATAGAGAATCAACTCTTGCATCTTCCTCTGTAGAATATTCATATGAAGAACATCAATCTGTCAAAATATACGGTTCATTTGATAAAACCATAGAGATATTATCACTTAAGCAAGTCGATAAATTCTCGGACGATGGGTACAGCGGTGGTTGGAGCTTTGCTCACAATAATACCGAGAAGGATTATAAAGAATTCGCTTTTATTACTGCAGGCTTAAATATTATACTGTTCGTGATATTGATGGTGTAAATAGTATTGCAAGAGTTAAAGGTAGTGCCTTGATGAAGGGATTTAACCTTTATGCAGAAAATGCACGTACAGCCATTACGATTTATATTGAGCCCGTTAAATAGGCTTGACGTTATTTTTAACTACGTATAAGAGTTAATATGAATATAAAGAATCCTCTTTGGAATCTACCGAGGGGATTCTTTTTTATGGATCGAGATTAATATTGAATGCGGTATTACTTGTTCTCTCGAGCGGATCTGTTTGGTGCCGTGGATTATTTGAGAAATCCTATTAAAAAGGGGGGGATGAAGTACTGCTTCAATGCATTAATCTTGCGTAGTTCGACTGCCGGTTTTGCTTTTCGTTCTGTATGATATTTATATGCCGTGCCAAGCAAATTTGTATTATTTCCTAACTTTTTTTGTACTACATTCCCTTTGCACTGTATAACATTTATATCGTATTGTATAAATAAATTGCATTTTTATTTTTTTATCCTCATTCTTTTCCAAAATAATATGGTTTTATTATAGTATACTTAAGCAATGGTAATATACGTTGAGTACGTGATCATAGATAACTTTGCTCTTGATTTTTTTATAGCATTGATTGTTTGCAAATACTATTCAATCAAGGGATATAAAGGGGTTATTTCTGCATTATTGGGTACTATACTTGCATTAGTATATCCCATTATACCTAAGACTTTTACTATTATATTTAAAATAGGAACATTGTTGTCGACTGTTTATCCGTTAACTATTAAAGCATCTATAAGACATCGCTTTAGTATCTTATTTGTATATACAATCGTCTCATCACTCTTCAGCGGAATCATATCTCTTTTGGTAGGTTCGACCGAGTCTTATTATAGCAATGGAGGGAAGGTTTTTATTATTTGTACGATAGCCATTCTTATCTTTGTTTTCGGACGGAAACTGCTTGTGAAATTGATGTTAAAAAAGAAATCGGATTATGTTAATGTCGAAATAAATCATCGAGTGTATAAAGGATTCTTCGATAACGGTAACAAGGTAACCGCTTCAGATGGATGTGGTGTCATTTTTTTAGATAAAAAGGTTGCTAAGTTGTTTTACGATATAAAGCCGAGTGACTATGTATTAACTCAAACAGTAAATGGAGGCGAAATAAAAGAAGTAATAATTATACCGTCAATAAAGATATATTTTGAAGGCAAACAGCATACCTATAATAATGTAAATGCCATTAAAACAGACAAATATTTTCACGGCTTTGATATATTACTCTCACATAATCTGAAGGAGAATTGATAATGATATTTAAGAGATTTATAGGGCTACTTAAAAAACTATTTAAACAAAAAAGAGTTGACTACGTTTATGGTGCACCTTTGCCTAAACCCTTAACTAGGGAAGAGGAAAATGAACTTGTAATAAGATTCAAGGAAGGCGATGATGAAGCTCGAAGGGAATTGATCGAGAGAAACTTAAGATTGGTGGTCTATATTGCCAAAAAGTTCGAGGGCAGTGTCCCCGACAGCTCAGAACTTATTTCCATCGGTGCCATGGGATTAATCAAGGCGGTTAACTCTTTTAATCCGGATAAAAACATAAAGCTTGCAACCTTTGCAAGCAGATGTATAGAAAATGAAATCCTAATGTACTTGAGAAAGGTTTCAAAAAGACGTTTAGAGGTTTCTCTCGATGAACCGATAAATACCGATTGGGAAGGAAATGAACTATTATTAGGTGATGTCATTGGGACCGAACCGGACCAAATTAATCAGGATCTTGAAAGACAGAATGAGATAGAATATCTATATCAAAGTCTGTCAAGGTTAAACGAGAGAGAAAAACTCATATTAAGGCTACGTTACGGATTGGGAAACGTTGAAGAGAAAACACAGAAGGAAATAGCGGATATGCTCGGTATTTCTCAAAGCTATATAAGTAGATTGGAAAAGAAGGTTCTTGTTAAGCTTAGAAAGGACTTGGGAAAGTATATTAATTAAAGGAAGAATAAAAAACTAATCTTTCGGGGTAGGATATTTACATGTTTACCTCGTTCGTAGATCCTCAAGTTATGAAAAAGAAGTTGCCGAAGGTCAGCAACTTCTTTTTAAACAATAGCAAGTTTTACGACAATGCCAATCTTAATTTGGATAAGGCTGTGTTTTCAAGTCTGGAAACTTGTGCTTGCGATATATTGCAATAAGAGGAAACTTCGCTTTGAGTCTTTCCTTTGTAGTATCTGAGTTCGATAACCTGTTTTTCTTTTTCTGATAATCCGTTTATTGCTCTTTTTATATCGAGCTTATCAATCCATTTTTCTTCTCCGTCCTTGTGATCGGCAATTTGATCCATTATTAGAACACTGTCCTCTCCGTCATTGTATGCAGGATCATATAAAGATATTGTATCCGATAGTGCATCTAAAGCATCTTGTAAATTTCTTTCCGGGATATTCATTTTTTTTGAAATATTCTCCAACGTAGGTTCAATATCACCGTTTTCTGCAGCCAACTCTCTTGCTTGCATTATCTTATAGGCAATATCTCTAACGTTGCGTCCGACTTTTAACGGGGTACATTCTCGTAGAAATCTTCGTATTTCTCCTATAATCATAGGTACAGCATAGGTCGAAAACATTACACCGTATTTTAAATCAAAATTATTCAGTGCCTTTGTTAACCCCAGACATCCGACTTGGAAAACATCATCGCTAAGTCTTTCGTCAAAGTTGAATCTGTGAACTATTGACAATACCAACCTTAGATTTGCATATAAAAAACGTTGGCGTGCCTCTTTGTCTCCTTGTGATATTTTAATCAAAAGATCATGCGATTCTTCTTTGCTTAGTTTAGGTATCTTTGACGTATCCACCCCCGGTATTACTACTTTTCTATTCATTAATTCCTCCTATGTACTTTTTTATTATTTGTCGAAAGAATACGTTTTATACTTTTTTTCATAATAATCTCATGGCGAAATACATATAATTCTATATGGATATTACTTTTTGCGAATTAAGAAATAAGGAAGTTGTTAACCTTAATGACGGAAGGAAGTTGGGTCGAATCATTGACTTAAGCTTGACTACGTCCGGGCAAGTTTTGGGGTTAATACTGCCAAGTGATAAAGGTATGTTTAAAAATGTGGTCAATCAAAATAGTATTTTTATTCCTTGGCGTGCAATAGTTAGACTTGGCGATGATATAATACTTGTTAATCTTCCTCCAACATTAGGCTGTACGTAATGGATACTATATTTTGTATTTTTTGATAGAAAATTGCTTTACAGAGCACAATATGTTGGGTATAATTAATTTATCTAGAGAGGTTATTATGATTTGTAAGTATTGTGGATGTAAAGCAAGTAAGGTTGTTGATAGTAGAATGTCTGATGACTATAAATCCATTAGACGTAGAAGAGAATGTGTCAATTGCGGTAGAAGATTTACGACATATGAAACCGTTGAAGAAATGCCTATATACGTAATTAAAAAGGGCGGCGGCAGACAAGAGTATGATGTATCAAAGATAAGAGCGGGCATTATTAAGGCTTGTGAAAAACGTCCGGTGCCCATTGTCAAGATTGATAGTGCAATTCAAGATATCGAGAATAAAATTCGCAGTGGTTCCGGCAATGAGATTTCGAGTGAAAAGATAGGAGAGATGGTTCTTTTAGCGTTAAAGGATCTCGATGACGTTGCATATATAAGATATGCCAGTGTTTATAAAGAATTCAAAAACGTCGATACCTTTATGAAAGAGATTGGCGATATGCTTAAAAATAAGAAGAATGACTAACGATAAGTATTTTGAAAGAATTAGTCCCTTCAGTGGTCAGCTTAATAGGATTGTAGAAAAGCTTTTCCCTGAGCTTTCCTACAATTTTTTAATGAAGCTTATCCGTAAAAAAGAAGTTAGTGTCAATGGTAAAAAGGTAGGGGAGCAGTATGAGGTGATGAAAGGCGACGTCGTATATATTTATCTTAAACCTTTCGCTGTTCCTATTAAGTATTTATATTTAGATGATGATTTGGCGGTTGTTTATAAGCCAAAAGGCGTAACTTCCGATGGCGAACGTTCTTTTTCCTCCTTGGTCGATTATGCTTTAAACGGAGTTTTATTATTGCATAGACTTGATACAAACACGGACGGTTTGTTGATGTTTGCAAGGAATGAAAGAACCGAAAAGCTGTTTCTCGAGGCTATGAAGCTAGGATATGTCGAAAAACATTATAAAGCCACGGTGTATGGCGATGTTACTCCCAATAACGGTCATTTTTCCGATTACCTTGTCAAGGATTCTGTAAAAGGGAGAGTAAGGGTATATGACCATCCTGTCAATGGTGAAAAAATAGATTTGGATTATCGTGTATTATCAAGAAACGATGGACTAACGAATCTCGAGGTTATTATTTATGGCGGGAAAACACATCAAATTAGAGCACAACTTGCTTATCATGGAATGTTTATCATCGGAGACGGGAAATACGGTGATGATAGGATAAACAAGTTATATAAAAAGAAATCCCAAGAGTTAACGGCAGTCAAGCTTATTATTTCTATTCCGACATCCGAAAGGTACAGCAAATTGATTGTTACATTATAAAAAAATCGACGATAGCGATTTTTTTATAATAATTCTATATTATGTTCGGTTACATAATTCTTGATTTTCAAAAGAGCCTTTTTCTCTATTCTCGAAATATAGGAACGAGATATTTTTAGCTTTTCCGAAATTTCTCTTTGCGTTATTCTATCAATTCCGAATAGTCCATATCTGTAACATAATATGTAAAATTCTCTTGATGTCAAAACACGTTCAAGTATTTTTCTTAGTTCTTCATTGACCGATGCGTTTTCGCATTCTTTTCCAACATAATAGTTTTCATCAAAAAGTGTTTCGGCTAAAGTTATTTCATTTCCTTCCTTATCAGAACCGATTGGTTGAAAAATTGAAACGTTCGATTGGTGTTTTTTATTTGCTCTCAAGTACATTAAGATTTCATTCTCTATACACTTTGCCGCATAGGTCGAAAATTGGTTTCCTTTGGATATATCAAAGGTCGTAATTGCCTTTATTAATCCTTGCGAGCCTATACTGATTAGGTCATCAGGATCGGCATTTTGAAGAAATCTTTTAGAAATATGTACTACCAATCTCATATTGTGAGATGCAAGTGTGTTTAAGGCATTATCATCGCCTTCCTTTAATCTTAAAAAGTATTCCTCCTCCTTTTCTTTCTCTAATGGTTTTTGGAAGCCTTTTCCCTCGTCAAGATACAGTGTTAGGCATAAGGCTTCATCGATTAAGGATCTACTATATTTTGAAATACTCATAGTTTAGTATATTCGACAAAAAACTCATAGTTGCTTTTATCTGAAAATTAGTTGAATTTAGTTTGTAATTGTGTTAAGATTATCTTGCAAGTCGGTTGGACGATCGCACGAAAGTGAGGAAAGTCCGAGCACCATAGGACAGAGTGCCGGCTAACTACCGGTGAAGGTGACTTTAAGGAAAGTGCAACAGAAATATACCGCAGATTAAATCTGTAAGGGTGGAAGGGTGAGGTAAGAGCTCACCGCTTGGGTGGTAACATTCGAGGTCCATGTAAACCCCGCTCGGTGCAAGTAAGAGAGGTTAAAGTTGTCCGCTACTCTCGCATACGCTGGAACCTATTGGTAACAATAGGTCAAGAAAGATGATCGTTTAAACAGAACTCGGCTTATAGACCGATCTTGCTACCGCTTCGGCGGTATTTTTTTATAATAGCTCGTTTATTCTTTATTTCCATTGACAATAATCGATATATGATTTACATCTTTATTGCGTTGTTTTTCCTATCTTTCGTTTTGTTTATCATTGCAGAGTCTTCTTCGCCGAAAATAATAAACATTGAAGTCAAGGATTTCGAACAATTAAATAAAATCACAAGATGGGGGAAACCTCTTTCTGTATTTAGATATAAATACTATCTTAAGGTCTTTTATAGAAATACAATTAGACGTAAAGAGAATGGCGAACTTCTTTTTCCATTTGAAATCAAGATGTGCGAAAATGTTTATTTGTTTAATCGAGTACTGAAAGATATTCAGGTAATGCGTTGTAAATCCTTGCCATACTATAACGGGGTGCCGCGGATTCTTGTCCTTGCACGCTTTGCAGTGACAAGAGGGTATGATGAAACTATACTTCAGATAAAAGACTATATTGAAAAGGTTCAAAAGGTTATAGAACTGGATTATAAGGAAATCGAGCTGTTTTCTTTGATGCTTTCTTATGCAGAACTCGAAAAATGTGTTTATTTGTTCAAGAAGAGTAAGTATTTATATAACGAGAAAAAGAGAACTTTGAAATTTGTTTATAAACAGAAGATTAAAAGAATACAAAGCAATTCATTCTGGTATTTTTATAACGAATATGCCGAGATTCCCGATTTATACGAAAGTATTGCCGAGGAATCTATTAGTTCCTTCGATAATTCATTACTAAGTTATGCTTTGATTGTAGAGCGAGTTGTTGAGGTTATTAGAAATGAAAAAGTATTGAAAGAGGGACTCAGTTTCGGATATGCAAGGGCGGATAAGATATTAAAGAAGATAGAAATATATGATAAGGAATCGCTGATTACAAAAAAGTATTATCTCAATAAAATAAATCAATTGTCAGATAAACTTAATCTGCGAGAAACAGCCATTGCCGAGCTCGCAGTTTCTATGAGTGATACATTTAACGTACCATTGGGTAAAGTATTAAATAAAGCAAGCATTCGGGAATATATAAAAAAAGGAACGGTAACAAATAAAAAATCAAGTCTTGATATTATTTATGTATTACTTGTATTTTTGACTTCCGTTCTGATTTCATTGAGTCCGCTTTTATTCGTAGCCATTCCCGTAGCTTTTGTTTATATACCGATGCTTTTTATATGTGTTATTAAGCCCATAGAACATTTTTATAGGATAATATTTTCTTTAAAACAAAAACCTCCGGTATATTCTCTTAACTATGAAAATGTACCGAACGAGGCCAAAACGACGGTTGTCGTTTCTTATTACGTTAAGGATAGAGAGTCTCTTGAAAGCGGGCGATTTAAAATAGAAAGCATTGCCGCAAATCTTTCTGATGAGAACGTCTTTTATTGCTTGTTGGTAGATGTCGATTACGAACACATGCCGGAGTCGGAAATTGAGGAATTAAGAGAAATAATCAGGGAGTATAACAAATCGAATAATCGAATACAGATTGCGTTAAGAAAGCAATTTGTCGAGAACAATAAAAGACTTTGCAGAGAAAGAAAGAGAGGAGCAATTTTAGAGCTTTTCAGGTATATTACTATTTCATCGGATGAATTCTATGAGATAAAGGAAGAGATTAAAGACTCTAAATATGCAATACTTCTTGACGATGACAGCGAGCTGTTGCCATCTGCTATACTAAAAGCTATTAATACAATAATGCATCCAATGAACGACAGTTATGATATTCTATCCTTTGGAGCCAAAATCAACAAATATTCAATAATAACGAGGTATTCTAAAAGATACTCTGAAGATGGCTCGATAGACTGTTATCCTTGTTATAATGACTTTTATTCCGATGTTTTCGATAAAGGACTTTTTTGCGGTAAAGGAATTGTAAGAATCGATGGCTTTGCAAAACTTTATGATACCTTTCCCGATGGTCGTATCCTTAGTCATGATATCATCGAGGGTGCTTTTTTGCATACAGGGTCATTGAAACAAAGTATATATGAGGATGCACCTCAAAACTTTAAAAATGATGTGGAGCGGTATTTTAGATGGAAAAAAGGAGATGTCCTCCTTCTTCCTTATCTATCTCCGAGAGTAAAAAATAAAAACGGAGAAAAAATAAGTAATAATATCGGAGTTATTTACAAACTTGTCTTACTGATCAATGCACTTGATTGCGTTAGAGATTCGATGATTCTTTTAAGTGCGTTCCTCGGTATCGTTACAATGAATTATAGTATGCTACTCATTTCCATGCTTCTTATATCCTTACCCTTCATTTGTCGGATTTTAAAAGCCTTGTTTTCGGTTGTGGAAATTCGAGTCCACTATGTTTTTAGAGAAATTTTGAAAAATGTTGCACATCTTATAGAAAGATTTTTCTTTTTACCTTATTATGCTTTTGAGGGCTTGAAGGTATATTTTAAAGCTACCTTCCAGTCATTGACAAGTAGTAAAAAGATTCTTGAGTGGAGACCTTTTTATGTTTCTCAGGGCAAAGGAAGATTTTCGGTATACAGCAAGCTTTTTCTTCCTTCTAAGATGTTAATGACGGTTTTGAGTTTTCTTAGCTTTAACCCTTATTTTATAGCATATGCCGGTGTATACGTTATGTACGCCTTTATTGTATATAAGGGGAGTTTTATCGAGGAAGAATATAATATACAAGAAAATGAAGTTATTAAGGATATTATAATCAAATCATATAAGTATTTCGATAACATAACAATAAATGATTTGCCTCGAGATAATATTCAGTATTATCCTAAAACCGAGGATTGCAAAATGAGTTCTCCAACTAACTTCGGTTTTATGCTCATAGCTATTCTTTGCGGAATAAGAACGGGTATCTGTGATAAACAGGAAGGAGAAGAAAAACTTTTAAAAGTACTTAATTCTCTAAAGAGACTAGAAAGGTACAAAGGACATTTTTACAATTGGTACGATGTCGAGATGTTAGTTCCCATGGAAGATAAAGTTATTTCCACAGCCGATAGTGCAAACCTTTGTGCTGCACTTTTCTGTGTAAAAGGTTATGCGAAAAAGTGCGGAAACAGTGAACTTTCCGACCTTGTCGATACATTAAACGATGCGGATTTTTCTTTTTTATTCGACAATGAAAGAGGTTTGCTAAGAATTTGCTATAAAGTAAACGAGAATTGTTTCGAGGGACATTACGATGTTCTTGAGAGTGAGTCACGGCTTGCATATCTAATTGCAATTTCCAGAGGGCTATATGTAAGTGCGTGGTTTAACCTATCAAGGTCAATTATTTCCTTTAATAACAACACATATTTATCATGGTATGGTTCGGCATTCGAGTATATGATGCCAAGTATTTTTATTCGACCGCCACGCTATTCAATGCTCGAAGCTTCAGAGCGTAATGCATTCAAATTACACCAAAAGAGGTCAAAGCACGGCTACTTCGGGATATCTGAAGGCGGTCTTACAGAATATGATGAAAATATGCATTATCAATACGCACCGGACGGAGAGTCGACTCTTGCAATGAAATACGAGGTTTTAGGCAAAATATACAATCCATATTCGGCGATTTTATTTCTTCCGTTTTCAAAGGGTGAGGTCGGGAAATGTTTGAAAAATTATATAGCAAAAGGAATGCTCTGCAGAACAGGGCTTTATGAAGGGATTGTAGATGATACTATAGTTGCAATGCAAATGACCCATCACCAGGGGATGATTATAGCGGCAGGTGTTAATAAACTATACAATGGTTATTTAAACGAGCTGTTTATTTTAAATCCTGAAATGCACTCTGTTAGATTACTTCTTGCCGAGCCTTATGTTATGAAAAGACAAGGTGGGGTTTACAAATACAGAGAAACTCAAAACGAGAGAGTGCTTTCTACTGTTACGAGTGACAGTACATTAATGCAGGGCTCGATATTGTCAAGTGGAGAATATGCTTTAGGTTGTACATCGGTCGGAGTATTTAAAAGGGTTAGTAATGGTTACTTGATAAGCCCTTTTTATCCATATCCTGAAAAGTGGGGACAATGTAAAACATATATAATGAGAGAAGGACAGATATGTCCGATGAATTTATATGAAAAAACAACCTCTACGTTAGGCGGAATATCTGTAACTTATACTAACGAAGAGTTGGACTGTGAAGAAAGGATCAAGCTATTGCCGTCCGGATTAGGTGAGGTTAGACGTTTAAGATTTTTTAGCAGAGGACGGGTGGAGAGAATAAAAGTTTCACATTATTTGGATATATCATTATGTACAGAGGATGAGCTGTATTCTCATAAAGCATTCTTCGATATGTTTGTTGAGAGTAGATTGTTTGAGATGGGTGCAAGCTTTGGTCGTGTTAACAATGATGTTTGTCCGAAATTATCAGTAAAAGTTTTCGGATTAAGAAATGCTCAAATAGATACTAATAAGTTGAACGTTACTAAGAGAAACAAAGGCTTTTGTGAGGAAACTTGCTTTTTTAATAAGGGAAAATATATATCAGAAGGAAGGGTATTATATCCTTGTTTCGCTATTTGTGGAGAGCTTTTTATTGATAGTGATTTTTACGATGTATTCATTGTGCTCGCTGTTGGTGAAAATAGTAGACAACGTGTTAATTGGGATTATGAGGCGTTGTCGGAAGGGTTCGACCTGTTTGAAAAAACGAAACGTTATCATAAAGAACAAGTTGAGTTTTCAGATCAAACAGCAAATATAATCGGTAAAACCATGCTCGGATTCTATCCTCAATTTGAATCGTCGAAAAGAATTGATGAAACAATAAGAATCGGAATTAAGAGGGAGGATCTAAAACGTGGAAATGAGTTGAAGTCGCTTTCTTTATCTCTTTTAAGGTTGGGTTACGAGAATGAGTTTATTCTTTTAAATGAAGAGGATAAACAAATTGTTTTTAATGGGTCTGTATTGCATCGGAAAAAAGACTATGCGATATTTGCAGATTTAGATGATTGTGCTGAGCCCATTATTAGGCTTAACCCTGTATATCCCTTGAAGCCGGAGATCAAGCTGGAATCGATTAGAGCGGGCGAAGGTGGATTTACGGAATACGGGTATATGGTTGTGCCGTTTGCCGAAAGCACCTTAAAGCCCTATTCTAATGTTCTTTGTTCAAAAGAGGGTGGTATTATCACAACGGATAATTCTCATTTTTCTTTCGCTGATAATAGTAGAGAATATAAACTTACCAATTGGTATAACGACGAGATGTATGATGTATCCGGAGAGTTTGTATACATCTTTTATGATGGAAAATTATATGATGTTTGCAATTATCTTTCAACCGTGTACTTTGTTGAGAATAATAAAAGCGTTTATCATTTTTCCATAAACGAACTTCAAGGAAAGTTAGTAGTTCGAGTTAATGAAAGCGGTAATATTTGTAAAAAACTTTTTTTGAGATCTTTAAAGGGGGAATTAGATTGTAGTGCGATTTTTGCTTTTAGACCATGCTTGGGCTACAAACCGTCTAAAGGATATTATGCACAAATTTTCGATGTCGGTAGACTAAAGATAGTTAATAGGGTGAACGGATTATCTATGGAATACTGTTGTAATAAGGGAGTGCCTTTTATCGGTGAGGATATGCTTTTAGGATTACTAGAGAAAGAGAAAAGGAAACCTAGCGGCTGTTTGTATGGGTTTATAAAATCGGTAAGTGTAAGTAATGACGAAGTAGAATCGGAAGCAGTTATGGGTAAAAAGGTCGTAAGAAAATCAGCGTATGTTAAGTCGGATTATGGCGGAATAACCATTACAACTCCTGACCTTAGGTTGAATATATTATACAACTTGTGCTTATACAAGCAGGTGAGAGCAAGACTCGATGCCAGAGCCTCTTTCTATCAATGTGGCGGGGCATATGGGTTTAGAGATCAATTGCAAGATTGTCTGGCACTTCTGTATTCAGATCCCGAAAGGGTAAAGGAACATATTCTGCTCTGTGCTTCCAGACAGTATGAGGAGGGAGATGTCATGCATTGGTGGCATATGCCGATGATGGGTATTAGAACACGAAATACCGATGATGTCCTATTTTTATGTTATGTAACACAAAGATATATCCATAGAACGGGCGATAGGTCAATATTAGAACGGAGATTGCCTTTTTTGCATAGTAGAGTGCTTGACGATGATGAATATTCACGTTATGAAAGACCTACGGTGAAGAGGGCGAGCGAAACCCTTAGAATACACTTAAAGCTTGCAATCGATAGAGTACTTGATTTTGGCACACACGATTTGTTACTTGTCAAAGGCGGAGATTGGAATGACGGAATGAATAAAATCGGTAAGAACGGAATAGGAGAAAGTGTATGGTTAAGTCAATTTGCCTACTTCGTTATTACCGATTGCCTTATACTGTTTGAGGGAGCCGACAGATTAGGTCTTATTCGTTCTCTCGATAGATTAAAGGACGGAATCAATAAAAGCTTTAAGGGCGATAGATTTATCGCATATTATGATGATAACGGAGACGTCGTCGGTAAAAAGGGGGACAAGGCATGTGCACTATATATTTTAACTCAAAGTTTTTCGTGTCTTTGCGGTGCTGTAGATGAAGAGGTATATAAAACAGCTTTAAAAACGGCTTTAGAGCTTGTCGATGATGATTACGGACTTGTTAAGCTATTCTCACCGCCTTTTGCTGAAATGAATGATTATGGATATATCGGTGCATATCCGGAGGGTATTAGGGAAAACGGTGGTCAATATACACATGGTGCGATTTGGTTTGTATGTTCCCTATTTAAGGCAGGCTTTTACGATAAGGCATATGAGCTTTTGAATATGCTCAATCCGATTGCAAAATCTCAGGGAAACGATGTGACAATTTATCAAGGTGAACCTTATGTGCTTTCCGCTGATGTATATAGCGGCGATTATAAAGGTAGAGCCGGTTGGAGCTGGTATACAGGTTCTGCTTCTTGGTATTATGTAATGGTTACAGAATATCTTTTCGGACTTAATTTTGTAGAGGGAAGGATATACTTTACTCCTAGATTTCCTTCTTTTATCGATAGAGGAGAGCTTAAACTTAGGTCTAGAGGAAGTGAGTATATATTTTCTGTTAAAAAAGGTGTAGAAGATGTTATCCTTATAAACGGAAGAATATTTTCAGAGAAGTATATTACACCCCTTGAAAATAAAGGAAAGGTATTTGTTGAAGTGTTATATCAAGATAAGGGAGAAAAAAATATCTTATAGTAATTTACAAATTAATGCTTCTGTGCTAAAATTAATCCGATGGAAGATCTATTCGATATGTGTGAAAATACCGATACAGGTCCTTTGGCAGACAGAATGCGTCCAAGTAACTTTCAGGATTTTTACGGACAGAAGCATTTGGTAGGAGAGGGTACCCTTTTAAGAAGAGCTATCATAGCCGATAGGTTAGGTAGTTGTATTTTTTATGGTCCCCCCGGTACAGGTAAGACGACTTTAGCTAATATTATTGCATCGAATACTCACGGGCATTTTGAAAAACTCAACGCTGTTTCAAGCGGTGTTGCCGAGGCAAAAGCTATAATCGATAAGGCTAGAGATAGACGTAAGATGTACGGCAGAAGAACCTATTTGCTTCTTGACGAGTGTCATAGATGGAACAAAGCACAAAGTGATTGTGTATTGGGGGCAATTGAATCGGGCGACATAGTTTTTATCGGTTCAACCACAGAGAATCCATATGTATCGATGACAAAGGCTATTGTTTCACGTTGTCGAATTTTTGAGTTTAAAAAGCTATCAAGAGAGGATATTTTGCAGGCTTTAAGATCGTCGATAACTTCACCAAAGGGACTTGCAGGATATAATGTTTCTGTTGAAGATGATGTTTTACATCATTTTGCTTGGGCAAGCGGCGGTGATTTAAGGTCCGCTTTTAATGCCTTGGAACTTGCCGTTTTATCTACCCCGCCATCGAAAGAGGGACAGACTGTTATCACTAAGGAGATCGCGGAACAATCTATTCAAAGACCATCGATGTGCGTAGATGAAAGCTTGTACTATGATATGATCTCCGCATTTATTAAAAGTATGAGAGGGTCTGATGCCGATGCTGCGCTGTTTTGGAGTGAACGACTTATACAGGCAGGTTGTGATCCTATGCTTATCTGCAGAAGAATTGTAATTCATGCCGCAGAAGATGTGGGAATGGCTGATCCGCAAGCATTACCGATTGCCGTAGCAAGTTTGACTGCAATGCAAAACCTTGGTTTGCCTGAAGGAAGAATCCCAATGGCTGAAGCTATAATTTATATCTGTGAGGCATCTAAATCGAATTCTGTTGTAAATGCATTGGAAGCAGCTTCCGAATGTGCTTTATCTCATGGTGATTCCGCTGTTCCCGTTTACTTAAGGGATACACATTACAAAACAGAAGTAATACAGGGATATAAGTATCCGCATGCCTATGGCGGTTGGGTCGAGCAGCAATATTTGCCTGATGATTTAAAGGATGAAAAATTTTATGTTCCTTCAAATAACGGACTAGAGAAAGGATTGATCAGAGCTAAGGAAATAAAGGGTAACAAAGGATGAAAAGAGTTTTAGCATTAGATGTCGGTGATGTACGAATAGGAATGGCTTATAGTGATACTCTGGGAATATCAGCCAATCCGCTTGAAAGCTATAGAGTTAAAGGAGGAGATGTTGATTTTCAATACATTGCTTCTATTATCTCAAAATATCAAATCGGCTTGGTTGTGATCGGTTTACCGCTCAACATGGATGGAACAGAGGGACCTAGAGTTGAAAAGACAAGACTTTTTGCAGAAAATCTTAAACAATTTATAAATGTGCCCATAGACTGGCAGGATGAAAGACTTTCTACGGTTACTGCAGAGGAAGCTCTCATTGAGCAAAATGTAAGACGCGAGAAAAGAAAAACCGTTATCGATAAAGTGGCGGCAGTTGTGATTTTAAGGGCGTATTTAGATAGAATATGCTGAACATATGGAGGTTAATATGGATAATTATGATGAAATGAACGTGGTTAATATCCCCGATAACAATGGAAAAGAGATTCCCTTTGAGATTGTAAAGATAATTGCTTTCGAAGGCAAAAACTATGCCATTCTTCATCCTTTGGAGAAATATCCCGGATTGGATGACGACAGTTGCGCAATCTTCGAGGTTATTGATGAAAACGATGAGAATGAAGTAACATTGATTCCCGAAGCTGATGACGACATTCTCGATAGCGTTTATGCTCTATATGTTGAGTGGGCTACAAACGTTGAAGAAAATCAGTGCAACGGTAGCTGCGAAGGTTGTCACGGTTGCCCAAGCGGTGAATAAGAATGGGATGTATAAAATCCGCTTGTTTGAATAATTGTTGAAGAATAGATTGAAAATTTTCCGTGAATTCCCAAAGTAAATTCCACAGTGTAAATAAGTGTGGAACTTAGTGTAG